>CANPYG010000089.1 GCA_947588205.1 uncultured Acetatifactor sp. | reverse complement strand
AAGAATGACAAAAGCGCCACATTACACGGCGCTAATGTTTTTGATTTTTTAAGACATTTTCAAAAATGCTTGACAGAAGTTTTCGCAAATTTCGCATTCCCTGTCATGAGAATGCGTAACAGTTCAGCCGCGCCATTCGCAAAGCCGCGCTTACGCGCTTTCCGTCGCTGCGCGACTACCTTTGCTCATTATATGGCGCTCCCTCAGCCGCCAGACATGATGGAAAATTCGTGCGAGCACGATTTTCCATCAAATCAGGCGGCTGGCTGAACTGTTACAACCAGAATTGTTAACAATAAAGGTACTTCCGATAGGCTGCATACATCAGTACAGACAGGAACAGGAAAATGCCGCCGCAAACAAACAGGAACAGAAAGGGAACCTTCTTTTCCTGTCTTGCAATCCTGTAATCAAAGAATGTCTCATATTTTCTTGACATATCCTTCCTGAAAAAGCTCCAGAAGGATTGCAGCCCATAGACAAAAATGTCGAAGGTTCCCTCGTTGCTGACAAAGAGAAGAACCGCAATACAAACTGCCAGGACCCCCACCACAAGGAAACTGTCGGAAAGGATATGCAGCACCCCTATAGGGGCTTTCTGGGAGAAAACTCCCCGGGACCACGCTGTCAAAAGGCTGCAGACAGAACAGATGAGAAAGGAGATCCAGAATCTTTTTCCGTTTCTCATGACTGCGCCTGTTCCTTTTTCCCGGTATCACCGGCTTTCGCCCCATTTTCCAGATCCGCTGTCTTGTTTCCCTGGACGTTTTTTTTGCTTTCCTGGTACTCCTTAAGATATCTCTCAAATTCCTCCGTACTGCATCTCACGAAATGCCCCGGATAAACCTCCCGCATGACCGGCTCATCCTTTGTATAGTCGTGATCCAGCATGGGATTGTAAACGACCCTCTTTCTCTTCCGCTCCGTAATGGGATCCGGAAGGGGAATCGCGGAAAGCAGGGATCTGGTATACGGATGGAAGGGATGGGCGAACAGCTCGCCGCTGGGAGCCAGTTCGACGATTTTGCCGAAATACATGACGGCGATCCTGTTGGAAAAATACTTCACCACCGCCAGATCATGGGCGATGAACATGATGGTCAGACCCATCTTCCGGCTTAAGTCGTTGAGCAGATTGATCACCTGGGCCTGAATGGACACATCCAGGGCAGAGATAGGCTCGTCCGCGATGATGAGCTCCGGCTTCATGACGACTGCCCTCGCAATGCCGATACGCTGACGCTGACCGCCGGAAAACTCATGGGGGTAACGGGAAGCATGCTCCCTTACGAGCCCCACCATTTCCAGCATTTTATAAACCTGCTCGTCAATATATTCCTTGTTCTTCTCGCCGCGGATCACAAGTCCCTCCGCAATAATGTCGTGGACCGTCATACGGGGATCCAGGGAAGCGATGGGGTCCTGGAAGATCATCTGGATCTCATTGGTGAGAAGATTTTGTTCCTTTCCGGTACGCGCCCATTTCTTATGGTCCGCCTGGGCGGATTTGATCTCCGCTCTGTTTTCGGACACAATCCTGTCAAACTCTTCCTTTGTAATCTTCTTCTCGGCATAGGATTTCCGGGCAAGCCTGATATTGTCCTTATAGCTTCTGGTGCCTGCGCAGATCCTCTCCCCCTTATAATAGACGGATCCCCCGGTAATATCGTAAAGCCGGATAATGGACCGTCCCGTGGTGGTTTTCCCGCAGCCCGATTCTCCTACAAGACCGAACACTTCTCCCTTGTAGATCTCGAAGCTCACATCATCCACTGCCTTCAATTCACGCTGTCCCGATTTAAAATACTGGCACAGATGATCCACCTTCAATAAGACCTCTTTTTTTTCATCCATGTTATCTGCCCTCCTTCCGCATCCGCTCTATACGGGCTTTCATCACCTTCGGCATCTCAACCTTCGGGGCATTCGGGTGAAGAAGCCATGTGGCGGCGCTGTGAGTGGGCGTGATCTCAAAAAGGGGAGGCTCCAGCTCAAAGTCAATATCCAGCGCGTAAATATTTCTGGGGGCGAAAGCGTCGCCCTTCGGCGGGTAAAGCATATTCGGCGGCGTACCGGGGATGGACTCCAGACGCTCCTCCGTCTCCAGATCCGGCATACTGCTTAACAGCGCCCAGGTATAGGGATGGGCCGGCTCGTAGAAGACTTCCTCCGACATGCCGTATTCCACGATCTTGCCCGCATACATTACCGCGATCCGGTCCGCCATGTTGGCCACGACCCCCAGGTTATGGGTAATAAAGATAACGGAAAGATGCCTCTTCTCCTTAATCTCATTGATCAGCTCCAGGATCTGGGCCTGGATCGTAACATCCAGGGCTGTGGTGGGCTCATCGCAGATCAGGATATCCGGGTCTGCCGACAGGGCGATGGCGATAACGATTCTCTGCCTCATACCGCCGGAGAGTTCAAAGGGGTACTGCCGGAACCGGACCGCGGGCTCCGGAATGCCCACCTCCTCTAAAAGCTTGATCGCCCTTGCCTTCGCAATGGATCTGTTCATTTTCACGACGACGCGGGAAGCCTGCTCTTTGAGGTAATCCACGATCTCTATGACCCTGGCGTTTGCGTCAAAATGCTCTTCCCCTTCAATACAGCTTTCATAATAAGCGATCAGATTCTCAATGATCTTACAGATATTTTCCTGTTTCAGGTCCAGATCCACGACGACCTGAGGCTTCAGCACCCAGTCCGGGTTCTGCCCCTTTCTTATGATCCGGTCATACTTCGCCTTATTCCTAAGATAAATCTTCTCTTCCGCCGGATTCCTGCGGACGCCTTCAAAATAAGCATCCAATGCGGCGTCCAGGGCGCTCGCGAACACATATTCCGTGCTGATTTTTTTCACGTTCAGATGGTCGATAGCCTTCTCCACCGCGGGCTTCAGGACTTTCTGATATTCCCGGGACTTATGCTCCGCCAGATTCCCCGCCTTGAAGTAAGCCAGGGCTTCCTGCAGCTTCGGCAGACATTCTTTTTTAAGGGCGGTGGACCTTTTCTCCGAATAGGAAACGCCGTCCTGCGCCATCCGGATGAAATCCAGCATATAATCCTTATCCAGAAAGCTTCTGGTAAGACGGTTCATCTCCTCCGCCTGCAGGGAAGTCAGATCCTCCTGCGGCTTTCTCAGCATGTAATAGCCCAAGGTAAAAAAGTTGGGACGCGTCTTGGCAAGAGCCTCAGCCGTCAGGGCGCGCAGCTCCTCCAGCACCCGGACCGCTTCCTTCTCATCCGGCTTTTTCTGGGCAGCCAGAGAAGAAAGGGCGCTGATACAGGCATCCGTCCTTTCATTTTTTACAATCACATAAGGATTCATGGAAAGCTTTAAAAGCTTGAGAAGACGCTTAAATTCATTCTTTTCATTGAACTTCGCGTGCTTCTCAAATTTTAAGAGCGCCGTCTCCGTATCCACGTCCAGACGGGTTGCGTTCCCGTAAGCCTCATTGAACTCGCTTTCATATTTGATTCCGGAAATACAGAATTTGTCAAAGGTAGAGGTCTTCTCATCCACCTCTTTCCCGTTATCAAGACCCTTTTCGGCATCCGCCGCCTTGATGTTCTCCCCTAAGAGCTTTAACAGGCTGTTAAAAGAATTTCTGGCGTTCTTCTTTCCTTTTTTCGCCTTTAAAAGCATCGCCTCCGTAAGCTGCTGCCCCACCCGCATGATGGGATTCAGGCTTGACATGGGATCCTGGAAGATCATGGCGATCTTGTCTCCCCGGATCTTATGATAATCTTCCTCTGAAATTTTCAGCAGATCCTGTCCGTCATAAAGGATCTCGCCGCCCTCCACAATGGAGTTGCCCGCAAGGATCCCCATGACCGCTTTGCTCGTCACCGATTTTCCGGAGCCGGATTCTCCCACAATGGCAAGGGTCTCCCCCTTATACAGGTCAAAGGAGACGTTCCTGACAGCCTTTAAGATCCCGCCCTGGGTACGGAACGATATCTGCAGATTCTTCACTTCTAATTTCTTTTCCATATATACAGACATTCCTTTCGTATCATTTTCACATGGTTCCAGAACCTGTTATTCCTCCGTTCCCCGCAGAGAAGGATTGAATGCGTCCCGCAGCCCGTTTCCGAACAGGTTAAAGCTCAGCATCAGCAGGCTGATGAAGATGGACGGGAATAAAATCATGTGCGGATAGGTAAACAGGAAATTCTGTCCCGTAGCGAGCAGGGTTCCTACGCTGGTAAGGCTTCCGGTATTTAAGTTAATGATACCCAGATAGCTTAAGGAAGTCTCCGAGAATATGACGCTGGGGATCACCAGCACGCTGCCTGTGATCAGTGTGCCGATGGCGTTGGGGAAAATATGCTTGAACATGATTCTGGCATCCCTGGCACCCAGAGTCCTGGCAACCAGCACATATTCCTGATTTTTAAAGCGGTAAAACTGCATCCTTGTACGGGCGGCCATGCCTGTCCAGCCCGTCAGGAAAAAGGCGATAAACAGGATCAGCACATGTGATACATCAAAATGATACTTTAAAAGCGTAATCACGATCATAAAGGGAATGGAAGCCAGAATATCCACGAAACGCTCCATCATCAGGTCGATCTTTCCGCCGTAATACCCTTCTATGGCGCCGTATACCGCCCCTACAAAAAGGTTCACGGAAGCGACGATAATGGCTAACAGGAAGGAGAACCTGGCGCCGCTGGCAAGGCAGGTAAAGAGATCCTTTCCGGCGTTATTGGTCCCCAAGAGGAAGCTGGGATACTCAATGCCATCACCCGCCCTGTAATGGATGTATCTGTAATACTCGCGGTAATCCACACGCACATTCCACATATTGCCATCCTTTTGCTCGGCATAGCTGTAAAGCTTCTCATCGCCTTCCCAGTACATCCTGCTGGTATATCGGTCCGTGCCGTTGTCCGCCTGATAAATGGGAATAAAATCTCCATTCTCATCATAGACGACAGTCGTTTTCCTTCCGGAACCGAGTTTGGTGCGGTACCAGATATTGGCATTGGTCTTATCCTGCTCCGCCTCCGGCCTTAAGGCAGGATCTGTGATGGGGAAAATCACCTGGACATTGTTTTCATCCTGATACTGCTGGAGTGCCACATACTCATCATACCTGAGCAGGACGAACTTCACCCCCACGGCATTGTAGGTATCCAGGCGGAAATCATAATAAGAAGTGGGCTTGCCCATATATTCCTCTGTCCGCACCTCAGGCTCCGTCATGATGACCGTCCTTCCGGTTTCCTCCTCGATCCCCCGGTAGAGGCTGTAGGAGCTTTCCGTTACCCCCATCTGGCGGCCGCCGTCCCAGAAATGAATGCCCATCCGATAGAAAAGCTCATTCCTGGGCAAAACATAAGCGTAATTGATATCCTCATCCGAAACCTTATACGGGGTGATGATGGGACCCAGAAGCGCGAAAAGGAACAAAATGCCGATGATCACTGCCGCCGCTATGGACGCTCTGTTCCGGGCGAAACGGTGCATGGCGTCCCGGAAATAAGAAACCGGCTTTGTCTCCAGCTTCTCATCATGCAGTTGCCCCTCCTTGGAATGAAGGACAAATTTTTCACTTGAAATCTGATATTCTTCCGCTCTCATCACTTCGCCCCCATTCTGATTCTGGGATCAATGACCCCGTATGACAGGTCGACTACCAGTCCGGCCAACAGTCCTACCAACAGGTAGAAGCCGGAAAGCATCATAAAGAAATCGTAGTCCGTAGAGTTGATGGCAGCCAGATACAGACCGCCCACGCCGGGGATCTGGAAAATCTTTTCTATGATCAGCGAGCCTGACAGGACGCTTACAAATTCACCGATGATGGACGGGAAAATCGGCACCATGGCGTTGCGCAGCGCATGATGCACCGTTGCCTGGGCCTTGGTAAGCCCTTTTGTCCTGGCAAGAAGCATAAATTCGCTCGTTAAAACCTCCGTCAGCTCAGCGCGGGTATAACGGGCATATCCGGCGATGGAACCGAAGGACATGCTGAATACGGCGGGCAGCATGGAGAGGAACATTTTCTTATTGAAATAAAGGGACCAGTTAAATTCCCCGGGCACATACAGATACCCCTTTTCAGGATAAGCCTTTACAATGTCCGGAAGGGACATGACGCTCAGGGGCAGGGCGCTCAGCTTGAAGCAGAGCAGGTACAGAACCAGGGAAGCGTATACGAAGGCAGGCACGGAAATAAAGACCATGACCAGGGTGCTGATCAGGTGGTCCTGCCATTTGTTTTTCTTCAGGGCCGCGAAAATACCCAGGGCAATCCCGATGGGCACGGCCAGAAGCGACGAATAGACATTGATCAGAATCGTAGGGGGAAGCTTTTCTATGAATACGCTCCAAACCGCGCGTCCGCGGTACTCGGGCATGCTGAAGCCGATTCCGAAATCCCCATAAAAAACCATTCTCTTTAAATATTTTCCCAGTTGTTCCAGGATGGGGGTATTGATATATTTGCCGACTCCGCTGTCATATTTCATATAGCCGCGGGATACCATCTGGGCAATGATCTTATCCGCATCCTCGCCGATCCCGACGCTGGATACATCCACCGGCAGCAGCTTCACCAGGACGAAGCAGGTGATGAAAATGATCGTAAAAGTAACAAGCATAAGGCTTATTCTTTTACAGATATATTTGAACATATACATAATGATCACTCAAGCCCTTGGACCAAAGGCCTCCTCTCTTTGAAAAGTCGTCGCCCGGATATATGACCAGGCGGGGGATGGTTGATATCATCCCCCGCCTGTATAAGCACTAAGGCGATATGGACGCCTGTTACTTGTAGTTCAGCTCGCCGTTCTGGGCAGCTACTGCCTCAGCCCAGGCATCATCATCATAATTATAGGTCATATACCGGATACCGCCGTATCCCATGAAGGTATTGTACTCATAGGTAATGTAGTCTACCTTATAGGATATCAGGCTTGCAGTGAAATTATTGTAAAGAGGAACCGTATAATAAGCCTCCAATACCTGTCTTTCAAGTGCCGCGATCAGCTGAAGCCTCTTCTCATTGGGAAGGGCTGTCGCGCTCCAGTCATACTTGGAACCGGGGATGCCGTTCAGGCAGTTATACCAATCCATTAAGGACATGGTATCCGTCACATCGGCTCCGTTCTCCCCTACTCCCTTCATGGTGAAGGTCATCTGGGCTGAGCTTGTATCCCATGCCTTGGAATACATATAGTCAGGAGAAAGGTAAGCCAACAGGAAATATCCGGGATCCCATGCGGCGCCGGACCAGCCGCCGTCACAGATATCGTATGCGCCGGCACGGAAATCATCCGCCCAGCTTGTGCTGAATTCCTTCAGCTCCAGATCCAGCCTGCCCTCAAGAGGGGTGGTCTTTACCAGTTCCTGATATGCGTTCTTTCTGTAATCAAAACGTCTCTGTACCACTTCGTTAATGGTAGAGGTACCAACGGTAAGGAGAACCTTATCCGTTTCCTTAATATCACCGGCTTCCAGGGCGTCGTTATAAGCCTGGGTAACGAGCCTTCTGGCTTCCTCAAGATTGTAGCCTGTAATGGAATCAGCCGCCTCGTCAAGGCTTGCATACTGGCTCACGTCAACGGCGTAAACATCGCAGAGCACCTGCTTTGCTTCCTCCGTATTCCTGTAAACTCCGCCGTTCTCCACGTCATAATAGTGCATGGAGTTGAACAGGCCGTAGCCTGCAAGGGAGGACGTGGTGGTCTTGGTGGCATAGTCGTTTCTGTCGATTCCAAGGGACAGTGCCTTTCTGAAATCAGCATATCCCAGGATGGACTTGTTGATGCCGTCGGATTCGCGGGCCTTTAACTGCTCCACATTGGACTGCAGCTGCATGGCAGCCACGAAATCATCCGGTGTAAAGAAAGCCCTTGCGCTTCCCTTGTACTCGTCAGCCACGGATACGTCAATACCGATTTCGTCGATCTCGCCGGCAAGGAACCTTAACCATGCCGCGTTCCACTCGGCGATAGTATCGCATACGATCCTTGTGGTCTGGTACTGTCCCTCGTACCGGGGATCGCTGTAGCCAAACCAGTTCTCATTCCTCACCAGGGTGTACTGCTTGCCCGCCTGGAAGCTCTCCAGCTTGTAAGGTCCCCAGCTTGCGGTGGTCTCCGCGCTGGTATTGTAGGTGGTGGTCCACAGGGAAGAGCCTTCCGTGGGAGCTACCTTGTTCTGCTCATAAAGATCCTTCTTTACTAAAGGCAGGGACTGCATGTTATAAGCCGCCTGATAGGAAAGGGAACCATCCTCCTTCAAAAGGGGAAGGGACTTCTCAAGCACCAGGATCAGCTCATACTCATTGTCGCCTACGAAAAAGCCTACCTCACTGAAATCAACCGCAGGATAGGTATATTCATAAACCATGTACAGCGGAACATTCTCAGGAGGCTCGTTGCCCCAGTCCGCGGTGTCAATCAGCTTTGTAACAAGGGCGATGGTATCGTCCGTCACCGGCACACGGCCGTTCTCATCCGCAAGAGCCTGCAGGGAAGCGAAGGCATCCGCATCCATGTAAGAAGAATAATCCGTTACACTGCTGCCGCCGCACTGGCTTAAGGGGTCCAGAAGGGAGAACTTAATGGCGCCGCCATCCGGCTGGGTATAAACACCGTCCTCGCCCTTTACCAGATCGGCTACGGTATATAACCCTGTTGAGGAGTTATCAACAGCCGCATCTGTCTGACCCTGCTTTACATAGTTCCTTGCGTTGACGATCACGGTAGCACCGTTATAATAGCTGTCAGCCCTGTAGTTCTGGAACAGGGGATCCAGCTGCTGCTGCATGGAGTACACAAAATCCTCAGCGGTGATCTTGGTACCGTCCTCCCATTTGAGGTCGTCGCGAAGGGTAATCTTATAGGCGTACCCCTTCCCTCCTTCCGGAACGTTCCACTTTGCGTCCACCTTGTCGGAAATGTCCTCCAGGGCGGTTGCGGCAACAAACTCCATCTCAAATTCACCGGGTACGATCTCTCCCGCCTCATCGAACTTAAAGTTATAGGTGAAGAGGCTGGTCTTCAGGAAATCCATGATCTGAGTATCATTGTTGTCCTTGTAGGTGAGTTCATTCCAGTTGGACGGGGAAACTGCGGTATATTCCCTGTATGTATAGGACTTCGCGGTTTCTTCCGGTTGGGTGCTGCTTTCTGGGCTGGTTGACTCTGTCTTGGAGCCTTCGGTGGGCTGCTGGCTTGTCTCATTGTCCTTGCCTCCGCAGGCAGCCATGGAAACCACCATCACCGCAGCAAGCAGAAATGCGAGAATTTTCTTTCTCATAATTCATCCTCCTTGTGAGATTTGATTGATTTATCTTTAACCCTTCTCCGCTGCATCTTTGATTTTTTCATAATCTCCTCATTTTCAGAAAATTAGAAAGCCCTGCCATAAGCTTTCTCTGAATCTATCAGAAAAACAAGGGAAGGATTAAATTCAAAAAAGTGTCCGCCATTCGACAGTCCTTTTTTACTTTTTTCCTTTATTGCAGTAAAGTGTCCACCCACTTCACTAAGTCCTTATTATAAGGCGTGAAATATGAGATGTCAAGCGGTTTTTGCAACATTTCCTATTTTTACAAAGAAAAAATGTCCGCTTCCAGCAAGCGTACATGCTCGCGGGGCGGACATTTTGTCATATTTTTTTGAACGGCTCCATATACTGGGCGGCCTGCTTCAGCTCTTCCTCGATCCTCAAAAGCCTGTTGTACTTTGCGGTCCGGTCGCTTCTGCAGGGCGCGCCGGTCTTGATCTGTCCTGCGTTGACCGCCACCGCGATATCCGCAATGGTGGTATCCTCCGTTTCGCCGGACCTGTGCGATATGACGGCTTTATAACCGTTCTTATGGGCCATCTCCACCGCGTTTAACGCCTCTGTAAGGGTGCCGATCTGATTCACCTTGACCAGGACCGCGTTGGCGCAATGCAGCTTGATCCCGGCATCCAGCCGCTTTACATTGGTCACGAACAGATCGTCCCCTACCAGCTGCACGCTGTCCCCAAGCCTGGCAGTCATCTCCTGCCAGCCGTCCCAGTCATCCTCTGCCAGGCCGTCCTCTATGGAAACGATGGGATATTTTTCAACCAGTTCCTCATAATAGGAAATCATTTCTTCCGTGCTGCGTATGACCTCTTCTCCCTTCAGGCTGCTCTCCCCCGGGAAATGATACATCCCTGTTTCTTCCTTATATAATTCACTGCTGGCCGCATCCAGGGCGATCTTGATGTCCTGTCCTGGGGTATAGCCCGCAGCCTCTATAGCTTCCACGATCACGGACAGCACACTTTCCGCGTCCGGCAGATCCGGGGCAAAGCCGCCTTCATCCCCTACTCCCGTAGACAATCCCCGGTCTTTCAGGATACCCTTTAAATTATGATAAATCTCCGCACAGATACGAAGTCCGTCGCGGAAGCTCTCCGCCTGTACCGGCATAATCATAAACTCCTGGAAATCCACCGTATTGGCGGCATGCTTTCCTCCGTTCAGAATATTCATCATGGGCACCGGGAGCAGTTTGGTGTTCACCCCTCCCAGATAACGGTACAAGGGCAGACCGAATGCCTTAGCGGATGCCCGGGCAACCGCCAGGGATACCGCCAGCATAGCGTTCGCCCCAAGATTGCTTTTATTTTCCGTTCCATCCGTTTCCAGAAGAATCCTGTCCACCAGGACCTGCTCGGCGGCGTTTCTTCCGCACAGGACGCCGGCGATTTTTTCATTGATGTTCTTCACCGCATTCTGGACGCCCAGTCCAAAATATCTCGTCTCGCCATCCCTAAGCTCCACCGCTTCAAACCTTCCCGTGCTTGCGCCGGAAGGGACAGCCGCCCTGCCCGTAAAATAATGCTCTTCCTCCCTGTCATGCAGCGTTACCTCCGCCTCCACTGTTGGATTGCCCCGGGAATCCATGATCTCCCGTCCATGTACCTTCACGATTTCCAGATAATGCATCCTGTCTGTTCCTGCCTTTCCTTCTTTTTGTCCTGCAGAATGTCAGGGAAAAAACGCCGCCCAAACCAACAAGGATTTTTGTCCCCGTCATTCCTATACACAAAAGTATCCCCGAAAGTGGGAAAAACATACCACGTTTCGGGGATATCAAATCAGGATGACTAAGATTCCTAATATTCTTTTCCTGCCAGGATCTCACAATAATCCTGGTAGTTCTTCTGAAGCAAAGCGGGCGTGTCCAGCCCGTAAGGGCATTTGGACTTGCACCGGTTGCAGTGCAGACATTTTTCAATCAGCTTCATCTTCTCCTGCGCCTGGGGCGTAAGCTGCGCCGCGGACGGGGAACGGCGGATCAGCAGGCTCATGCGGGCACAATTGTTGATCTCAATTCCCACCGGACAGGGCATACAATAGCCGCAGCCCCTGCAGAAATCTCCCTGAAGCTCGCTTCTGTCCTTCTCGATCACAGCCTTGATCTCATCGGTCATCGCTGGCGGATTGTCGATATAGGACAAAAACTCGTCCAGCTCCCTCTCCCGCTGCACTCCCCAGATAGGAAGCACGTTATCGAACTGTGCGAGGAATGCGTATGCCGCGGCGGAATTGGTGATCAGGCCGCCGGACAAAGCCTTCATGGCGACAAAG
>CANPYG010000088.1 GCA_947588205.1 uncultured Acetatifactor sp. | reverse complement strand
TGGCAAGAGCCGGAAGCCCTTTATTTATGCGGGGTTCCGGCTCTTTCATCGTAATTAAGTGTCGAAAATGGGATTTTAAATAAAAAACGGGAGTTTGTCAATACATAATTTTGCTATTTTTGCAAAACATAACAAAAATAACTTGGAAAGGAAAGCGAGGAAATGGGAAATTTTCAGGTGAGGACAGACCTTGCGCTGGAGGCGCGGGAGAGTATCGGCGAGGCGGACAGTGAACTGCGGGGGGTAAAGGTGGATGAGTATTATCAGGAAGAAGAGGATATTCAGGTGACAAAGGTGACGATCGATACGAAAAATGCGGCGAAGGCCATGGGAAAGCCCATGGGGGTCTATGTTACCATGGAAGCGCCGGCGATGGTGGAGCCGGATGAGGACTATCACAGGGAGATTTCTGAATGTCTGGCGAAGGAGCTTAAGCAAATGATACCGGACTCGCAGAAGGAGCAGTCCATTCTGGTAGTAGGGCTGGGAAACAGGGAAGTGACCGCAGATTCCCTGGGTCCCCAGGTGGTGGATAATCTGCTCATCACCAGGCATGTGGTGAAGACGTATGGAAAGGCCGCCTATAACAGGGAAAATGTGAACCTTATAAGCAGCATAGAGCCCGGGGTGATGGCAAAGACGGGGATGGAAGCTTCTGAAATCGTAAAAGGGGTGATCGGGGAGACAAAGCCGGATGTGGTAGTGGTGATCGATGCGTTGGCGGCGCGGAGCACGAAACGGCTGAACCGGACCATTCAGATCACCAATACAGGGATCCAGCCGGGTTCAGGCGTGGGCAACCACCGTAATGCGCTGACGCTGGAAAGCCTCGGGGTTCCCGTGATCGCCATCGGCGTGCCTACGGTGGTGGATGCGGCCACGATCGTCGGGGATGCCTTGGAAAAGCTGCTGAACGGCGACAGTGAATTTGACCGCATGAAATATATGGGTCAGCACAGATCCGCATTTTCGGAGCTGAACAATATGTATATGACGGGAAAGGATATTGACGCGGTGATCAAGAGAGTCAGTTTCACCGTTTCGGAAGGGATCAACAGGGCGCTGGAGCTGGAGGAATAGGGCGCGTGACGGCGGAAGGAAAGCGTAGGCTTGGAGAAGAGACCGGAAGAATAGAGAACAGGGAACGGGCATATATATAGAACAACCCTGAGGAAGAGGAGTGCATTGACGTAAAAAAAGGAAATCGATTTGTCGGTCCCGCCATTGCCGCAGCCGGACTGGCTTTTCTTTTGATGCTGGCGGGAAGAACGGGCTCCAAAACCGATGGTGAAGTAAGACCACGGCTCGGTGAGGTTTTGGGCGCCTATGCCGCGGAGCTGTTTGGGCAGGAGATCATGGAGACATTTGTACCTGTTTTCCCGTTTGTGGAAGCGGATATGGATATTTGGCGCAGTATCATGGAGGAACAGATCAGTGTGTTTATGCCTATTTATCATTTCTGCGGAGACGAAAATCAGGACGGGGAGGAAGCGGATGAGAGGCTGACCCTGGAGAGGATTCTCTGGGAGGAGGCGCAGGAGCATGCTACACAGGAGGAAACGAACGGACAGGAAACGCCTGATGAAGGAACGTCGCCCGGGGAAGGAGAAACGCCGGATACGGATGAAAAAAGCCTGTGGTCGGACCTGTTGCTCGCTGAAAACGAGGCCGCAGCGAAGAAGCTTGGAAATCAGGACTTTGGAACGGGCGCTTCGGGAGGGGAGGTCAATGAGGGGGAAGGAACGGGAAACGGATTGGGGGAAGGAACGGGAGAAAATTCGGAAGAAATAGGTGGGGATCTCCCACAGGCTCCCATTTCCTTTACGGACTTCATTCCCCACGCCCAGGTATCCGAGGTTGACCTTGGAGGGCTGAAGGATTACCAGACTCTTGTCCAGAGCTTTTATACCATAGACAGCTCCACGATGATCGGAAGCGACCAGCTGGATGTGGATAAATTATCCTCCAAGGACATGTCGATCGATAAAAGCTCAGACGGACCGCAGATCCTCATTTATCATACCCATTCCCAGGAGGCCTTCGCCGATTCCGTGAATGGGGACCGTTCCACAACGATTGTCGGCGTAGGAGACTACTTGACGCAGATCCTGACAGAAGTCTATGGATACCAGGTACTTCATCATGACGGGGAATATGATGTTCCCTCCAGGGATAAAGCTTATTCCGTTGCCCTGCCTGCCGTCACAAAGCTCCTGGAGGAGAATCCGACCATAGAGGTTGTGATCGATTTACATAGGGATGCCATAGACGAAAAGACGCATCTGGTTACGGAAATCGACGGGCGTCCCACAGCCCGCTTCATGTTTTTCAACGGCTTGAGCAGGACCCGTAAAACAGGCAACATTTCTTATTTATATAACGCGAACCTGGATGACAACCTGGCATTTTCTTTTCAATTGCAGAAAAAGGCCATGGAATACTATCCTGGGCTGACCAGGAGAATCTATCTGAAGGCATATCGCTATAATATGCACCTTCGCCCCAGGAACCTGCTCATAGAGCTGGGCGCCCAGAACAATACGGTGGAGGAGGCGATGAATGCCTGCGATCCCCTTGCCCATATTCTGGACATGGTCCTGTCGGGAGAGTAACTTCCGTGGAAGACGGGAGAGTGACTTCCGCGGAAGAATGCACTTGCGATATTGCCGTATTTCTGCTACAATCAGTTAGAAGAAGAGCGGAAAGAAGGACAAAACGGATGTCAGCAGTGGATCAGAGCAGGATTCGTAATTTTTGTATTGTGGCGCATATCGATCACGGCAAATCCACCCTTGCGGATCGTATCATAGAGAAAACCGGTCTTTTGACCAGCAGGGAGATGCAGGATCAGGTCCTGGACAATATGGAGCTGGAACGGGAGAGGGGCATCACCATCAAGGCTCAGGCGGTGCGGGCCATATATAAGGCCAGGGATGGGGAGGAATATATTCTCAACATGATCGATACCCCGGGCCATGTGGATTTCAATTATGAAGTGAGCCGTTCTTTGGCTGCCTGCGACGGCGCGATCCTGGTGGTGGACGCCGCCCAGGGAATCGAGGCGCAGACCCTGGCAAATGTATATCTTGCCCTGGACCATGACCTGGAGGTTTTCCCGGTGATCAATAAGATAGACCTGCCCAGCGCCCAGCCGGAGCGGGTCATGGAGGAGATTGAGGATGTGATTGGCTTAGAGGCCCACGACGCCCCCCTGATCTCTGCCAAAAACGGGATTAATATCGAGGAGGTGCTGGAGCAGATCGTCAAGAAGATCCCGGCTCCCAAGGGAAGTCCGGAGAATCCCCTCCAGGCGCTGATCTTTGATTCGGTTTATGATTCCTACAAGGGCGTGATCATTTTCTGCCGCATTATGGAAGGCAGGGTGCGCAAGGGAACCATGATCCGCATGATGGCCACCGGGGCGAAGCAGGAGGTCGTGGAGGTAGGCTATTTCGGTGCGGGACAGTTCATTCCCTGCGAGGAGCTGAGCGCCGGCATGGTAGGTTATATTACGGCTTCCATTAAGAACCTGAGGGAGACCTCTGTGGGTGATACCGTAACAGACGACGCCCGTCCCTGCGCGGCTCCGCTGCCCGGCTACAAGAAGGTGCAGTCCATGGTGTTCTGCGGCATGTATCCGGCGGACGGCGCAAAATATCCGGATCTGAGGGACGCTTTGGAAAAGCTTAAGTTAAACGACGCCTCCCTGCAGTATGAGCCGGAGACCAGCGTTGCCCTTGGATTTGGCTTCCGCTGCGGGTTCCTGGGGCTGCTTCACCTGGAAATCATTCAGGAAAGGCTGGAGCGGGAGTATAACCTGGATCTGGTGACAACGGCGCCCAGCGTAATCTATAAGGTACACAAGACCAACGGGGAGGTGATAGACCTTACCAATCCCACCAATATGCCCGATCCTTCCGAGATCGAGTATATGGAGGAGCCCGTTGTGAGCGCGGAGATCATGGTAACCTCAGAGTATATCGGTTCTATCATGGAGCTGTGCCAGGAGCGGCGCGGACGTTACCTTGGCATGGAATACATTGAGGCGTCTCGAGCCCTCTTAAAATATGAGCTTCCGTTGAACGAAATCATATATGACTTTTTCGATGCCCTGAAATCCCGTTCCAGGGGCTACGCTTCCTTTGATTATGATCTGAAAGGCTATGAACAGGCGAAGCTGGTAAAGCTGGACATCCTGATCAACAGGGAAGAGGTGGACGCCTTGTCCTTTATTGTACATGCGGATTCCGCCTATGAGCGCGGCCGTAAGATGTGCGAGAAGCTGAAGGACGAGATCCCGAGACACCTGTTTGAGATTCCCATCCAGGCTGCCATCGGCGGCAAAATCATCGCCAGGGAGACGGTGAAGGCCATGCGCAAGGATGTGCTCGCCAAGTGCTATGGAGGCGATATCACCCGTAAGAAGAAGCTGTTGGAGAAGCAGAAGGAAGGCAAGAAGAGGATGCGTCAGATCGGCAGCGTGGAGGTGCCCCAGAAAGCCTTTATGAGCGTGTTGAAGCTGGATGATAAAAAATAATGAGCGCTGAGATAGAATTATATATCCATATTCCCTTTTGTATCCGTAAATGTAATTATTGCGATTTCCTTTCTTTTCCTGCGGGGGAAGAGACCAGAAAGCGTTATATGAAGGCGCTTTTTACCGAGCTAAAGGGAAGAAGCGGTGAGTGCGGGGAGTATGAGGTCAGCTCTGTTTTTATCGGGGGAGGAACGCCCTCCGTCCTGGAACCGGATACGGTCGAGGAGCTGTTTCGGACGATACGAGAAAGCTATCGCCTGCATCCGGAAGCGGAGATCACCCTGGAATGCAACCCGGCGACGGCAGACCGGGAAAAGCTTAAGAGGTACCGCAGGGCGGGGATCAACCGGCTGAGCGTCGGCCTGCAGTCCGCTTCTGGTGAGGAGCTTAAAACCCTGGGAAGGATCCATACCTTTGGGCAATTTCTAGAAACCTATTCTCTGGTGAGGGAAGCCGGTTTTACCAATGTCAATGTGGATATCATGAGCGCCCTTCCGGGGCAGAGCATTTCTTCCTATGAGAAAACACTTCGCGCCGTCCTTCACCTTAAGCCAATGCCGGAGCATATTTCCGCCTATAGCCTGATTGTGGAGGAAGGCACTCCCTTTTACAGGATGAAGGAGCAGGGAACGCTTTTTCTGCCGGACGAGGAGGAAGAACGCCTGATGTATTATCGGACAAAGGTGCTTTTGGCCCAGGCGGGATACAGGCGTTATGAGATTTCCAACTATGCCCTGCCGGGGTATGAATGCCGCCATAACAAGGGATATTGGACCAGAAAAGAATATCTGGGCTTCGGAATAGGGGCTGCCAGCCTTTACCGGGAAGCGCGGTTCGTCAATTCTTCGGATATGGATGCATATATTGAGGCGCCCATGGCCGCAAGAAGTGCGCCTGAGCCCCTGTCTGCCAGGGAGCAGATGGAGGAAACCATGTTTCTCGGGCTGCGGCTCATGGATGGGGTTACGGAGGAGGCCTTTAAGGCGGGGTTCGGCTGCGGCCTGATGGATGTTTACGCGCCCGTCATAGCGCGCAATCAGGCGGACGGACTGCTTTTGTACCGGGATGGCAGACTTTGGCTGACTGAAAAGGGGATCGACCTGAGCAATTATGTGTTGGCGCAGTTTTTACTGTGAAAAGACCTGGGAAAGGCACTTGACAAACTGATCCTTCATAGATTATTGTTAAAAGTGTTCCTACGGAGGTTATTTTTTGAAAACCTTTCAAAAACCACTAACCTCACAGGAGGAAGCCGAGTATATCCGTCTTCTCAGCGAAGGAACCAAAGAGGAAGCGCACATGGCGAAGGAGATTCTGATTGAGAGAAATCTTCGTCTGGTCGCCCATGTGGCGAGAAAATATACCAATACCGATGAGGATATGGAGGATTTAATTTCCATAGGCTGTATCGGCCTGATTAAAGCCATAGATACCTTTGATTCCGGGAAGGGCAGATTGGCGACTTATGCCTGCCGTTGTATAGATAATGAGCTTTTGATGCTGCTGCGCAGTAAGAAAAAGACATCGAAGGAGGTTTCTCTCTTTGAACCGATCGGACAGGATAAGGAAGGAAATGAGGTCCGTTGGGTAGATGTGCTGGAACAACAGCAGACGGACGTTGTGGAGAGCCTGGAGTTGGCCGGTAATATCCGGAGATTATTTCGCCTGATGCAGGAAAAGCTGTCCTGGCGGGAAAGGGAGATCCTGATCCTGCGCTATGGACTGTATGGACAGAAGGAGCTTACGCAGAGTGAGATCGGTGCAAGGCTGGGGATATCCCGCAGCTATGTTTCCAGAATAGAGAAAAAGGCGTTGAATAAACTAAAGGAGTGTTTTTATGACAAATATTGACGAGATCTTGATAAAGGCCAAGGAGTCCGGAGCCAGCGATGTGCATATTACGGTTGGAATTCCCCCGCGGATGAGGGTAAACGGGGAGCTGATCCCGATGGATTATGAGAAGATGCTCCCGAAGGATACCCTGGAGGTTGCTAAGAGCGTGATGAGCGAGCTGCAGTGGGAGAGGTTTGAAGAGCGCGGAGAGTACGATATGTCCTTTGCGATCCCGGGCTGTGGGAGGTTCCGTGTAAATGCTTTTAAGCAGAGGGGTTCCATCGCGATGGCGTTCCGTCTTGTCGGAACGAAAATCCCGTCTCCGGAGGAGCTGGGTCTTCCTGCTTCCGTGACGGAACTTTACCAGCGCAAGCGTGGGCTGGTGCTTGTGACGGGACCTACCGGAAGCGGTAAATCCACGACCCTGGCCGCGTTGATCGATAAAGTCAATAATTGCCGGGATGCCCATGTGATTACGTTGGAGGATCCCATCGAGTATTTGCATTCCCATAAGATGTCGATGGTGAATCAGAGGGAAATCGGCCTGGATTCCTCCAATTATGCCAATGCCCTCCGCGCCGCCTTGCGGGAGGACCCGGATGTGATCCTGGTGGGTGAGATGAGGGATTATGAAACCATCAGTGTGGCGATCACTGCGGCGGAAACCGGACATCTTGTTTTGTCAACCCTGCATACCATCGGCGCTGCCAGCACCGTGGACAGGGTGATCGACGTGTTCCCGCCCCATCAACAGCAGCAGATCAGGGTGCAGCTTTCCAATGTGCTGGAAGCGGTGGTATCCCAGCAGCTGATCCCCAGGAAGGACGGAAGGGGCCGGGTGGCAGCCTTTGAGGTCCTTCATGTCAATCCCGCAGTGCGGAACCTGATCCGTGAAGGAAAGTCCCACCAGCTGGTCAGCGTGATGCAGACCAACCGCAAGCTGGGCATGATTACCATGGACGAGGCTATTGCGCAGCTTTACCGGGAAGGTATCATAGACCGGGAGATGGCTCTGCAGTTTGCCCAGGATCCCGATAACATGAAGAACAGGATTTAATTGAAAAGAATAGTTCCGCCAGGCGGGAAGGTTCAACCCCACCGCCTGCCGGAGATTCCCTTGGGGAATCAGATGTTATCATAGCAGATCAGATTTCGGAAAACTAAATCAGATTTCATCATAGTAAATCAGATTTTCTATTTTCAAGATTTTTTCGGAAATTTCCCATTTATTATTTTACAAAAGACAAAGAATCACCTTACAAAAGACAAAAGGAAAAAGATCACGAAAGATCGCAATAGGTTGCGAAAGATCTTAATAGGCATTGGCAGTTGCGGCTTTTTTCTGCAGGAATAAGCTTTTTGCCTGAATATTTTTTTCGCCGGAATATTTTTCCCCATGGTTAAATTCCCGCATGAAGGAATTACCTGCATGAAGGAATTACCTGCATAAAAACTTTTCGCGAAATTTTATTGCAGAAAAAATAGTGAAATTTAAAAGGAAAATTTATGTAAAAAAGGAGGAGAAAGAATATGATCAGTACGATTATTGCCGGAGGCTTAAACGGTGTGGAAGCGTATCTGGCAGAGGTGGAGGTGGATATTTCCACAGGTCTGCCGGGATTTAGCATGGTTGGCTCCCTGAACGGAGAGGTAAGGGAGGCGAGGGAGCGCGTGCAGGTGGCGCTGCGCAACGCGGGGTTTGATCATGCGCCCATGAAGATCACGGTGAATCTCGCCCCGGCCGATTTAAGAAAGGAAGGAACGGCGTATGATCTTCCGATTGCGGTCGGTATGCTGCAATCTCTGGGATATTTCCCGGCGTCCAGGACGGAGGGGATTCTTTTTGCAGGAGAGCTGGGCCTGGACGGGGAAGTAAAGGGAGTCCGTGGCATTTTGCCCATTGTGTGGGAAGCTGCCGGGCAGGGGATAAAAAGCTGTGTCGTGCCCGGAGAAAACGCGATGGAAGGAGCCGTGATCCCCGGCATTACGGTGAGGGGAGTGGAGAATATCGGTCAGCTGGTGCGTTTCCTGAAAGCAGGCGGAGAGTGCGGAGGGGAAGAAATTCTGCCTGCGAGCAGAGTGGACGGGGAAAAATATTTTGCGGAGAACCCAGGAGAAGAAACGCTGGATTTCCGTGAGGTCTGCGGCCAGGAGGGGGCAAAAAGGGCGGCGGAGATCGCCGCCGCAGGCTTCCATAATCTGTTGATGATAGGACCGCCCGGAACCGGCAAAAGCATGATTGCGAAGAGGATACCCGGTATCCTGCCGCCCCTTAGCCTGGAAGAGAGCCTGGAGGTTTCGTCTGTTTACAGCGTCGCCGGGCAACTGCAGAAGTTCCATCCCCTGATGCGCAAAAGACCTTTTCAAAGCCCTCATCATACAATCACGCAGGCCGCGCTGACCGGAGGCAGCGGCATGCCTAAGCCAGGAGTGATTTCCCTGGCCCACAGGGGCGTCCTTTTTCTGGACGAGCTGGCGGAATTCGCAAGACCTTCGCTGGACAGTTTAAGACAGCCCCTTGAAGACCATGAGGTGCATCTGGCAAGGATGTATGGGAATGTAACCTATCCTGCGGATTTTATGCTGGTATGCGCCATGAACCCCTGTCCTTGCGGGTTTTATCCGGACCGCGGCAGATGTACCTGTACAGAGAGTGAGATCAGGAAGTATCAGGGGCGGATTTCGGGACCTATCCTGGACCGGATCGATCTTTGCGCCGAGGTTCTGCCCATGGATATTAAAAAGCTGAACGGAACAGGTAAGACATCCGGTGGGCTGGGCGGAGAATCCAGCGCCGCCATACGCAGGCGCGTCATCGCCGCCCAAAAGAAGCAGCAGGAGAGGTTTCAGGAGGTTTATGGGTCCCAAGGGGGTTATGGGTCTCAAGAGGTTTATAGGCCTCAAGGGAATCAAGAAAATAATTCCCGGGGGAACGCATCCCTCCTAAGAGGAAGGAGGCTGTTTTTTAACTCGGATATTCCTGCCGGGGATATGGAGAAATTCTGCCATCTGGGGAGAAGGCAGCAAGAATTGATGGAGCGGGCGTATTTATCGATGCATCTCAGCGCAAGGAGTTATCACCGGATCCTGCGGGTCGCCAGGACGATAGCGGATCTGGCGGGAGAGGAGGATATTCTGGAGGAGCATATTTTGGAGGCAATGTGTTATCGAATGGCGGATCATATCTACTGGAGGAGGGAAGGTTCCAATGAAACGACAGGTTTATGAATATTGGCTGAACAGTATACCGGGAATCGGCTGGAAAAGCATAGACAGGCTTTTGAAAGTGTTTCAGACGCCGGAAGCAGTTTATCATGCGGAGGAAAAGGCGCTGGAAAAGCTGTTGACCCATGCCCAGCTGGACGCATTGAATACGTTAAAAAGGAAATGGGATCTTGTAGAAGAATATGAAAAGCTGATTCGGAAGGAGATTTCTTTTTTGACCATAACGTCTCCTGCCTATCCCAGGAGGCTCAGGGAAATACCGGATCCGCCTTATGGGCTCTTTTACAGGGGAAAGCTTCCGGAGGACGAGATGCTTGCAGTGGCAGTGGTGGGAGCCAGGGAATGCTCAGAATATGGAAGGTATGTGGCGCAGGAGCTGGGGAAAACCTTTGCCAGAAGGGGCGTCCAGGTGATCAGCGGCATGGCGAGGGGGATTGACGGAATCACGCAGAAAGCGGCTGTGGAAGATGGCGGAAGCTCCTTTGCAGTGTTGGGCTGCGGCGTGGACATCTGTTATCCCTCCCAGAACCGACCGTTATACGAAACGCTCCTTAAACGGGGCGGAATCCTTTCAGCTTATCCGCCGGGAACCAGCCCCCAGGCATCCCTTTTCCCGCCCCGCAACCGTATTGTGAGCGGCCTCGCGGATGCATTGATCGTGGTGGAGGCCAGGCAGAAGAGCGGAACCCTGATCACCGTGGATATGGCCCTGGAACAGGGGAGGGAGGTCTATGTGGTTCCGGGACGCCTGACGGACCGCTTAAGCGATGGCTGCAACCGGCTGATCAAACAGGGGGCCGGAATCGTGCTATCCCCGGAAAGCTTTATGGAAGAGATGGAGCACCTGTTCCCCGAAAAAAAATGTCTGACCCCGCCGGAAGAGGACGCGTGCGAAGCGGCGGGCGGTGAAGGAACTGCAGGATTGGAAGAGCAGGATATGCGGATTTTATCCTGTTTGGACTTTTATCCGCGCTCCGTGGAGCAGATCCGGGAGGCGATGGGGAAACCGCTGGATTATTCCCAGACTTTAAAGCGCCTGATGAAGCTTTGTCTCCTTGGAAAGGCGACCCAGGTGAGCGCAGGATATTATCAGAGGACCGGGATGTAGCGTCGGACGTCTGTGACGCTACGATCCTAAAGCGCAGCTGACAGCAGGATGGAAACCTGAAACCATCAGAACTCAGGTAAACTTATCTTTCAATTCCGCGAGCAGACGTTCCGCAATAGGTGTAAAAGCCTGATACTTTCTCCAAATCAAGTACATCTTTGCCTCCAATTTCGGTGAAAGCGGTCGGAACACAAGTCCGCTTCCCGGACTCGTATCAATCAAATGGTCAAAGGTCAACAAGAACCCCAGACCCTCCTTGACAAACAAAGATGCGTTATAGGACAGACGAAAGGAGCCTTCCAGATGCAGCTTGTCCATTTTTTCTCCGGCCCAGCGTGGGATGTCGCGTTTCCACCCTTGCTCCGAGCAAAACAGTGGCAGCCCGGTAATATCATCCACAAAGATACTATCTTTTTTGGCCAAAGGGTGATCCACAGGTATGACAAGCCCCCATATATCCGCTTTCGGGAAGGTGAGATAGTGATACTTTGCGGTATCCGGCTCCTCCGCAAGCACGGCAAAGTCAAGGATGCCCTTGTCCAGCTTTTCTGTGACCTGTTCCGTATCCCCACTGCTGATGTGATAGCGCAGGCCGGGGTAAATCTCTTTGAAACGCTTAATCTCCTGCGCAAGGTAACGGATTTGATATGACTCAGCCAGCCCAAAATAAATGTCTCCGCCGGTTAAATCGTCCAATGACACAAATTCGCCGATGATTTTATCCGCCATCGAAACTAAATCTTCCGCCCGCTTTCTGAGAAGGATTCCCTCCTCGGTCAGAGAAATACTGAAGCTGTGCCGTGTAAACAGTTTTTTTCCAAGCTCGTCCTCTAATGCCTGCATCGTTTTGGAGAGCGTGGGCTGCGTAACGTGCAGGATCTCTGCGGCTTTGGTCATGTTTTCTTCCCTTGCAATGGCGAGGAAGTATCTTAAAGTACGAATTTCCATATGGGTGTCCTCCGTTCAATATCGTGATATTCGCAAAATGAATATCACGATATTCATTATAACCATTAGCGAGGGGTATGTCAATGTGCTATATTGTAGATGTCAGAAAAAAGTCGGACTCGGAAGGGATGAGATGATGAGCGAACAAACAGAAAGTCTGCTCACGGGAATGGCCGACGCGGGATGCAAGGGGGAGGAAATCAAGAAGGCCGAGCGCATTTTGCAAGCGGGCAGCCTGAACGAACTGACAAGATTCCTCAAACAATGCCGCTGTGCCCTGATGGAGCAAATGCACGAAAGCCAAAAACGGGTTGATCGTATGGATTACCT
>CANPYG010000087.1 GCA_947588205.1 uncultured Acetatifactor sp. | reverse complement strand
AAGAATGACAAAAGCGCCACATTACACGGCGCTAATGTTTTTGATTTTTTAAGACATTTTCAAAAATGCTTGACATCACTTTTCACAGAAAAATCTTTACCTGAAAAATCTTTACCGCCCTGTGTCTTCCGGGTTCTCCGCCTCCACGGCAGGATCCTTGATACCGGAGCTCCTCACCCACTCCTTGGTTCCTTCCACCTTGACGGCAGTCTGTTTATGGCGGGCAAGGAATCTCGTCAGCGAATATACGTCCACCCATATCTCATTATTGCTCTCCTTCTGGGATTCGTCGAAGATCAGCTCCAGACCCCAGTGTAGATGCGTTACCTCGATATTATTCACATTTTCCTTAGTGCTGTAGCCGGTATGCCCCATATAGCCGATCACATCCCCCGCGGTCACAAGGTCGCCCTCCTCAAGGCCTTCCGCAAAAGGATAATTCTGCCGCAGGTGCGCGTAATAATAATAGCGCTTTCCGTCCAGGCTGCGGATTCCTATCCTCCAGCCCCCGTACTGGTTCCAGCCTAACGCTTCCACATAACCGGATTCGATACACATGATCGGAGTTCCGGTCTGCCCCATCATATCATGGCCCAGATGGCGTCTTTGATAACCGTAGCTTCTGCTCACGCCAAAATCATCATAATCCGTATAATCAAACCCCTTCGCCAGCGGGAAAAAAGCCTTCAGTCCATACACCGTGCGCCATGAGCCCCCGCCGTCCTCTCCGGCAACCTCTTCTTCATACTCCCCTACCAGACCATCCAGGACGGCCCCATAGGCTTCCCTGTAATAATCATAATATTTCAGTTTTTCTGAGAGCTTCTGAATGGTAGTTTCCCCTGTGGATAGCTTTTGGGCGACCGCCTTCAGATCCGACAGGGCCTTTTTATTGAACTCCCCTCCCGTTCTTGCCGCCTCCACCGCCAGAAGCTCCACCCAGTTTATGGGATACTCGCTTTCATGCGTCCTGACATCCCACTCATATGCGGCGCAAAGCGCTTCATAGCTTACCGTAAAATCCACCCATTTGATGAAGTCCTGTTTTACGGAACCCGACCCCACGCTAGTGACGACATAGCTGCTTCCGATGAACATTGCGGCGACCGCTATCAGCAGGACCTCCGCCATAATCCATTTGCGGAGGCGCCACAAATATTCTGTGTCAAGAGCCTTCCAATGTATCAACCTGTCATTCCGCAAAATTTTTTCAAGAATATTCTTCATGAAACTGTTTTGGACATTTTTCATGTGCGTCCCACACTTTCATCCGGCAATCTCCTTTTATTATATGTAAAGATTCAAAGCGGATATGTCAGGTCAGAGACAATAAAAAGCGCGCGGAGAATGGGAACATCTGGTACGGATACATGTTATGGCATGCAATACGGCGCAGAACCGATGAAGGCCCTGCGCCGTATTCTGTTATCCGGTCCACCGGGAACCAATCCTCCGTGAACCAGGCATACTCCATAACCTTACGCCTCAGGCTCGATAAGCCCGTAAGTATCTCCCTTTCTCTTATAAACTACATTCACCTGGTCTGTCTCCGCATTGATGAATACAAAAAAGCTGTGTCCCAAAAGCTCCATCTGGATACAGGCGTCCTCCGGATACATGGGCTTAATGTCAAACTTCTTCGTCCTTACAATCTTAACCTCTTCATCGTCCACATAATCGTTTTCCACGAAAAGCTGGCTAAAGGAACCCGCGTTCTGCTTCTTGTCCACAATCTTGGTCTTATATTTTTTCAGCTGTCTTTCAATAATCTCTTCCACCAGGTCTATGGATACATACATATCATTGCTTACCTGCTCAGAGCGGATGATATTTCCCTTCACCGGGATCGTAACCTCGATCTTCTGACGTCCTTTTTCAACGCTCAGGGTAACATGCACTTCCGTATCCGGATTGAAGAACTTATCCAGCTTGCCGATCTTGTCCTCTACCGCTTCCCTCAATGCCGGAGTGATTTCCATATTTCTGCCTATAATCGTAAATTTCATGCAACTCATCCCTTTCCGTTCTTTTTTGTATGTTCATTATACCACAGCCTGGCAATATTTTGCAACAATTTCATTGCATTTTGCCTTGATTTTGAATATTAAAATCACTTGTCAATAATCGACAAAATCTACAAAAAAATGATTTTTATCACAACTTCACAAAACGAACGTTCCCAAGGTTTCCATAAATAAACCCTGCAAATTTACATAAAAAACCTGTGGATAATGTGGATAACTTAGTGTATAAACAACTTTTGCTGATTTTCAGGCGCTTTTCGCTGTGGATAACTTTTGCCGTTATTTTGTTCTTCTATAAATGTTATATCGAATCCTCCTGCATTTTTGTTAAAATTGCACAATAAATGCACAGACAGAATTGAACGACGTATTTTTTAATATTTTGACAAATTAAAGAAAAGACCGGACAACTGAAAAATATGCCCTCATGCGAAACGGATCCTTTCTTCACTGATGGCGTCAGACCCACCGTAAAAACGCGGCATGACCGAAATCATGCCGCGCCCTGAAATCAATATCACAGTTTCCCTTTTTATCCAAATCAGAAGATACGCCTTACTGCAAGCACCTTTTTATAATCAGCATTCGAAACGATAATACCCTTTCTGGAGTTGGCGGCGTGTACGATCTGACCATCCCCTGCGTAAAGGGCAACATGCCCGGAATAGCATACCAGATCGCCGGGCTGGGCATTGGCAAGCCCGTCCACTGCATAGCCCTGCTTACGGTCGGCTGCCGAGCTGTGGGGAAGGCTGACCCCAAAGGCCGCATAGACGCTCATCACAAAGCCGGAACAGTCCGCTCCCTTTGTGAGGCTGGTTCCTCCATAAACATAGGGATTTCCCACAAACTGCATGGCATAGTCGATCACGGCCTGTCCAAGCTCACTGCTGCTTCCTGTGGTTGTGGAAGGCGCCTGAATATCCGAAGAAGATTCCTTTTTAGAAGATTTTGCAGCTGCCTTTTGGGCCTTGCGCCGTTCCTCCTCCTCTTTTGCCAGTCTGGCTTCCTCCTCTTCTTTAGACTCCGCCTCTTTAAATTCCCGGTTCAATACACAATATTCTGCCAGGATCCAGCCAGCTCCTTCCTCCGTATCCACCTGAATCCAGTCCTCCGTTTCCTGGAGAACCTCCAGCTGCTCGTTTTCCGGCATCAGGGTAAGCACCTCGGCCGTCAAATCAGGCTCCCTGCGCACCTTCAGGGTATCTGTAGAAATCGTTGCGATCCTGGTAGAAACTGTCTTGGCCAGCTCAATCGCCGCTTCTCCGGCCACGCATAAATCCGCTTTCACATACCCGGTCACGGATCCGGAAGAAATCTCGTACCAGCCATTCTCCTCCCCGATCAGGGTTCCCACCCCATTGTGATAAAGCTTACCGAGACTCTCCCCGTTTTCATCAGGAAGACTGCGGATATTCGCATATGTATTCACCTGGGCGATCACAAGGCTCATCAGATCCTCATCCTCGCTGACTTCATCCCCCATGCCCGCCGCTTTCCGAGCTTCCTCCAGATCTACCTTGTCAAGGATCAAGGAAATCCTCTCCGTCGTCTCCTCTGCCCTCTCCCCGGGATCTAAGGCTGACTGTCCCCTCGCCAGAGAAATATCAATTCCTCCACTGGGCAGGACCATGCTGGTCGCTTCAACCCTCATGTCCGCGGCCATGGCCAGAAAAGCCGCCGTCAATACATATGCTGCAATTTTAAAAGCTCTGCGAATCATATCTTCCTCCGGGATCTATGTAACAGATCGGGCAGCATCATGGAGCTTCGCCCGCCTGTCCTTTTCTAATGTCATATATCTTTAAAAATATTATGTAAATTATTACGGATCTGTGCTTGTTTTGTTACAAATTTATTACGCTCTGTTAATAAATATAGCACCAGAAAGAAGCAATGTCAAGAACCAATTAGCGGCATTGCATTCCGTCCGATGGCGTGAGATATCTGCCGCGAGGATCTTAAGTTCACATACGCCAAAACATTTGCAGGATCAGGTTACAGGAATTGTTTCCATGGATAACTTTGTGAACGCCGTATGTATTCCGGCGACAATTCTTATAGAGAGGAAGGTCTTATGCATTGCGTGGCATCCCCTTGAAATGCCTACAACATATGTTGTTTTGAAGGAATAACGTAACAGTTCAGCCAACCGCCTGATTTGATGGAAAAACGTGCTTGCACGAATTTTCCATCATGTCTGGCGGTGGCTTCTTCCAGGTCAGAATGCCTTTCTGCCCAGGTATTCTCCCGCGGAAACCGCCGCATTGGCGCCGTCAGCGACAGCGGTCACAATCTGTCTGAGGGGCTTTTTACGGATATCGCCCGCTGCATAAATTCCATCCACGCTGGAGGCACAATCCTCCCCTGCCAATACATAACCTCCCTTATCGCATGCCACAAGCCCACTGAAAAGCTCCGTATTCGGATGGATTCCCACCGCGATAAATACACCGTCCACAGGCAGGACTTTTTCCTCGCCGGTTTTTACGCTTTTCAGGCACAGACGCTCCACCTGCCCTTCTCCTTCAATGGCAGTGGCGACGTGACTGTAAAGCACCTCCACGTTATCCAGGGCGAGCAGCCTCTCCTGTAGGATCTTCGCCCCGCGGAATTCATCACGTCTGTGTATACAGTAAACCTTTTTGCAGAAACGCGCCAGGTAAATGGCATCCTCCAGCGCCACATCTCCGCCGCCGATCACTGCAGTCGTTTTACCGCGGTAAAAGGCTCCGTCGCAGGTAGCGCAATAGGAAACTCCCCTGCCGCTCAGTTCCTCCTCTCCCGGCACATTCAGATGTGCGTGGTCCGCGCCGGTCGCCAGAATAACCGTATCTGCCGCAAAGTCGCCCTGATCCGTGTGAACAACCTTCACCGAATCGGAATGCCCCGGCTCCTTAAGAACGGCTGCCACCAGCTCTGGGGCATCCCCACTTTCTTCTACGGGAGCCTCTCCGCCTTCTTCCGCACCCTTTCTCAATTCAACGCCTGTGACCTCCGCATTCAGGAATTCCACCCCCAGTTTGTCCGCGTGCTCCCTGAACTTCATTCCCATATCAAAGCCGTTGATACCCGGAAGACCCAAATAGTTATCCACCTCATAGGTATTTAAAATCTGTCCCCCGCTCATGGGATACTTTTCTATTACCAATAAATTCAGCCCCGCACGCTTCCCATAGATCCCTGCTGACAGCCCTGCCGGTCCGGAACCGATGATGATCAGATCATACCTGTTCATGTTTTCATCCTCCTTTCTCTCTGTCCAAATCTCTTATCCAAGTTTATCATTTTTACAGTGGAAAAACAAGCTCTTCCATGTTATACTGTCCTTAATCCTGTTATTTTATTTTATGCTGACGCAAAAACTTTGTTCGATACCAGCCTGGAGACATTTTCAGGCTGTCATATTATATGTCCGCAGAAGACGGGCAGAAAGGAGCTGACATGAAACGGACCGCTTTGATCACCGGCGCTTCCAGAGGCATCGGGCGCGCCATTGCCATTCGTTTTGCAAGGGAGGGCTACGACCTGGTGCTCACCTGCATCCACTCTGTCAAAGAGCTTAAAGAGCTGGCTGAGCAGCTGGAGGAAGATTATAAAATCCATTGTCTGGCGATACAGGCGGATATGGGCAGCTATGAAGAGGTTGGGCACACCTTTGACAAGATCAATGAATTGGACGTTCTGGTGAACAATGCCGGAATCTCTTATGTGGGTCTGCTTTCCGATATGTCGGCGGAGGAATGGCAGAATGTCATGCACACGAATCTGGACTCTTGCTTCTATACCTGCAGGCTTGCCATTCCCCTGATGCTCAGGAAACACAGAGGACACATCATCAATATTTCTTCCGTCTGGGGCAGCGTGGGAGCTTCCATGGAGGTCGCCTACTCCGCATCCAAGGGCGCTGTCAATGCCTTTACAAGGGCGCTCGCCAAGGAGCTCGCGCCCAGCAATATCCAGGTGAATGCGGTCGCCTGCGGCCTGATCGATACCGATATGAACAGCCATCTCACCCTGGAGGATCTGACAGACCTGTGCGAGGAGATTCCTGCAGACCGCATCGGCACGCCTGACGAAGTGGCGGACCTGGTGCTGCAGGTGGCAAATTCCCCTGCCTATCTGACAGGCCAGGTCATCACCATTGACGGCGGATGGCGTTGAAGTTTGTCATGTAAGAGGCAGCCGCCCCCCTCACAGCTGCAGCTGCCCTTCTATCCCTTCAAAATCCACAAGCTTTTCCGTTCCGTCCTTCAGCACGATCCTCACAGGACCGTAACCGCCGCATTTCTCTTCGTCGGTATAATGAATCTCCGCGATGGGAAAAAGCTCTTCCTCCGTAAAGTCCTCCAGACTTTCCTTTGTGATTACCTGGGATATCATCAGGTATTTATCGTAACCATACTGCTTCTGCCTGGATAGCGATGCGTAAACCAGAACAGAATGCTCCGAATCGGGATTTGTGCCCACGCTTTTTAAATATTCCAGAGAATCCCAGCCATCAAAAATTGTCATGGCAAGCTGTTTCTCACGCCCTACGGCATCATACCCCTTCAGGACGATGGCCTTTGCATTTGCGGCTTCCCTTCGGATAATCTGCGTTCCGTTATCCGGGAAACCATATGCGCCCAGGGTCATTGTAACGGGTCTTCTGTGAAAACGCATCTTGTCCACGCGCAGAATACCGTAAGGCACTGCAAAATCCGCCAGATTTAACGCTTGGATCCAGTGACATTCCTTAGAAAGGGTGTAATCGAAGAACTGTCTGCGGTAAAGGACCCCTTCCCTTTCTCCCTGCCAGAAGGTCACGTTTGCCCTGGAAAAGCTCCCGTCCGTGCCGTCCTGGAGCACATACTGCTGGGACTCTACATCCTCCCTGGGAGATGCCTCCCTGGGAGAAGCCTCCCATGGATACTTCGTATGGAAGCTCAGCTTGGAATAATTCCACATTCCATGGCGGTCGCCTGCATTTTTGACCACCTTGCCCGTCCGCAGGATCGTTGCGCCGTTTGCCTGATGATTGGAAAAACAAAGCGCCGGTCCGTTCAGGGTCGTCACCTTCACTCCCTTTTTCCCCAGGGTTTCCCAGGTTCCATTGTTCTCCTTCGCCGTCCAGAAGGGATGATCCGGCGGAAGATGCAGGCAAAGGAACGCCTTGCCCATCCAAAAGGGAGACTCCGCGCAGGAATACCCCTGCACAAGAGGACCGAACTGTCCATAGAAGCCCAGGGTCGGAACGCCCTGATACAGGAAATCCTCCCTGGTCAGAAATTGCAGCAGGGAGCCTGAGCAGATCCGTCTGGCGAGCCCGGGATCCGCAGAAGGGTGCCTCAGCAGAAAATTCCCGTCAAAAGCGCTGGTGGCAGCGAAGCGGTAAATATTGCTTCGCCCCCACATATTCGTAAAGCCGTCCCGGTCAAAGAAATCCGCATAGGTCTCCATCAGCCGGTTGGAATGCTCTTCAAACCGTTTCGCCACATAAGGCGCATTTTCATAGCCGTACCACAGATTCCAGATGGGCGCATAGACATTGAACGCCCAGCAGGAATAATAATCAAAGGAATGCCCGTCCCTGTACCAGCCATCCCCTGCATAATAATTCAATATCGCCTGGGCATGGTCCATCATGATCTCCCGATCGATGGGATACCCTTCCATATGCAGGAACGCCATGTCCAGCATATTGAACAGTCTCCAGTTCTGCGGAACCGTATTTGCGCGGGCATAGCTGTCCAGGAAGCGCGCTACGGTGTCCTTCTCATCCTTTGTATAGGTTTCCCAGATTTCCTCCCGGCTGATCCAGAGACAGATGACCAGCGCGCAGGTCTCCACCGTCTGCTGGAAGGTCCGAAATGCATCCGCAGTTCCTGAGATCCGCATCTGCTCCTGATAATCTCCCACCCACAGAGGATCGGAAGGAGTGCAGACCCGCAGGATATGGCTTTTATAATAATCCTTGAGCCGGTATCCGCAGAGGGTAATCTCCGGATCAATATGGATCAGCGGGGCGGCTATGAACATGGAGCGCGTCAACCCCTCAAAGATTTCCGCTTTCCTCTGAATGGTCTGGACCCCCTCAGGGGCATCCAGATGCGGATATGTGATCCTCGTCTCCTTTCTGGGCATCACCACAGGCGCGTCAAAGGAAGGGATATTCTGAAATATTCCCGTAAGCAGATATTTCCCCGCCTCTACCCAGGTTTCCCTGGTCATCCCGGTATAGGGGCTTATGTTAAAATCCAAAGACTTTGGCTCAAATACCATTCTGTTCCTCCCGGTTCTGGTACAGTCCTTTCGGTTCCGATACCATATTCTCATTTCTTCACCAGACAAAGATCCCTTCCCCCGTCAGCTTGAAGATCGCTTCGATCAAGAAATAGTCTCCGTAAATGATCGCGTATTCGTGCTTTTTATCATGGAAGGCGCCGGTACATTTTTCCACTATATTATCCTGATCCAGGCTGAAATTGCAGCGCCCCTGCTCCAGCGCATACAGCAGTCTGAGCGCCGCCCTACGGTACAGGCTCCTCTCCGGCTCCTCAAGACAGTCCGCCAGCTCCAGAAGACCGCAGGAAGCGATGGCGGCAGCCGTGGAGTCTTCCAGCGCGCAGTCTGACGGTTGTCTGAAATCGACCGGAATCAGACCGTTCTCAGGAATATTTGTTATAAAATAATTCGCGACCCGTTTGGCAGTGCCCAGGTATCCTTCCTTCTTTGTATGAAGGTAGCTTAAAACAAAGCCATACAGGGCCCACGCCTGACCTCTGGTCCAGGACGAGCCCACGCCGTACCCCTGGCCGCCATAGGTGCGCACGAATTCCCCGGTCGCGGGATCAAATTCCACAATGTGATTTGCTGAGCCATCCTCCCGGATAAAATATTTCTGCGCGGTATCCGCGTGCATGGTGGCAATCTGCAGGTATCTGGGATCCGAAGTCTCCTGATAAGCCCAGTACAGCAATGGAAGATTCATCATGCAGTCGATGATCGCCCAGCCCGCCTTGCTGCCGTCACCGTCGTCATTCCAGGCGCGGATGAACCTGCCCACAGGATTAAACCTGCCAGCCAGGTCATTGGCAGCCAAAAGCGCCCTGTTGCGGGAAACGCCGTCATGATGCAGGCGGTAATTGACAACCGCTGTCGGCATCCATTTAAAACCGCTGTCATGGTCCATTCCCTGGGCATTCATCAGATTCCGATCCAGCTTTTCCTCCACCATAAGGGCGTTTTCACGGTATACCCCTTCCCCCGTGGCATGATAAAGCTGCCACATCTCTCCTCCCCAGAAGCCGTTGGTCCACCAGCAGATATTTTTCTCCGTCCAGTCATCAAAAACGCCGTCCACTGTTGTAAAGGGAATCTTTCCCCTGGAACGAGCCGCCACCGTGCGCATTTTTTCCTTTATCCTGGCGGAAACGCCTTCCGCCCACTTTCTTTCATCCATCATTGTCCAATTCCTTCCTGTATTCAGTAAATTCCGGTTCTCGGTTAATGCCCTATAGAAGGTCAACGAGCTTCGCCCTCATATCCTCACCCACACCGACATTTCGCCTTCTCCGCGGTTATTCCACGCATAATAGGGCACCAGCTTAAGAGTCACCGCTTCCTCCCGGGCAGGCACATAATCGCGGTACAGCTGTTCATCGTTTTCAGGCAGACAGGATACCTCCCTCCGCCCGGGAACCTTCAATACCGCCATGGGATGCCCCATCTCCTCCGTCATTTCTACCGCCACACCCCCGCAGTCCTTCCCGATGCGCCCCAGATCCGCCCGGTACAGATGCAGGTTCGCACCGTTATCCGCCTCTTCCATACAATATGTAATGGGGCCTCTGGTAAAGGCAACCCTTCCTGCATCCTCCCTCACCCTCGGATTGGCTGCTTTCATATGCACTTCCATGGCAAACGTAAGCTCCACCGATTCATCTGCCCATTCTCCGGTCAGATAGAGGTATCCATCCCGCAGTTCAATATTCAGGACTTTTTCTCCGGGATTCCCGACCTCCGGACGCTTTTCAAAATCCGCTCCGCCGTCCTGCGCGGACCGATTCGTGAGCCTATCCCCCTCCCACGCGAATTCCGCCCTACAGGAACCGTCCAAACCCACAACCCTTCCGCTTCCTTTTCCGCTCCATCCGGGGATTCTGAAAGCGAGCGTGCATTCCACGGGGCTTACAGCGCGCACATGCATCCTCGCGCTGCCTTTCCACGGAAAGCCGGTCTCCATTTTAAGGTCCAGCTGTCCTTCTTTTACCCTCTTTGTCAGGGTGCTCCCCATGTACAGATGCGTCCAGAGCGTATCCTCATTCTCCGTATAGGCGTAGGCCGCCACCGAGCTTACGATTCTGGCAATGTTGGGCGGGCAGCAGGCGCAGCCAAACCACTTCTGGCGCACCGTCGCCACATGATTTTTCCTCTCATCCCTGTGACAGGCCTGCGGCACCACCTCCAGGGGATTTACATAGAAAAAGCTCTTTCCATCCAGCGCCATGCCTGCCAAAACCGTATTATAAAGGGAAAGCTCCATCACATCGGAATAGCGCCTGTCCGGCCGGATCTGCAGCATTCTGCGCGCGAAGAAAGCCAGGGCGATCGCTGCGCAGGTCTCGGAATACGCCAGATCATTCGGGAGGTCATAGGGAAAGGAAAAGGCTTCTCCCACTCTTGTTCCGCCGACTCCGCCGGTGATATACAGCTTTTGCTCAGTAATACTGTTCCATAGCCGCTCACATGCCCTAAACATCGCTTCGTTCCCGGTCAGTCTTGCCACATCCGCCATGCCGGAGTACAGATATCCTGCCCTCACAGCATGCCCTACCGCCTCGGACTGCCCACGGACGGGCATATGCGCCTGATAATAGGCATATCGGTTGGGATTACCATCCGAATGAAATTCCCTGCCCTCATAAGCCGCCCTTTTCCTGTCCTCTTCCTCAAAATACAAAGGCATGGTCCCCCTTTGATTCAGGAAAAATTCGCCCAAATGCAGATATTTCTCTTCTCCTGTCGCCTCATAGAGGCGGACCAGCGCCATCTCCGCGATCTCATGGCCCGGATAGCCCTTACACTTTCCCTCTTCCGGTCCAAAGCACTCCGCCACATAATCCGCATAGCCGCAGGCAGCCCGAAGCAGCTTATCCTTGCCGGTAGCCTGATAGTACGCCACCGCGCCCTCCACCAGATGTCCCAGGCAATAAAGCTCATGATGGTCCTTCAGGTTGGTAAACGCCCGGTCCATGCCGTTGATGATATAATAAGTATCCAGATAACCGTTCTCCATCTGTGCGGCGCACACAATATCGATGGCCTCATCCGCAGTCTTCTCCAGCTGCGGGTCAGGATGCCAGGTCAGGGAATATCCAACGGCTTCTATCCACTTACTGAAATCCGTGTCCTGAAAAACAAACCCATAGAACCTGTCCGGGTCAGGACACGCGGGATCCTCCGGAAGCGTCTCAAATCCCCGGAAAGTGTATTTCGGCGCCGTAAAAGCGCTTCCTTTTCTCCGCTTCTCCTGCATCAGCCTTCCTGCCGCCCTGAAATTATGCATACAATAGCTGGGCGCAGCGCCTGGTACCCTGTCGTTCAGCGCCTCCCACTGGTAGGGAATCACCTCTGTGCGGACCAGCTCCTGTTCCCTGTGCCAGAATGCATCCGTAACCGATATATCCTTTAGATCAACAGGCTTACTAAACAACCTTTTATCCATCTCCTGCCCATCCTCCTGCCTACGGCTTCCTTATTTCAGATCCGGTCAGCGTTTTTCCTAAAAATAAATATAATTTCCGCCCCAAACCTAACCTTGTCCTAAGTCTATCACAGAAGGGAACAATTTGCCAATCCCTATTTCTGCCGTCCGCCTAAAAAGACATTCACTTTTTCTTTTTTTAAGGAAAAAATATACAATATTTTGTTAAAGAATATGCTGAAGTGAAAAGTTTATTTCCACTTTGAAAGGGCTTTGGGAAAAAGTGGCATTAACTCCTACAGAATGGGAGAA
>CANPYG010000086.1 GCA_947588205.1 uncultured Acetatifactor sp. | reverse complement strand
AACCCAGTCCAGGATCACGCCGATTCCCGCCTTGTGCAGCTCATTCATAAAATACATGAAGTCCTCCGGGGAGCCGTAGCGGGCTGTAGGGGCATAATAACCGATCACCTGATAGCCCCAGGAGCCGTCGTAAGGATGCTCCATGACCGGCATCAGCTCCACATGGGTATAGCCCATCTTCTTCACATATTCGATCACCTTCGGCGCAATATCGCGGTAGTTGGCATAATATTCCCCTTCTTTGGGATCTACAAAAGAACCCAGGTACATCTCATAAACGCTGACCGGAACATTGCCCGTCTGGAAGGACGCCCTGTTCTTCACAAATTCTTCGTCTTCCCACTGAAAGCCGCGCAGATCGGCGATGACAGACGCCGTGTCGGGACGCAGCTGCGCTGCATTGCCATAAGGATCGGACTTTAAATACACCAAGCCGCCGGCCAGCTTCAACTCGAACTTATAGTTATCCCCCACTTTCGCGCCGGGAACAAACAGCTCAAAAATTCCGGAATCCCACAGCCTTCTCATCTGATGGATCCTGCCGTCCCAATGATTGAAGTCGCCCACCACACTGATACGCATCGCATTGGGCGCCCACACTGCAAAATAGGTTCCATCCTCGCCGTCCAACGTGCAGGGATGCGCTCCCAGCTTTTCATAAATCGTATAATGAATCCCGTTTTTAAACTTTTCCGTGTCCTCCGCGGTAATCAGGGGCTCATGACGATAGGGGTCGCCTGCCGTCACCATCTCCCCGCCGTCATATTGCACTGCATAACGATAGGGAGGCATTTTGCGGGCATCTACCAGGGCAGCAAAAAATCCCTGCTCGTCCGCCTTTTCCATCTCCACTTCCGAAGAAACCTTCTTTTCATCCTTTCCGGCCTCCAAAAGCTGAAGCTTTGCCGAAACAGCATCCGGGAAATAGGCCTGGACCAATATCTGGCTGCCGACCTTATGCGGTCCCAGCAAGTCGTGAGGATGGTCGCTTTCGGAATAAACAATTTCCTCAATTTGTGGCCAGTTCATCAGTTTGTAAAGCTTATCAGTCATAATCCACCCTATCCGCGTGTTGCGTCACGCACCTATGCACGTCCGGCATGAGCCGTCATGCCTCTGCAATACCGATCCCGCATATTTGAACCGATATTATTTAAAATCTATTCCATTTAGTCCTGCTCGCCCTCCAGGGAATGCAAAAACAGCCCGCTCCGCAGCTTCGGCTCAAACCAGGTAGACTTCGGGGGCATCAGCCTTCCCGCATCCGCCACGGCAAATAACTCCTGAATGGAGGTAGGGTACATGGAAAACGCCGCCTTCATATCTGTATGGACCCTTCTCTCCAATTCTGAAAGCCCACGGATGCCGCCCACGAAATCAATCCTTTTGTCCGTCTTCGGATCCCGTATTCCCAAGATGGGTTCCAACAGATGATCCTGCAAAACAGAAACATCCAAGCCATCCACTACGTCCTCGCTCAGGATCTCGTTCCTGGCTGTCAGTTTATACCACTTATCTCCCAGATACATGCCGAAGCAGCCTTTTCTTTCAGGACGATAGGGACCGGATCCCGCCGCCTCCACCTCAAAGCGCTTCTCTACCTCCTTCAGAAAATCCTCTTCCTCCAAACCGTTTAGATCCCTTACCACACGGTTGTAGTCCATGATCTGAAGCTCGTCCTCCGGGAAAAGCACCGCCAGAAAATAATTGAATTCTTCCTCTCCTGTATAACCGGGATGTTCTTCCCTTCTTTTCAATCCGACCTTTACGGCAGACGCACATCTGTGATGACCGTCCGCAATATATATGGCCCCAAGCCTTGCGAAAGCCTCCCGCACTACGCCTGTCCAATCCCTTTCAATGATCCATACCTTGTGGGCGATCCCGTCCTCCGACAGGAAATCGTACAGCGGCTCCTTCTGCATGGCGGTTTCCATCGCCGCCCTTAACGTGCCCTCCGAACGATATGCCAGGAAAATCGGGCCCGTCTGCATGTCGCAGGTATCCACATGCCGGATCCTGTCCGCCTCTTTATCAGAACGCGTATTCTCATGCTTTTTGATCACCTGGTTCTGGTAATCGTCTATTGACGCACATGCCACAATCCCGGTCTGCCTGCGCCCCTCCATGATCTGCTGATACACATAGTAGCAGGCTTCCTTCTCCTGCACGAACCAACCGTCCGCAATCTCCTGCCACAGAAGCTGTCTCGCCTTCTCATAGACCTGCGGCGCATAGGTATCCACCTGTGGGTCAAACCAGCATTCCGCCCGGTCGATTCCCAGAAAAGACTGGGGATTCCTCTTCACCACCTCCGCCGCTTCCTCCCTGTTATAAACGTCATAGGGAAGCGCGGCGATTCTTTCCTCCATACCCTTTACCGGCCGGTACGCACGAAACGGTCTGACATCTGCCATCCTCTAACCTCATTTCTCACTGAAAAAGCATTTCTGCCTCTCAACTGTTTCTTGATTACTATTTTATCAAAAATTACTATACAACTCAAGCTTTTGATGATAAAATATGTAAAAAATTTGAAAAACATTTTTAGGGAAGAAAGGAATCTGAAGAAATGACAACAGAAAATAAGAAAATACTGGATCGCATCAACGCATATGCCGAAAGGGAGATGAAGGATATCGACCCCCAGAAGGTGCCTATCTCCACCCAGCTTGAGAAGCTCCGCCCCATCATGGAAGAAATCGCGGCCGAGAGGGGCATCAGCCTGGAGGATATGTTTATATTATATATGGATCTTCAAAGCGAGGCCTCCTGCCTTTCCGACGCGAAGCTTCGCGCGGAGCTTCAGGATTTAAACGAAGGCGGGGATATGCCCCTGTTATACCGGTAACAAAAGAACTGTCCCATAGGCCTGATAAAGCTGCCGCCATCCAAAGCAATAACGGGTGGCGGCAAATTTCCCCGTACCCGTGCAGTCATTCCACTGCAACGGTGAAGGTAAGCAGGTCAGTATAGTTTCCTGCATATAAAGTGTGATCCCTGTTCAGGTCAGTGACAAAATCAAGAACCGCCCAGCCTGACCTGTCTCCTGCCGAAACAGTCAGGATCGTATAATTGTCTTCCGGGACATCATTGGCGTTCACCAGCAGATGGTATTCAATATACCCATCACCGCAAATCATTTTAAAGTCGTTAAGACTTGCAAGATTTACATGAAGGGTACTCCCTTCACTGAGCACCACATCCGTTACCTGAAGCGATCTCTCAACCCGCTTTTCGGTATCCGTAAATGTTACGCTCGCCGGAATGGTTACGGTATAGGTCACCCCTGCGTTGTAACCCACAGTAATACTGCTGCTGTTTGCCTGGGAACTCTGCGTTATGATATCCTCCTCCGCCGGCGAAATGAACGAAACACCAAACGATAGAAACATGATCAAAATACCCGGTAGCAACTTTCTCATTTTGATTCCCCCTTTCCAATCAACGGAACGGACGCTTATCTCATCTATTGAACAATCAGGCTGATTTTTATATCGGCATTATTGGTGGGCGTTTTCTCCTCGTTCATCCGATAAGGCTGAACGTGAATGACTGCTTCATGCACGCCCCTCTCAAGCTCATGGGAAAGCGTGATCCGGCTAATGTGTTTTCCCGGCTCAACAAGTCCCGATGTGTATAGGATCTCGTATTCCTTTCCCTCACGATCATAAAGCCGGAGTTCAAAGGTCAGATAATACAGCTGTGCATTTTCATCCGGATTGTAAAAATCAACTGCCGCCTCCTTTTTGTCCGCAGAAACCGTCAGCGACGTCTGACCGGCTATCACCACACCCTGCTCCAAAATACTGTCATTCCCGTATGTCCGGCTGTCCTCCGCATTCGGATCGACCAACAGCTCTACCCCGCTTACCTTTCCGTTGAAAACGGAGTGGTTCTCCCTGTTCATCCTGTTTCCGCCATATCCCCAGCACCATATCAGCAGGATATTTATTGCGGTCCCGAGAAACAAAAGAAGCAGCAAAAGCAGAAAACAGATCCTTTTGCCCCGCTGTCTATTTGTGCTATGCATACCATGGTTCCTTTCTTCCGCACATTCACAATGTCCGGATTCCGTTCTGGATATCTATACCGGAATTATTTTTCTCCCTATATGTTATGACAATATTCGATAAATGGTTCCTTCATTCAACAGGGTTCTGTGCGCGAAGCCCTAAATCGTCCTGCTGATTCATCCTGCTGATAGTTCAAAAACAGCCGCCTCAGATTACCCGAGACGGCTGACCAAACATCATTCTTATTCCTTGTCTTATTTCTTATCTTATTTCTTATCTTATTTTTTTGTCTATTTTCCCTTCACAACCCTGACGCGGTACACGCCGTCGATGGCTTCCAGCTCCATCATCATTTCCTCCGTGGGCGGAGCCGCCACATCCAGCATGGAATAAGCATATTCCCCGCGGGATTTGTTGGTCATATCATTGATATTGATCCCATTCCTGCCGAAACAGGCCGTGAACTGGCTGATCATATTGGCAATATTTTTGTGGAAGATCGCCACCCGGGCAGGCTGGGCGCACACGCCCATATCGCAGTTCGGATAATTCACGCTGTTGACAATATTGCCGTTTTCCAGATAATCGATCATCTGCTTCACCGCCATCTTCGCACAGTTATCCTCCGATTCCTCAGTGCTGGCCCCAAGATGGGGGATCACGATGCAGCCTTTCTTCCCCGCCGTGGTCGGATTGGGGAAATCGGACACATAACGATGGATCTTACCGGACTCAATCCCCTTAAGCACATCCTCCTCCTTCACAAGAAGGTCTCTGGCGAAGTTTAAGATCACCACTCCGGGCTTCATTTTCCCGATTGCCTTCTCATCGATCATCCCCTTGGTGGAATCCAAAAGGGGCACATGAATCGTGATATAATCGCAGTCCGTATAGATATCGTCCACGTTTAATACATGCTTCACGCTGTGGCTCAGGCTCCAAGCCGCATCCACGGACAGATAGGGGTCATAGCCGTAGACCTCCATTCCAAGCCCCACCGCCGTATTGGCGACCTTCGCGCCGATGGCGCCCAGACCGATCACGCCCAGCTTCTTCCCGTCCAGCTCCGTGCCTGCAAACTTTTTCTTTTCCTTCTCCGCCGCCTTGGCGATCCCCGGATCAGCCGCATCCGCTTTCACCCAGTTGATTCCGTCCACCACGTCGCGGGCAGCCAAAAGCATTCCGGCGACCACAAGCTCCTTTACGCCGTTCGCGTTAGCGCCCGGCGTATTAAACACCACGATTCCCTGCTGGGCGCACTTATCCAGGGGGATGTTATTTACGCCGGCCCCCGCGCGGGCTACCGCCAGCAAATTCTCCGAGAACTCCATCTCATGCATGGAAGCGCTTCTGACCAGAATCCCTTCCGCCTGCGCTACGTCCTGCGTGAGCGCATAATCCTCCGGTAATTTCTCCAATCCTACCTTAGAGATCGGGTTTAAACAATGTATCTGAAACATATTTTTCCTCCTGCAGACGGATCCCTTTTCTTTCTCCGGCTGCCCTTCCCTTCCATCTTCTTAATCTATGCCATTTTGATGCCTGGAGCTCCCGTTGGGATTCAGGCGTTTCCGGCCTCAAATTTTCCCATAAATTCCACCAGCTTTTCCACTCCCTCAATCGGCATGGCGTTATAGATGCTGGCGCGCATACCGCCTACCGTGCGGTGGCCTTTCAGGTTTACGAAGCCAGCGGCTGTCGCCTCCTTTACAAATTTGGCGTCCAGCTCGTCGCTGCCGGTCACAAAAGGCACGTTCATCAGGGAACGGTCTTCCTTGCGCACCGTTCCGCGGAAAAGTCCGCTCCCGTCCAGGAAGTCATAAAGCACCTTTGCTTTCCTTTCATTGTACTCCTTCATCGCTTCCAGGCCGCCCTGCTTCTTCAGCCACTTGAAGACCTTCCCGCAGATATAAATCCCATAAGCGGGCGGAGTATTGTACAGGGACTTATTGTCCGCATGGATTTTATATTTCAGCATGGTAGGCGTGCCGGGAAGCACATCCTCCGTGATGAGGTCTTCTCTGATGATAACAATCACGACGCCCGCCGGTCCGATATTCTTCTGCACGCCGCCATAGATCAGACCGTACTTCGTCACATCCACAGGCTCGGACAGGAAACAGCTTGATACATCGGACACCAATGTCTTGCCCTTGGTATTGGGCAGCGTTTTAAACTTCGTACCGTAAATGGTATTGTTTTCACAGATGTACACGTAATCTGCATCCTCGCTGATGGGAAGATCCGAACAGTCCGGTATGTAGGAAAACATTTTATCCTCTGAGGAAGCGATCTTATTGGCCTTTCCATAAATACAGGCCTCCTGATAAGCTTTCTTCGCCCACTGGCCGGTCACAATATAGTCCGCGACCCTGTTTTTCATCAGATTCATGGGAATCATTGCGAACTGCTGGCTGGCTCCGCCCTGCAAAAACAAAACCCTATAATTGTCGGGGATATTCATCAGCTCCCGGAGATCCGCCTCCGCCTCCTGAATGATCGTTTCATATGCCTTGGACCGATGGCTCATCTCCATGACAGACATGCCGCAGCCTCTGTAATCCAGCATTTCCTCCGCTGCCTCTTTTAAAACCTCTTCCGGTAAAACAGCCGGACCCGCCGAAAAATTGTATACTCTGGACATTTCCTTCCTCCTGCTTTCAAAATATTTGTAATCGCCCCAAACAATTTCTCCCATTGTAACCACTTCCGGCACTTTAGTCAACTGCATTGTTAAATTATTGACGCGTTTTAGTACTAAAGTCCTAACTAAATATCACCACGGGAATGCCGATTTCCACGTTTTCATAAATTATCTTCATATTCGCCTTAGGCGTATTGATACACCCATGGGATCCGTTGGTTTTATAGATTTCTCCGCCGAACTCCCTGCGCCAGCTGGCATCGTGAATCCCGATGCTCTTATACACAGGCACCCAGTAATTGACAAAGGACGCATAGTCCCGCCCTCTCAGAATACGGTTTCTTGCCTTTCCATATACATAAAATACCCCTGCGGGCGTTCCGTTTTTTCTCCTGAGATTGCCGGTCACAATGTCCGTGTCCACAAGACATTCCCCGTCCAAATAAAAATACATTTTCTGCTCTGTCATATCAATTTCAATATAGGTATTCCCGATATCGTCCTTGCCCCGGCAGTATCCCTGCCGCGTATAGGTGGGACTATGTACCTCATTGACCAGCTCCCCGGTGTCCGAAACACATCTTGACAACGCCTCTGTAAGATATTCCAGCTCCTTTTTATCGTTGATCTCCGTTCCGTAATTGCCTGCCGGAACCGTAACCACGTCTCCCCTTGTGGAGTGAAATTCCCTTTCCTTTCCATAGGTATTGTATTCCCCGGAAAGCTTCGTTATGAAAGCCTGCGCCTTATCCCCGTCAATGACGAGCTGTCCTTTCCCGCCGCAGACCGGAAGCCCCGCCTCATCCTGATCCAAAAAGTTTTCAAGCTCCCTTCCCGTCAGGACGATCTGCTCCGCCCCCATGTCAAAAACGATCCGGTTCCTTCCAAAGGCTTCCAGCTTTTCCCACAATGCGAAAAGCTCCTCCTGCTCCCCCGTATAAGGCAGGTCGCAGTACAGCCCGCTTTCCGCCAGGTCAAGCTCGTCTTCCCCGGAATAAAAAGCCTGCAGGAGCAGTTCATAACCCCTTTCTACATCAAAATGATGCAGCATGGAATCCTTTAGCCGGTACCCCTCTTCGGTCCATAATAACTCCACATTCCCGGGTCCCCGTTTTTTTTCTTCCCGGACAAAAGGAAGTGCATCCCATTTTTCACGAAGGAGCGCTTCCTCTATAAAGACCGCAGGCTCCATCTCTTCCCTGCGCCCGTCTATCAGGTTATCAATCCATAAAAAGGGATTCTGTCTGTTCATCAGACGCTGCAGGGCTCCGCTGTAATCTTCTCTGTAGCCGCATTCCTGAAGGTCTATCAGGATACTTTCCCCATCGTCATCCAAAATGGTCATAACCGGAGCCCTTGTCTGCTGCAAGAGCTCCGAATTCGCCTCTTCCACGGTCATGCCCGTACAATAAATTCCGTTGATCCAGGTTTGAAAGGAGAAACCCTCCTGATAATAGAAAGCAATTGCAAAATATCCCGCAATCAGAAGAATGAACAGTCCCCCAAATACCCAAAGCAACATACGAACCCTTTGTTTCATATCGTAATCCTTTGTACATCCCATCTCTTCTGTGCATCAACAGCTCTTATGCACCGGGCTGAATTCATGTGAAAACTATTTTAAATCATCCCCGTCAAATACTTCGCTGATGGGCGCGCCGGCCGGAACCATGGGAAACACCTTGTCGTCCTCCGGTATGATACATTCGATCAGCACAGGGGCCTTCAGGCCAATCGCCTTACGGACCGCCGGCTCCACTTCCTCCTTGGCGGTCACACGCATCGCTTCGCAGCCTAAGCCTTCAGCCACCTTACAGAAATCTACCTTATCCTGCAGCACGGTCTGGGAATAGCGCTTGCCATAGAACAGGGTCTGCCACTGACGCACCATTCCAAGGACATGATTGTTGATCACCACCTGAATGATGGGAATGTTATACCGGCTTGCCGTGGCAAGCTCCTGCATATTCATCCTGAAACAGCCGTCGCCCGCAATGTTGATGCAGACCTTATCCGGCTGTCCCAGCTGGGCGCCGATGCATGCGCCCAATCCGTAGCCCATGGTGCCCAGTCCGCCCGAGGACAAGAAAGTCCTGGGCTTTGTATAATGATAGTACTGCGCAGCCCACATCTGATGCTGGCCCACATCTGTGGTGATCAGCGCCTGCCCGTCGGTCACCCTGTCGATGGTTTCCATAATATAAGGGCAGGACAAAACAGACGTGTCATATTTTAAAGGATATTTCTCTTTAAGCTCTCTTATGTGCGCCATCCATTCCGGGTTGGACTGCTTTGTCAGCCCTGCGTTCAGATCCGCAAGCACGCTCTTAAGGTCTCCTACCAGAGAGGCGTCCGCATGGATGTTCTTATTAATCTCCGCCGCGTCGATATCAATATGAACGATCTTCGCATGCTCCGCGAAACGCTTCGGATTACCGATCACACGGTCAGAGAAACGGGCTCCCAGGGCAATCAGAAGGTCGCATTCACTCACCCCGAGATTAGAGGTCTTGGTTCCATGCATACCGATCATGCCGGTATAACGGTCACTGTTTCCGTCAAAAGCGCCTTTCCCCATCAACGTATCGCAGACCGGAGCATCCGCCAGCTCCGCGAATTCGGCGACTTCCTCATATGCCCCTGAGATCACGGCTCCGCCGCCCAGATAGATATAAGGCTTCTCTGCCTTTGTAATCAGATCCCGCACTCTGTTAAGCTCATCCTTCGTATAACGGTTGACGCGTTCCACGGGTCCGGGCGTCCGCGGCGTATACTCACAGACCGCTGCCGTCACATCCTTGGTGATATCCACCAGGACGGGACCCGGCCGGCCGCTTTTCGCAATATGGAAAGCCTTCCGGATTGTATCCGCCAGGATCTCCACATTTTTCACGATATAGCCGTGCTTGGTAATGGGCATGGTCACGCCGGCGATATCCACCTCCTGGAAGGAATCCTTCCCCAGGAGAGGGAGGTTCACATTGGCGGTGATCGCCACCATGGGAACGGAATCCATATAGGCGGTAGCGATGCCCGTCACCAGATTCGTCGCGCCCGGTCCGCTGGTGGCCATACAGACTCCCACCTTGCCTGTAGCCCTCGCATAGCCGTCCGCCGCATGGGCGGCACCCTGCTCATGGGAAGTCAAAATATGACGGATTTCTCCGCTGTGCTGATACAAAGCGTCGTACACGTTGAGGATCGTTCCGCCCGGGTAGCCGAACACCGTATCCACTCCCTGCTCCTTCAGACACTCTATCACGATCTGCGCACCTGTAAGCTGCATTTTGCTCATCCTCCTGTTATTCTTATGCCTTTGTCAAAACCCGGGATCCCTTTTACCTGCCGGGGATCAAAACCCGGGATTCCCTTCACTTGCCGGGGATCAAAACCCGGGATTCCCTTTACTTGCCGGGGATCAAAAAAACCGGGATTCCCTTCACTTGCCGGGGATCTCCAGCACAGCGCCCCTGTTGCCGCTTGTCACCAGTTCGCGGTATCTGGACAGATAACCCATGGTTACCTTCGGCTCCCTGGGCTGCCACTTTGCCCTTCTTTCCGCAAGCACCTCATCGGATACCAGCACATCCAGCCTGTTTGCCGGAATATCAATGCGGATGATGTCTCCCTCTTCCACCAGGGCGATAGGTCCTCCCACTGCCGCTTCAGGGGATACATGCCCGATGGAGGCTCCCCTGGAAGCGCCGGAAAACCTTCCGTCGGTGATCAGGGCAACGCTTGAGCCCAGACCCATGCCTGCGATGGCAGAGGTGGGATTCAACATCTCCCTCATACCGGGGCCGCCCTTGGGACCTTCATAGCGGATCACAACCACGTCTCCCGCCACGATCCTGCCACCCTTGATGGCGTCGATGGCGTCCTCTTCACAGTCGAACACCCTTGCAGGTCCCTCATGCACCAGCATCTCAGGCGCCACGGCGGAGCGCTTCACCACGCCGCTGTCAGGGGCAAGATTGCCCTTTAACACCGCAATACCGCCTGTCTGGGAATAAGGATTCTCCACAGGGCGGATGACCTCCGGATTCTTATTCACGCAGCCCTCTATATTCTCACCCATGGTCTTACCCGTTACCGTCATACAGTCCAGGCGCAACAGATTTTTCTTCGCCAGCTCATTCATTACGGCGTATACGCCTCCCGCCTCATTCAGATCCTCTATGTAGGTAGGACCTGCAGGGGCAAGATGACAGAGATTCGGCGTTACTGCGGACAGCTCATTGGCGATATCCACATTCAGCTCCACCCCGGCTTCCCTCGCTATGGCAGGGAGATGCAGCATGGAATTGGTGGAGCATCCCAGGGCCATATCCACTGTCAGCGCGTTCAGGAACGCATCCTCCGTCATGATATCCCTGGGCTTGATATCCTTTTCCACAAGCTCCATGATCTTCATGCCGGCGTGCTTTGCCAGACGGATCCTCTCGGAGTAAACGGCCGGAATGGTTCCGTTTCCCTTAAGACCCATGCCCAGGGCTTCTGTAAGGCAGTTCATGGAATTGGCGGTATACATGCCGGAGCAGGAACCGCAGGTGGGACACACCTTTTCCTCAAATTCCGCCAGCTCCTCCATGGTCATGGTGCCTGCCGCCACGCTTCCCACCGCTTCAAACATGGAGGAAAGACTCCTCTTTTGTCCGTGTACATGCCCTGCCAGCATGGGGCCTCCGGATACAAAGATCGTGGGAATATTCACCCTTGCCGCCGCCATCAGCAGCCCGGGAACATTTTTATCACAGTTCGGGATACATACCAGCCCGTCAAAACCGTGTGCCAGGGCCATGCATTCTGTGCTGTCCGCGATCAGATCCCTGGTGACCAGGGAATATTTCATGCCCACATGTCCCATGGCGATGCCGTCGCATACCGCGATAGCCGGGAATACCACCGGCATACCTCCTGCCATGGCCACACCCAGCTTCACCGCTTCCGCGATCTTGTCCAGGTTCATATGACCCGGCACGATCTCATTATAGGAACTCACAATACCAATCATGGGACGGCGGCGTTCCTCCTGCGTATATCCCAGCGCGTTAAAAAGACTTCTGTGAGGCGCCTGGGCGGTGCCTGTCTTCACGGAATCACTTCTCATTTTTTCTTCCTTTCTCTTCTTTCCCTTTTTTCGCTCTTTTACTCTGCCGTCCGGCTCCCTAGATCCTCTCCGCCAGCAGATCCCCCATCTGAGAGCAGCCTACCTTCGTGCATCCAGCCGACATGATATCCCCGGTGCGGTACCCATCTTTCAGGACCTGCTTCACTGCCTGTTCCACGGCATCCGCCTCCCTATCCAGGTCAAAGCTATAGCGCAGCATCATCGCGGCGCTTAGCACGGTTGCGATGGGATTGGCGATATCCTGCCCGGCGATGTCCGGCGCGGAGCCATGGCTCCGCGCCGGACATCGCCGGGCAGGATATCGCCCGGCGATGTCCGGCGCGGAGCCATGGCTCGGCTCGTAAAGACCGAATTTCGTATCATTCAGGCTGGCACTGGCAAGCATTCCGATGGAACCGGTCACCATGCTCGCCTCATCCGACAGAATATCGCCGAACATATTCTCCGTAAGGATCACATCGAACTGTGCCGGATCCTTTACCAGCTGCATCGCACAATTGTCCACAAGCATATGCTCCAGTTTCACATCAGGATAATCCTCTGCGACCTCTTCCACGACCTTCCTCCAAAGCCTGGAGGAATCCAGCACGTTTGCCTTATCCACGCTGGTTACCTTTCCCCGGCGCTTTCTGGCGATATCAAAG
>CANPYG010000085.1 GCA_947588205.1 uncultured Acetatifactor sp. | reverse complement strand
TGCCAGACTTAAATCTGGTATGGGTATATGAACTGGAATTTACTTTGGCATTCTAGGCATTGAAAGTAAATCTCCCATTAATTGAATTGACAGCCCAGACGATTCAGTCTATACTGAATTTATAGCAACGCCACAAAAGGAAAAGATTGTTGTAGAGTGGGCACAATAGATATTATTAGGTTGTAGATGTCTGCTGTTTTGAATCTATCGGACTTCTTCGGAACCGGTTTGTTATGGCCGAAGAGAGGGAAAGGAGATATCGCTATGGCTACGGTAAGCCTGGAAGTGCCGGAAAAACTGGTAACATTTATCGCTTCTGATACAAAAGAAGATCAGGTCGAAAGAAATGCCATGATATTGTATCCATATATCCGGAAAGGTATTATATCCCATGGAAAGGCGGCTGAGATACTGGGTATTTTTAAAATGGATCTGATTACATTATATGGCAGGCTTGGGCTTCCTTACATTGAGATGACAGATGAGGAAATCATGGAGGAGCTGGAGACGGTCCGCCGTTTGGGGGAAGTAATGCCATGATAGTAATATCTGATACAACTCCCATTATTTCCCTGTTGAAGGCAAATCAGCTTGATTTATTAAGGAAATTGTATGGTGCCGTATTGATTCCGGATGCAGTTTACCGCGAGCTTACGGAAGATCCAGCATATGCCCAGGAGGCAGAATGTGTCAAAAAGCTCGATTTCCTGAGACAGGTTCACGTAGAGAATATACAGTCTGTAAGGATATTGCGGTCAATTACGGGTTTGGATGCCGGGGAGAGCGAGGCGCTCGTGATGTACGATGAGCAGAAAGCCGAATTGCTGCTTATGGATGAGCGCAAGGGGCGCAATGTTGCCAAACAGTTGAATATGAAATATATTGGAACAGTCGGAATTTTGATGCTTGCATTTGACAAGGAATTCATTTCCCCAGTGGATGTGAAATCATGTATGGATATGATGCTGGCGAATGGAATAAGGCTTGATGAGAAACTATATAAGATCGTATTGGATCATGTTGGATTATTGTTTTGAAAGATGATGGAAGGGTCTTAATTCTTAAAAAAGGGCTGTCGGTATGAAAGAAAGCTCCCTGTATGATAACCAAGGAAAACTTAGGGTTATCATACAGGGGGTATATTTTAACCATTTTCCGGCTGTTTTATAAAGAATGCAACTATCCCATGAATACAGACGCCTCATAAATGCAAGTGCTTCAAATACTGACTTTGCATAAATATCGACTTCACATAACATAAGGACTATGCTCGCGGAATCCCGGTTTAGTATGAAGAATAAGGGGAAAATAGAACGGTTCCCGTGCTGGAATTGGTTATGGAAGATATCAGAAATTTTAATGCGGAAATGTATCAAACGGATAAGAGTCTGGCTGATATCGGGGTCACCAGGTTCAGGAACTTTATCCTTGAAATTTATGACAGAATGTATGTAATAGGCAGCGTCTATGCCTAAGCAGTATCTAAGCCCGGAAGTCTTGTAAAGGTTTCTTCTGCCTGGTCAAAAGAGGGCGTTCATCCGGTCATTTTAAGTGACTTTTGGAACGCCCTCTTGTAATATATTATGAGTTCGGATACTTCCTGTTTTTTTTAATCTTACTTTCTCTTTGGCTTGCTTTTTGTTTGCCTTTTATCTTATCTTACATGATGCGGCACTTCTTGATGGTCAGGGCAACTCCTCCGGCAAACAGGAATGCGAGCCCGGCTGCAAGAAAGATTGAGGTACCGATTCCGCCGGTTTCGGGCAGGGTGTATTGGACCGGAGGATCGCTGACCGTCAGCATACCGTCCGGCGGAGCGATTGCCACCGTGGGATCTATTCCCTCTTGCTTGAGCCCAAAATAGAACAGGAGGGGCTCCTCTAACATCACATACCCTTCCGGGGGGTTGATCTCCTCAAGAATGTAGTAACGTCCGGGTTCAAGGTTCTTGCTATCAACAGGAACGCTCCCGTCTGCGTCGGTGATGAGTTCCTGCTTGAGCTGGCATTGATAGGTTGTTTCTCCTATGGTTATTTTTTCCTTGTACTGTTCTCCGCTTGGCGTACCGCTCTCCGGCTTCTTAACTGCGTACAACTTAAATTTCGCGTTGGGCAGTTTTTTGCTGATATTATCCCGGTCGACCTTCACGATTGTCAGCTGATACTCGTCGCCGCCACCACTGGCATGGATCTCATCGACCTTCAGTGATCCTTCATAGCTGCTGTCCGAGCGGGTTACACCGTCGATGCTGGCCTTGTTGGACACCTCCACACTGTCTCCCATCTCGGTGACCAACGCGCCATAGGTGATCTGCAGGGCCACACCGTCGGGGATCTTCAGCTTGTACTGGTGTTCAACCTCCGTTGGCAGGAAGCCCCATTGGCCGGGTTCCAGGGGCGCGTCGATTGTGGTGTCTCCGATGCAGGTCAGCGGGGTACCGTCCTTGCGGGTCACCTTGATGTTGCCCGGGCTCGGATTGATCTGGATGCCGGTGCTGTCATCCGTTACGATCAGGTAATCCTTCGCCGGATCCAGATCGGCGCCAACGGAGTTGATATCCAGCGTAAAGGTGATCAGGTTGCTGGTTCCGTCCTGCTTGGCGGTCTTGTTCAGACGGTTCGGGAAATAGGGAACGTTTGCCTCGGCGTTCCAGTGTGTCATCGCATCGTCCAGAATTTGGGCCGCGTTGTGTACGTTGGTGTCGTCCTCGCCGTAAGCGTGCTCCTGGAGCCACGCGTCGGAGGCTTTCAGCGTATAGGTGAACTCCAATCGGTCTACCAAGGTAGTCCAATCATTGGTAAAGAAGTATGGTAAGAGCAAACCACCATCATTTTTAAAATTCCACAGGTACGCCTTGATATCACCGTCGCTGAAATCATCCTCAGTTATGGAGCCTCTGGTAAAATAATCACCTGCTCCTGGAGAATAGGTATACACAACAGCCGTTCCATTTATAAGATAGACCGTCGCTTTCAGGCCTTTCTCTGCATCATAGTCCCAGCCGTCAGCGTAATCGTCATAGAACGCAGCGGAGGCGATGAGCGCGCTTTGGTTTCCGACATCCATCAAATACTCCCACACCGTCGAGTCCTGAAGGTTCAGAGAGACAGTATAGTCGATGGTGTTGTTCACCTTATCCAGCCGACCGTATTTGTTCAGCTTTTCTCCGTTGCTGAAGAAGACGGTATAGCTGGGGAAGAAAGGTCCATACTGGAGCGTGACCTTATTCGTGATACCCGCGAGCAGTACGTCTTCCTTGGACAGCGTGACCGTCTCGACCTTACCGTTTTCTTCGCGGTACAGGGTCAGGCCGTTCGACACGTCCAAGTCGTATTCCACGGTGATCAGCCGGTCTTGTGTGTAGTTCCAGTGACCCTGGGCATGCTCCGCATCCATCCCGAAGAAGATATTCATGGCGATGGCATTGTCCAACATCATGGAGATGTAGTTATCCATGCTTGTAGCGGAATAACCTTCCGGGTGGTAATAAGCATTCAAATATGCCTGATATTCGTATCCGGTCAGTTCCTTCCTCTCACCCATTATGGCTTCAGGCTTTAGATGGCCTTTCTCATCCACCAGATTGTCCCAATTGCCAATATCCTGGGCGTAGACCTCCAAATTTTGGCAGTGAGCTGCGTCAAAGCCCTGGACGATCCAGGTATAGCCATCGTACTGTACCGTCGCCTGGTCTTGGATATAAAAGGGCGTATATTCTCCGGCTTTTGCCAGTGCATAGAGGGTATAGTGCAGCTTTCCGGTGGCCTCACTGTAGTGCTGCGCCTTGCTCACCACACCGTCGCCGTTGGTATCCCAGTAGACCTCCGCGTAACTGCCTCGCTTTTCCTCCACAGGCACTTCTGTCTCCCCGCTGGCCTGCGGGTCCTTCATGGGCATGGAACCGGAGACGGTGGCCTCGTTGACGACCTGCCCAAAGAACCGATCCGCTGCGCTTTGCTCAAATTTCGCCTGATATTGATAGTTGACAAATAGTTCATCTCCCGTTTGTAGGGGATTATACTCGCTTTCCTCTTTAAGCTTGACCTGGAAAATCTGCGGCGCGTAAGGGTTCGTCGGATCGGGCGCTACGGGAACAAGTTCATAATCCTTTTCCGTAAGTTCGACCGGCGTTCCGTTGCGCATGACTGTGACCTTGATCTCCGGCTTTCCGCCCGCACTCACCATCTCCAGGGTAATCCCCGGGGTCTCAGGCGGCGTGAGGGTATCACTCACGACCACATCGTGGATAGGACCGTGATCGACAGTCGTGTGGACGGTATAATCCAAAATTTTTGTGTCGCTGTGATAATCGCTGAGCTTCTCTACCGAGATCTGAGGCTGGTCCGTGACCACAAAGTGAAAGTCGTCTCCGGCATCTCCAAAGTGGACGTCTTCGTCGTTTCCACCCTCCGTTTTCTGTGCGGTGGCATCCATATCGAAAGATAGCGTGTAGTTGTTTGAATTATCCAGCTTCGTCTTTCCTTCCTCGGTAAGCTCGATCGTCAACCGGCCATTCTCGTCGACTGAGTATTTGCCAATCACAACGCCATCAATTACCAAGTCCACATTGCTGCGTGGCTCAACACGAAAGCTCTTCGGAATCTGATAGGTCATTTTCCCGTCGGCAGTCCACCGGAACTGACCCCCATCCATTCCGCCCTCGGTAAATTTCAGGTGAATGGTATATTTCTCGCCCACAAACAGCTTGCCGTCCATGACGGTTTCACCCTTTTGATTCTCAATGGTCACATCGCTCACAAGGCCGGTCATATCACCTGTTTCATTATCTGTTCCGTTAATGATTATAATCCCATAATCATTCGCATTTACCGTTCCTATACCTGAATCTGCCAGTATAGTAAATCCAGCGAGCGCCAGGGACAATACCAGACACAGCAGTTTTGCCGTATGTTTCTTCTGCCGGGTACTGCCCTTTTTGCGAAGCAGGCATCCCATCTTTTTTCCCATATTAGAAAGTTTCATCATGCCACCTCCCAAAGACTATGCTTGAATTCCGGAATCCCGCCGCCTTGCGTCTGGCAGGGATTTTGATCCCGTTTTATTTTCACCTATAATATCCTGATATCCTTATATACCCTTAAATTCCTTAAGCCTTAATAAATCATGTACGTATAATAAGCTCCTATAAGGGGTACAATATGCCAAACAGCACCTAATAAGGTTTGAACAGCCCTCCAAACTTTTTCAGGCTCTCTCAGAACTTCTCAGAGCTTCTCAGAGCTTCTCAGAGCTTCTCAGAGCTTCTTCAAACCCATTCAGAGCTTCTTCAAACCCACTTAAAGCTTCTTCGAGCCTTCCAATCGTCGCAGATTTGCGCATACTGCGGAAATGTCCTGGTCTGCCAGCAGATATGCAGTTACCCGTAATGCTGAAAAACCGCTGTTTTATGGGAAAATCAGGCCTGGAGCAAATGCAATAAGTGACATTTTCGCACCGTTTTTCCTACAGGATGACTTAAAAGCCTGACTGCTTATGATGCAAAAATTCTGTGCTTTTATTGCGGGTTTCATGGTCATTAGGAGACAGCCATCAGAAAACTCACATAAATTGAATGTCAGAAAACTCACATAAATTGAATTGACAGCCCCGGCGGTTCAGTCTATACTTAATTTGTGGCCATGTTACAAAAGAAAAAGGGTTGTTATCCGTTTTTCACCGGGAAGACAATCAAAGCGTTGTACGAAATTATTTTTGCTGTTAGGAAAGGAAGGAACGTATGAGGGACTTTGATGAAAAACGGAGGATCGTGGAGCACCTGCGCCCGATTGACGACGCTTTTTTCGAAAAGCTGATGGAAGACAGGGAAGTTTGTGAGGAGATCCTGCGGGTGATCCTTGAGGACCCCGGCTTAACCATTGTGGAGGTGATTCCCCAGGGAAGCATCCGGAACCTCCAGGGCAGGTCGGTCAGGCTGGATGCGCTGTGCAGGCGCAGCGACGGCAGCTTCTGCAACGTGGAGATGCAGAAATCTGACAATGTGGATCATTTCAGGCGTGTGAGGTATAACGCCAGCTGCATTACGGCGAATATCTCGGATCCCGGGATGGATTTCAGGGAGGTGCCGGATGTCTACATAGTGTATATCAGCATGTTTGACATCATGGGCGCGGGAAAGTGCATTTACCATGCGTCTACTACTGTGCAGGAAACAGGAAGAACTTTAGAAAACGGGTACCATGAGATCTATGTGAATACAAAGGTAAATGACGGAAGCAGGGTTGCGGAGTTAATGCAGTGTTTTGAGCAGGAGCGGGTGGACAATCCCCTGTTCCCTAAGTTGTCCTACCGGACAAGCCAATTTAAGGATAGTGAGGAAGGAGTCGAGATCATGTGTACATTGATTGAAGAATATGCTGAAAAGCGGGCACAGGAAGCAGAGGCGAAGGGGATAGAAAAAGGGATAGAGAAAGGGATAGAGAAAGGCATAGAAAAGGGAATGAAGACCATTATCCACAACATGCTGTCCAGCGGCTTAACCCATGAACAGATTGCCAGTTTGACCAAGCAGCCCCTGGAACGGATCCGTGAGATTGCGCAGGAAGCGTTGGGGTGAAAAGGCGGCTTATATCGAGGTCATGGAATCCGCTTCGCTTGGTGGAAAATTTCCCCTTGATTTACATATAACCACACTATATAATGTTATTAAGCCACATTTGACGGGTTCCATCTGGAGTGTTTTCTCCTGTTCCCCTTATGCCCCTTATGGTTAGGAGGAAGTGTAAGATGCAAAGGAATGTAAAGAAAACCGACTCCTACAAAAGAGAAAACCCTGCGGCTACGCTCGTCATGAAAGCACCAGCAGAAGCTGAGGCCGGCTATTCTCCTGAAATACATGCCCGGGATGCTAACAGCCACACCATTTTCCACAACCGCAAGCTTACTTGCCAGTTCTTGCGGGACTATACAGGGCTGTCCATTTTCAAAGACCTGCAGCCGGAGGACATTGAGGACGTAACGGAACGTTATAAAGCCTTCCTGGGAGTTCAGTTTGAAGCGGACACCGTTAAGAAGGTGCGGATCCGGGGCGATGGAAAGGAAGAAGGAACAGAAGTTTTTGTCCTCCCTTTGGTGGAACACAAAACGGATGTGGACTACGACGTTGCCATGCAGCTGCTCCGGTATATGGCGGTGATCTGGTACGATTACAAGAGGCAGCAGGATACGTTAAAGGCAGGCACCAGCAGCCTGAAAAGTTTCCGCTACCCACCTATCATACCCATCGTATATTATGAAGGACGTGAAAACTGGACAGCAGGCCTGCGCCTGTCGGACAGGATCTGCTTAATGGACGGGCTAAAGGAATACTCGCCGGACTTCACCTATAAGCTGGTGAAGGTGCATGGGTACGGGAATGAGGACCTGAGGAAGAAGCAGAACGAGATGTCCCTCGTAATGATGATCAACCGGATTCAAAGCCCGGAGGACTTTACGGAGATGCTGAATACCTCCCGGGATTATATGGACAAGATCTATAACGAGTCTCCCGCGGACATCAAGGAAGTTTACCAGGATATCCTGTGGTCACTGTTCCGGAAGATGAATGTGCCGACGGAAGAGGCAAGGGAGAAGCTGTCGGAATTGGAGGATAAGGGTATGGGAAATCTGTTTGCGAGCATGGAAAAGATGGACATACAGGCGGAGAGGCGGAACACACAGCAGGCCAGGCAGGAGGCGGAAGCTGCCAAGCAGGAACTGGAAGAAGCAAACCGGAAGTTTAAGCAGCAACTGGAAGAATCCGACCGAAGGCTGAATGCTGTTTTCGGGCAACTGGTTTCCATCTGCCGTGGCAAGGGGATGTCCCGGGAAGAGACGCTTGCTTGCCTGCAGGAACAGTATGGCTTGAGCCAGACGGAGGCCGTTTCAGCGGTTGAACAATTTTGGCAATCTGAATAAATTCAACCAGAATAAACTCAAACGAAATAAAATCGACCTTAGACAAACCCAACACCAAATAAACCCAACACCCCAAAATATTAGTACAAAGCAAATATAAAGCAAATACAAAAAAGCACAGCAAAAAAAAGGTGCATATGGGGAAAAGTGGAAACCGTCAGTGTGGCAAATATACTCCGTAAGAGTATTCATTACTGTAAGAGTATTTATTATACGTCGAAAACGAAAAGAAAAGTCTTTTCCGCAACTCATGAGAAAAATATGCTCCCTATATAATAGTCAATGGAAGTATCCAAAGAGCCTATTATATTAGGGAGTATTTTTTGATCTTCTGGTAGTCTCGGAGATTCTGCCTTAAAACATTATCTTCTGCCCTAAATCTATCCTAATTCCGACATAATTCCGCCCCATGAAATGTCAGTTTCTCCATGTTGTTCCGCTTTATTTCCAGGGAGGAGTGAACATAGATGTCCAGGGTGGTGGAGGTTTTGGCGTGCCCAAGGATTTCCGATAAGGATTTCAGATCAAATCCCACCTCCATGCAGCGGGTCGCAAACGAGTGCCTCAACGTATGGAAATGAACCCCTTCCAAATTGCATTCCTGCGTATATTTTTTTAGCCGCCTCTGCAGCTTGCGGGGTTCCATATATGCCTCCGAGCCTGTCAGGACATATGCCCCGGGGCAGTGGGAGCCTGTCTGCCTGCAAAGGTTGGCTACACTTTCCTGAAGGGGGATCGTCCGTATTGAGGTATCGCTTTTGGGCGGGCCGAATAAAATCTTTGTTTTGCCGGTGGCGGAGGAATTCACGTCTTTAAGCCTTTGCATAGTGGAGTCAATACGGATGGTGTTATCGTATAATGAAATGTTTTCCCATCTCAGGGCGCAGATTTCCCCAATCCGAAGCCCTGTAAGGAGCGTCAAAAGGACACCGAACTTACAGGCGTCCATGTCTTTCATCAGATAGGATATAAACTTAAACTGCTCTTCGGCATTTAAGACCCTGGGCTCCTTCCTGACCTCCCTGGGATACCGGATCTCCACATTCGGGAAAGCACCGGGGAACTGACCGGCTGTATAATGAAGCACCGCATGCAGCACCATCAAAATATTCTTAACGCTTTGCGCGGAAAGCCTTTTTTCCAACAGCTCCTCCTTGAAGGCTTCAATCACCTGTGTGCTGATCCCCAACGGGAAGCAGCCGCCCAGCCGGGGCAAAATATGGCATTGAAGTACCGTATCGTATTTCACATAGGTGGATTCTTTCACCCTGGTTTTCTGCATCTTCAGCCACTCTTCACAGAAAAAAGCAAAACGGTGTTGATTTCCGGCTGCAGGAACCGGCAAATTGTTTAAAATAGCACCTTTTATCTGCCCCACCTTGGCTTTCGCCTCTTTATAAGTCTTTCCATAGCAAAAACCATATTTGATTTTCCCTGACAGTTCGTATCCCTTGATATATCGGGCTTCCCACCGTCCGTCTTTTCTTTTAAAAATGTTTTCGCCCTTCTTTGGCATCTTTCTACCTCCTAATTTTGAATTGTATGTCATACATAAGGTCTGATGGCTGCATAGAACCTGTCGGCTGCATAAGCTCGGCGGCTATGTAAAATCTGTCGGCTGCACAGGCTCGTCAGTTGTGTAAAATTTGTCGGCTGCACAGGCTCGTCAGATGCACAAAGTTTACCTGTTGCATAAGGTTTACTGACTGCGCGGTTGACTGCCATAAGGTTGTTTTGCTGTGCAGCCCCCCAAAAATTATATCGCCTGAAAAGCATATTGAGGGGTTTTAATCTTGAAAATCATTTCAAAACCCGTTTTTACCCTGTTTTTTGATTCTTTTGTTGATTGCCAGCTTGATATAATCATTGTACTGTAAGGTAGTATCCTATATCGCAGATTGCGCAAATCTGCGACATTTTGAGCACCTGGCAGCCTATATTTGGGCACTTTTGAACATATCTTTTATGCAAAATTGACAAATTGACGGAATTTTATTATCAGAAAACTTGAAGATTCCGGGATTCAATCATAGTCTTTGGGAGGTGGCATGATGAAACTTTCTAATATGGGAAAAAAGATGGGATGCCTGCTTCGCGAAAAAGGCAGTACCCAGCGGAGGAAACATCCGGCAAAACTGCTGTGTCTGGTATTGGCCATAGTGTTAGCAGGATTTACTATACTGGCAGATTCGGGTATAGGGACGGTAAATGCAGGTGATTTTGCACTTATTGGCAATGGTGGTGATGGCGCTAAGAAAGGCGATATGTCCGGTCTGCTGGGCGGGGTGACCATCAAGACCGAATCGGGCGAATCCATTACAGACGGCAAATTGTTTGTGGGTGAAAAATATAAGATCACCCTGACGTTTGCGGAGGGCGGCGCCACAAGTGCGAAACAATTTACCTATAACGATGACGGCATCATGACGTACCAGCTTCCGGCAAACTTTAAGGTCGATCCCAGAGAGAATATTCCGCTGACCATTAAAGTCAACGGGCAGCCCGTCGAGATCGGCACATACTCCGTGACCGAGGACGGCAAACTTGTCGTTACGCTGAATGAAGCAGGAAAGAGGGCGCTGGGTGATTCCATCAACGCCGAGCTCAATTTTGAGATGGACGCCACCGTCCAGGCGGGCGATGGCAGCGACAGTGGGCACATCAAGTTTAATGACGCCGGGGAAGACTTTGATTTTGAGGTCGTCGACCAGGCTCGGGTGGAAGTGGATAAGCAGGGCAAATATGTGGAAAATGATGAAAAGCAGGGCGGCAAGCTGGAATACACTGTGACCACCACGGTGAAGCACGGTTCCGTCAGTGATCTGTCCATCCTTGACGAGCTCACCCCGCCCAATACCTCAGCGTTGGAGGTAAAAGATGTAAACCCCGATGCCATCACAGTGAAGCTCAAACAGCGCAGAGCCGGCGGGACGGTTACAGAGGTCGTACTCACAAAGGACACAGACTACGAGCTGGTCGAGGTGCCCGATGCAGAACATCCCGGGAAAAAGACCTTTCAGGTCAAACTCAAGAAAGGCAGCCCATATGATACCCTGAATGAAGGTGACGTACTGGAGGTCACCTACCCGTATGAGGTGAAGTATGTGAAGGGTTCCACCGATGTGTTCTGGGGCAACGTGGCAAACGACGTCACTGTCACGGGCAAAGGCAAGGTGCCGGCTCCCGCAGGCGATACGGAAAAGGAGACGCCGGAGATCGACATTGACGAACACCGGGGCAGCAATGTGGAGATCATCGTGACGCCGCCGGGAGACGGCATCATTTTCAAGACCCAGGAGTTTTCCGAGGCCGACCACAAGCTGCACTATACTCTCTATACGAAAGTACCGGCGGGCACATGGAAGCCGTTCTATATTCATGACGACATGGTGGTGGAATTTGGCGGGAAAAGGTACAATCTCATGGAGTTTAAGGAGGGCGGCCGGGTCAGCAATCTGACGGTCAGCGCCGTGGACGTGACGGACCAATTCAAGGACTGGGATGACAATACGGACGATCTGACCAAGATCAGCGAGTTGGAAATGCTGAAAAAACAGGCACATAAACTGACAGGCTATAATATGTACCATGTGTGGTACAACTCCCCGGAGGGCTATAAGCCTGAGAGTGTGGATAATTATATCTGCCTGTGGCAAAAGAATAATCTCGACATTGTCTTCGGAGAGTGGGTATATGGACAATTAAGTGCATGGGGCAACTGGAACTACCAGGAAGACCGCCTGATCATCACCGAGTACGATCTGGATATGTCCAATGATAAGGGGCCGCTCACCCTCGTGGATACGAGCAATTACGAGACGAATATAGAAAAAGAAGCCAGCGATGTGCTGCTGGCGGGCATCTGGAATGGCGTCCATATGCGCTTTGACGGGTATAACCCCGGCTACTCGGTGTTCTTCAACAACGCCGACCGCATGAACAAGACCGGCGCGCCCGACACGAGCGACAACACCATCACCTGGACCGTCACCATGAACACCACGGATACCACGGTCAACCAGTATTTCCAGGAGGTGAAGGACGACTGGATGGCCCTAAATGCCGAAGATAAATACAATTGGGGGAATTTCCCAAAGGCATATGGCGAAAGTATGCAGGCGGTGTTTTACGATGAACTTCCGAACGGTTGGGAATATGTAGAAGGCAGTCTGACTGCGACCGCTTCTAACGTCTGGGGTAACCAATCTTCTTACCCATACGATAAGGATGGTCAACTTAAAGGTTCCTATAATCTGGTTACGAAGGATGGAGATAAGCAAGTGATCAGCGCGCCGCTGATGTTTTTCTATGACGCGAGCTTAACAACAAGAAACTTGTTCGACTGGTTCAACGAGAATCTGGTGTCACTGACCTTCACCTATAAGCTGAAAGCCACCGACGAGTGGATCCGCGACCACGCCATGGACACAAATGCCGTCAAGGTCTATAACTATGCCGATATCAGAGACAACTTGCATCCGCAGCCCCACTGGACAGCGGACAAAAACGTGGACTATCTTCCCCAGCACCTGAGCAAGACGGCCGTTCAGGTGGGCGACAGCAACCTGCTGCAATTCACCCTGAGCGTCAACCCAGGCAACGTCAAATTGGATTCGGAGAAGGGATATCTCGTTGTGACCGACACAAGCACGAATCTCGAGATTCAGAAGGGCTCCATCAAAGTGACGGACACTGCGGGAAACGAACTCACACAGGTGAATTATGCGGAGGGCATGACACTGGAAGATAACGGGTGGGCCCTCATGCCGGAAACCGAAATCGGCCAGTTTAAGCTCATGGTGCCCGACGGGAAGGCGCTGCTCGTCACCTATAACGCGCTGATCCCGACGCTTGGAACAG
>CANPYG010000084.1 GCA_947588205.1 uncultured Acetatifactor sp. | reverse complement strand
GAAATCGAAAATGGCGAAAAATCCTGCAATATTGGGCATTTGAGAAGAAATACAGGAGTTATACGGAGATATAAAAAGATGATAAAAATACTATTCGTCTGCCACGGCAACATCTGTCGCTCCCCCATGGCAGAATTCATTTTTAAGGACATGGTTTCCAAGGCCGACCTCGCCGCCCATTTCACCATCGCCTCCGCCGCCACCAGCACGGAGGAAATCTGGAACGGTGTAGGCAACCCGGTCTACCCGCCTGCCAGGGCCAAGCTTGCTGCCCATGGCATTAGCTGTGCTGGGAAGCGGGCACGCCAGATGACCCGGCACGATTATACGGAATATGATTATCTTATCGGTATGGATACCTGGAATATCCGCAACATGACCCACATCGCGGGAGGAGATCCCCAGCACAAGATTTTTCGCCTGCTGGATCTGACCACCCATCCCCGGGATATTGCGGATCCCTGGTATACCGGCGATTTCGATGAAACCTACGATGATCTCATAGAGGGCTGTAATGCGCTGCTTGAAAAGTTGAAAAGGGAGCATCGTCTATGAACCATCAAATTACAGCCGTTCCGTTCCCCTGCGCATCTGGAAAGGGCTTATCACAGAAGCTTATTTATGCGGTTGTTCAGCATGCAAAGAGCATCTTTGAAAATCAGGAGATTACCATAGCCTACCATAGCCGGGGAAAATCCCGCCAGCTACAGCACATTTTACGGATATTGTGAAAAGAACGGGGTGATTATGGAAAAAGCGGAAGCTGCGGAGGTCAAAGATTTGGACGATCCCGTCTTTAAAGAGGGGCTTTAAAGAGATTTAAAGAGATTTAAAGAGATTTAAGTAGCTTTAAAGGGCAACTTTAAATGGCTTTAAGGAGTAGCCTGAAAGAGAGGCGGATTCGTTATATCTTGTCCTTGCATTTTCAGGTGCCGTGTGATATTCTTTTAACGAAATAAAATAAAGAACATGAGAGGAAAGGATGTCGAGATGAATAATAGTTTTGCTGAGATTATCGCAAAGGTGAAGGAATGCGGCAAAAAAACGGTAGCCGTGTCTGTTGCGCAGGATGAAGCCGTCCTGGAGGCGGTGAAGGAAGCGAAGAATCTGGGAATCGCGGACGCGATCCTGGTAGGTGATGAGGAGAAGATCAGGGCGATTGCCGCTTCCATCCATATGGATCTGGAGGGATACGAGATCATTCATGAGCCGGACATGGTCAAGGCTTCCCTGGTCGCCGTAAAGCTTGCCCACGACGGCAAGGCGGATATGTATATGAAGGGTATCATTGATACCAAGAATTTCCTGAAGAGTGTTTTGGATAAGGAAGTGGGCCTGCGTACCGGCGGCGTGCTTTCCCATGTGGCTGTATTTGAGATACCGGGCATCGACCGCCTTCTCTTCCTGACTGATGTGGCGTTTATGACTTATCCCACGCTGGAGGATAAGGTTCACATCATCAACAATACAGTACCGGTTTGCAAGGCGTGCGGCGTGGAGGTTCCCAAGGTGGCTCCCCTGGCTGCGGTGGAGGTGGTGAATCCCAAGATGCCTGTTACATTAGAGGCGGCGGAGCTCACCAGAATGAATGAGGAAGGACAGATCACCGGATGTATCGTGGACGGTCCCCTTTCCCTCGATCTTGCCATCGATCCCGAGGCTGCAAAGCACAAGGGCGCGACCAACCGTAAGATTCAGGGAGATGCGGATATCCTTCTTTTCCCGGATATCCATGCCGGCAATCAGGTATATAAGGCTATGGTACATATGGTGTCCGGCATGAAGAACGGCTGTATCCTCACCGGAACCAAGGTGCCCGTTATCCTGACCAGCCGCTCCGATACCTTTGAGACCAAGGTGAATTCCATCGCGCTTGCCGCAGTGGTGGCAGCCGAGATGCAGAAGAATGCATAATTTTGGAAGGCAATATACGAAGAAGCCCCTGAAATGAAAAGTGCGGCGCATGAAGAAATGCAGGATGCGAAGAAACGTGGAGCGTGAAGAAATGCAGGACACGAAGACATGCGGCGCATGAAGAAATGCAGGACGCGAAGAATACAGGAATTGAAGACATGCAGCGTATGAGGGTTTAGCATAGGAAAGCGGACAGAACGGAAGAAAGCGGACAGAACGGGAAGGAGAATAAAATGGCGATCAAGAGTTTAATAATTAATCCGGGCTCTACATCCACCAAGATCGGCGTCTTTGAGGATGAGACCCTGTTGTTTGAAGAAACCTTAAGACATTCCACAGAGGAGATCGGTCAGTATGCGTCTATCGTGGATCAGAAGGATTTTAGGAAGAAGATCATTACAAACTTGTTGGAATCCAGGAATTTTGATATCAGATCCCTGAATGTGGTAGTAGGGCGCGGCGGAATGCTGAAGCCTATTCCCGGCGGTACCTATGCTGTTACCGATGAGCTCCTGAACGATCTGAAGATCGGCGTGCAGGGGCAGCACGCTTCCAATCTGGGCGGCATCCTGGCGAGGGAGATCGGGGATTCCATCGGAGTTCCTTCTTATATTGTGGATCCTGTTGTGGTGGACGAGCTCATGCCCATCGCCAGGTATTCCGGGGTTCCTGAACTGCCCCGTACCAGTGTGTTCCATGCCCTGAACCAGAAGGCAGTAGCCAAGAGGTATGCCAGGGAGGTCGGAAAGCCTTATGAATCCCTGCGCCTGATCGTTGTGCATATGGGCGGCGGCGTGTCTGTGGGCGCCCACGAATATGGCAAGGTTGTGGATGTGTTCAACGCTTTGGACGGCGACGGCGCCTTTTCACCGGAGAGGGCCGGCGCGGTGCCCAGCGGGGCATTGATTAAGATGTGCTTCTCCGGCAAATATACGGAGAAGGAGGTCTACGGCAAAATTGTTGGCAAAGGCGGATTCAATGCATACCTTGGCACCAATGATATGCGTGAAGTGACGAAGAGGGCGGATGCGGGCGACGAAAAGGCCATTGAGTCCAAGAAAGCGTTTATCCTGCAGGTTTGTAAGGATATCGGCTCCATGGCATGCGTTCTGAACGGCAAGGTAGACCAGATCATTGTGACGGGAGGTATCGCTTATGGCGCGGATGTGATCGCCGCCATGAAGGAGCGTGCGGAGTGGATCGCACCGTTTACGGTATATCCCGGGGAGGATGAGCTTCTCGCCCTGGCGCAGGGCGCCCTTCGTGTGCTGAATGGTGAAGAAGAGGCCTGCCAATATTAATGTATGAGATGTATGCCCCGTGCGGTATTGCCCGAACGATCGGAAATTGCGCTGTAACTGCTTTTACAGTGGGAGTCTGTCTGTTCTTTGTAATGCAGCATGGGGCATGACATAAGGTTGGAGTGAGCATGTGGAAGCAGAAATGGAATGTATGGCATAGTGTGTCACCGATGAAGCTGATCCTGGGAGGTTATTGCCTCATCATTCTGATCGGTACGATTCTTTTGGCACTTCCTGTCGCCACCAGGGGGCCTGGGGGCAGTGATATCACGGATTGTTTTTTTACGGCCACTTCCGCGACCTGTGTGACGGGACTGATCCGCTTTGATACCGCCACACACTGGACCGTATTCGGACAGCTGGTGATCATAAGCCTGATCCAGATCGGTGGAGTGGGCTTTATGACCGTTACCATTGTGGTGATGGCGTTTACAAAGCAGAAAATAGGATTAAACCAGCGTGTGATCATGCAGAATTCTATTTCAGCGCCCCAGATCGGCGGGATTGTCCGCATGTCCAGGTTTATCGTCCTGGGCACTTTCCTGGTGGAGGCGGTAGGCGCGGCCCTTCTGGCAGTGGATTTTATCCCGAGATTCGGGCTGGCAAAGGGGGCGTACTATTCTTTTTTCCATTCGATATCCGCCTTCTGCAACGCCGGCTTCGATCTGATGGGGTCAGAGACAGGACCTTATTCCTCCCTTACCGGTCTGGAAGGAAACTGGTATGTGAATCTTATTATCATGCTCTTAATCTTTCTGGGCGGTCTGGGCTTCTTTGTCTGGCATGATATCCTTTCCAAACGTATGAAGCTGAAGCGCCTGAATCTGCAGAGTAAGATGGTGCTTTCCATCAGTATTTCCCTTGTGCTGATCGGCGCCCTGGTGATTTTTCTCCTGGAAAACGGACAGCCGATGTTTGAAGGGATGAATCTGAGCCAGAAGCTTGCGGCCAGCTTCTTCCAGTCGGTGTCTGCCAGAACGGCCGGCTTTAATACAACGGATCTGAGCGTTATGACGGAGAGCGGAAAGTTTGTTATGATCCTTCTGATGTTTATTGGAGGCTCTACCGGTTCTACAGCGGGCGGTATCAAAACGACTACCTTCTGGGTTTTGTGCATCAGTGTCGTAACCACCTTCCGCCGCAAGAAGAACGTGGAGGCCTTCGGCAGACGGATGGAGGAAGGGATTACCAGGACGGCGTCCTGCGTCTTTATGACTTATCTGCTTCTGACCACCAGCTCGGCGGTGCTGTTATCCGCCATTGAAAAGGTACCTATGGTCACGGCTTTGTTTGAGACTGTGTCAGCCATGGCGACGGTAGGTCTTTCCTTCGGGCTGACTCCCACTGTTGGGATGTTTTCCAAGCTTTTACTGGCGTTTTTGATGCTCTGCGGAAGGGTGGGCTCCATTACGATGCTGTTGGCGTTTTCTTCTGAAAAGAGAGTGACGAATTCCAGGCTGCCTTTAGATAAGGTGCAGGTGGGGTAAGAGAGAAATTTGACGCCGCTGGACAGGTGCCTGTCATACACGGTGAGCAGGAAAGGAATGCTTGCGTTGACGAATGGTATGCGCGGCATTCCGGTCTGGAAAATGAGTTGGATGCCTGAAGGCAGAAGGGGGTAAAATGAAATCAATTCTGATTATCGGTTTGGGAAGATTTGGACGTCATATGGCGAGGACTTTTATTGAAAATGGTCATGAGGTGATGGCGATCGATCGGGATGAAAGCAGGGCGGATGATGCCGTAGGAACCATCCAGCAGATTCTGATCGGGGACGCCACGGAAGTGCGCTTTATGGAAAGCCTCGGAATCCGCAGCTTTGACCTTGCAGTGATCGCGATCGGGGAGAATTTTCAGACCGTCCTGGAGATCACGGTACTGCTTAAGGAACTGGGATGTAAATTCGTGATCGCCAGGGCTACAAGGGATGTGCATAAGAAGCTGCTTCTGCGCAACGGCGCGGATTATGTGGTCTATGCGGAACGGGAGATCGCAGAACGCCTTGCCATTAAGTTCGGCACTGATAATATTTTTGATTACATTGAACTGACGCCGGAAATCGGTATCTATGAGATTGCCATTCCCAAAAGCTGGATCGGACACAGTATCATTGACCTGTCCGTGCGTAATAAATATAATATCAGCATTCTGGCTACCAAAAAGGGAGAACAGATTTTTCCCCTTCCCAGCCCTGACCATGTTTTTACCCAGGATGAAAGCCTCATGGTCATGGGAACCATGAAAAATGTGAAGGCCGTGCAGTAGCGGATAATCCGCGCAGGGATATAAAGAAAACGCTTCGGCGATTCCCCATTGCCGAAGCGTTTTCTTTAAGTACAGTCATCAGTGCATTTTTCTCTTTTTTCAGAATGTCAGGAAATGTTACAGCGGAAAATTAAAGTATCTCACCGCATTGTAATAGGAAATATCCTTCACGATCTCTTCCAGAATCTCATAGTCAGCCGGGAACTCGCCGTTCTCCACCCAGTCTCCGATCAGGTTGCAGAGGATGCGGCGGAAGTACTCATGTCTGGTATAGGAGAGGAAGCTTCTGGAATCGGTGAGCATTCCTACGAAACCGGACAGATTGCCCAGGTTGGCCAGGGAGATCATCTGATCCTGCATACCTACCTTATGGTCGTTGAACCACCATGCGCTGCCCTGCTGGATCTTGCCCACTGCCTCGGAATCCTGGAAACAGCCGATCATGGTGCCGATGGACTGGTTATCGTTGGGATTCAGGCTGTACAGGATGGTCTTAGGCAGCTCGTCGGTTTCGCAGAGGGCGTTCAGGAAATCTGCCATCTGGGAGGATGGGGTATTATTGTTGATTCCATCGTATCCGGTATCCGGTCCAAGCTTCTTATACATCTTGGTATTGTTATCGCGCTTGCAGCCATAATGCAGCTGCATCACCCAGTTGCGGGCGTGATATTCTCTGCCCATGAAGATCATAAAGGCAGTCTTGAACTTCATTTCCTCTTCCTTGGTCAGAACCATGCGGTTCAGTCTTTTTAAGAAAATGGACTCAATCTCGTCATGGTCGGAAGGATTGAACATCACATATTCCAGGCCGTGGTCGGAAACACTGCAGCCCATGGACTGGAAGAAATCCATGCGGTTATGGAGAGCCTCCACCAGCTTTTCAAAGGTGTTGATCTCAGGAACGCCGCTGACGGCCTCCAGCTTTGCCAGATACTCCAGGTAGTCGGGCTTTTCAATGTTCATGGCCTTGTCAGGTCTCCAGGCGGGAAGCACCTTTACGTCAAAGCTTTCATCCTCAGCGATCAGCTTGTGCCATTCCAGGCTGTCGATAGGATCATCCGTGGTACAGATCAGGGTAACATTGCTGCTCTTGATCAGGGAACGTGCGCTGGTGGCAGGATCCTGCAGCTTGGCGTTGCAAAGATTCCAAACCTCATCGGCGGTCTTCTTACTCAGCACGCCGGTGTATCCGAAATACTTGCGCAACTCTAAGTGGCTCCAGTGGAACAGGGGGTTGCCGATGGCCTTGCCCAGGCACTCTGCCCATTTGCAGAATTTCTCGTAATCGGAGGCGTCTCCGGTGATGTACTTTTCCTCTACGCCGCAGGAGCGCATAAAGCGCCATTTGTAGTGGTCGCCGCCCAGCCATACCTGGGTGATGTTGTCAAAGTGGCGATCCTGTGCGATCTCTTTGGGATTGATATGGCAGTGGTAATCCAGGATCGGGGTGTTTTCCGCATATTCGTGATACAGCTTCTTCGCGGTATCGGTCTTTAGCAGAAAATCTTTGTCCATAAATGCTTTCATGGTGTTTCTCCTCCATTCTATAAGAATTTTTATTGTTGCGATGGTAAGCGCGGTTCCCGTATCACGGAAAGGGCGGTTTCCAGTTATCGGAAATCCGGCTCATCCGGGTTCCCGAAGGTGGTGCCCCTTAACACCAGCCTTCCCGTAAAAGTGACCTCCCGGGGCATTTCCTTTCCGCCCAGTACGCTCATTAAAGTATTGATTAATTGATTGCACATGGGTTCCAGCTTGTTGTCAATTGAGGTCAGCCCGGGCTCGCAGCAGTTTACGAGCATGGAATTATTATATCCGATGATGGATAAATCCTCCGGTATCCGTAAAGAGGCTTCCCTTGCGTATTTGACTGCCCCCAGGGCGAGAACATCGTCCGCGGCGAGGATCCCGTGAAAAATATGTCCATTCTCGCGAAGTCTTTTTAATGTGGCTGCCATATTAGGAATATCTTCATGGGAGCCGTTGTAGAACTGGATCTGTCCGTGCCCCTTGCTGCCGGTGGCCTCGTCCAGCTCATCCATGGCTTTGCAGAAGCCTGCCAGCTTCCTCTTGCCGCTGTAGGAGTTAGAATTGTAAAAATAGATGATGTCCCGAATCCCTGTTCCCACCAGATATCTTGTGGCTTCATACATGGAGTGATAATCATCTGTTAAAACAGAATATACATTTGGAACCTTCAGCGCCGCATTGAGGAGCATGACCGGCACCTGTCCTGCGGCGTCAATAATGTATTGGTTGTCCTTCTTATTGTCATAGATAAAATTGGAGCCTACAAGTATAATGGCATCTACCTTCTTGGAAAGCAGCAGATTCATGGAATATGCTTTTCTCTCCGGGTCATATCCGGTACAGCTTAAGATGCTGTCGTAACCGTTGACCTGCAGCTTTGTCTCAATGTGGTAGAGCGCTTTTGCCAGATAAAGGTCGGAGCTGTCGGCGCACATGATGCCGATCGTCTTCATCGTGTTCAGGCCAAGCCCCCTGGCAAACGCGTTGGGTGTGTATCCATACTGTTCAATGACATCCAGAACCCTTTGCCTGGTTCGGTCACTGACATTGCTGCTTCCGTTCAGGACCCGTGAGACTGTGGCGATGGACACCCCAGCTTTTTCTGAAATATCATAGATAGTCATGATCGCGACCTCGATTACCATGTAAACAATTTCATATCTATGTATCATTATAACGAATAATGTGTGTTTCCGCAAGGATTTTTTAAGTAACAGTTCAGCCAGCCGCCTGATTTGATGGAAAATCGTGCTCGCACGAATTTTCCATCATGTCTGGCGGCTGAGGGAGCGCCATTTTATGAGCAAAGGGAGTCGCGCAGCGACGAAAAGCGCGTAAGCGCGGCTTTGCGAATGGCGCGGCTGAACTGTTACTTTTTTAAGGAAAGTGACCAGTGTTTTTTCGGATATGTAGTTGACGGATTAAAATATTGGCTGTAAAATAAAGGATGTAAGAGCTTACAAATCTGAATTCTGAAAACGGAATTTGAGGTAAGGCAGGATGAATAAGCGGAACGGAGGAAATATGGAGATTTTAAACAAGGAAATGACAGGCAAGGTAGCAAGGCCGGTCAGGGTGGTGCAGTTCGGAGAGGGAAATTTCCTGCGTGGGTTTGTGGATTACATGATCGATATTGCAAATGAACAAGGCAAATTTGACGGGGATGTGGTTCTGGTCAAGCCCATTGAATTCGGTTCCCTGGAGATGTTCCGCCGGCAGGACTGCCAGTATACGGTATCCCTTCGGGGGATCGTGGACGGGGAAGCGAAGGTTTTGAACCGTCAGGTTACCTGTGTGGCAGATGCGGTGTGTGCTTATGAAGAATATGAAAAATATATGGGGCTCGCCGAGATCCCAACGCTTCGTTTTGTGGTGTCCAATACCACAGAGGCGGGCATTGTCTATGATGAAACGGACAGATTTGAGCTGACTCCCCCCAGGACCTTTCCGGGGAAGCTGACAAAATTTTTGTATCACAGGTATGAGGTCTTCCGGGGAGCCCAGGATAAGGGCCTCGTGATGCTGCCGGTGGAACTGATCGATGATAACGGTATCATGCTGAAGAAATGCGTGCTGCAGTTCATCGAATTATGGAATCTGGGAGCTGATTTCCGCAGGTGGGTGGAGGAGGCATGTATTTTTACCTCCACGCTGGTAGACCGTATCATCACCGGCTATCCCAGGGATAATGAGGTACAGGAGTGGGAAAAGCTGGGATACGAGGATCATATCCTGGTGACGGGAGAGCCCTTTGCCCTGTGGGTGATCGAGAGCGCGAAGGACATCAGCGGTGAGCTCCCCCTGCCGGATGCAGGTCTTCCCGTAATCTTCACGGACGACCAGAAGCCCTATAAGCAGCGCAAGGTCCGTATCCTGAACGGGGCGCATACCTCCTTTGTGCTGGCGTCCTACCTTTGCGGCAACGATTATGTGAAGCAGTCCATGGATGACCCGGATATCTGCGGCTTTATGATGAAGACGCTGTTTGATGAGGTAATTCCCACGCTGACCCTTCCGAAGAAGGAACTGGAGGACTTTGCCCAGGCGGTGATCACCCGGTTCAATAATCCTTATGTGAAGCATGCGCTTTTGTCCATTTCCCTGAACTCTGTGTCCAAGTGGCGGGCAAGATGTATGCCCAGCTTCCTTAAGTATGTGGAGCAGACCGGAAAGCTGCCGGCGCACTTGACCTTTTCCCTCGCTGCCCTGATGGCGTTCTACAGCGGAACACAGATCAGGGACAATGCCCTGATCGGGCACAGATGCGGGGAAGAGTATAAGGTCATGGACGATATGGCGGTATTGGAGTTCTTCCGCGATCATTGTGAGGGCAGGACAGAGGATTTTGTAAAGGCCTTTCTGGGAAGAGAGGACTTCTTCGGACAGAATCTGAATGAGATTGCCGGATTTGCCCAGGCGGTAACAGATGATCTGGACGATATCAAAGCAAATGGCATGAGGGCGGCACTATGCAGAATTTCTTGAAGATCAATGAAAAAGACAATGTCGTGGTCGCGCTGCAGACACTCCCGGAGGGAACCGTAATCTCTGTTCCTGCTGCAGAGGGGTCGCAGACAGCCTATATGGTTTCTGCCGACCAGGAGATTCCTGCCGGGCATAAAATGGCAATTTGCGATATCCCTGAGGGCGGCGAAGTGATTAAGTACGGTTACCGCATCGGTATTGCCAAAACAGAGATCCGAAAAGGGGACTGGGTACATACCCATAACATGAAAACCGGCCTTGGAGAGCTTTTGGATTATTCCTATGAGCCTGTCCGGGTGGCAGGGGCAGCATCCCCTTCGCGGTCCGCGGATTCGTCTGTTACTTTCCAGGGTTATGTCCGTACGGACGGTAAGGCAGGGGTGCGCAACGAGATCTGGATCATCCCTACTGTGGGCTGCGTAAACAACGTCGTCACCGCGGCCGCAAGGCTTGCCAATACGAGATATGCGGAAAAGCTGCAGGCCGGGGGCGTAGACGGGGTGATCGCATTCCCCCATCCCTATGGGTGTTCCCAGATGGGCGACGACCAGGAGAATACCCGCACCATCCTGGCGGATCTGATCGCCCATCCCAACGCCGGAGGGGTTCTGGTGCTGGGGCTTGGATGCGAGAACAGCAATATCGAGGTGTTGAAGCCATATCTGGGTGAATATGACGAAAACAGAGTCCGTTTCCTGGTGGCGCAGGAGTGTGAGGACGAGATTGAGACCGCCTGTGGGATGATCGGAGAGCTGATTGACTATGCCTCAGGTTTCAAGCGGACTCCGGTGAGCGTCACAAAGCTGGTCGTGGGCCTGAAATGCGGCGGAAGCGATGGCTTGTCGGGAATCACGGCGAATCCCCTGGTGGGACGTTTTTCTGATCTGCTGATCGGACAGGGCGGCACCACCATCCTTACGGAAGTGCCTGAGATGTTCGGCGCGGAGACGATCCTGATGAACAGGTGTGCAGATGAGGCGCTTTTTGAAAAAACAGTGCGCCTGATCAATGATTTTAAGCATTATTTTATCAGCCATGGCCAGACCATCTATGAGAATCCTTCCCCCGGCAATAAAAAGGGCGGCATCTCCACATTGGAGGACAAGTCCCTAGGCTGTACACAGAAATCCGGAAGCGCTCCGGTCAGAGGTGTGCTTGCCTATGGGGAGACGGTGAAGGAACCGGGGTTAAATCTGCTCAGCGCCCCCGGAAATGATCTTGTGGCTTCCACCGCCCTGGCGGCAGCGGGCGCACAGATCGTTTTGTTTACCACCGGAAGGGGAACCCCCTTTGCCTCCCCGGTTCCCACGGTGAAGATTTCCACTAACTCAACCCTTGCAAAAAAGAAAAGCGGCTGGATAGATTTTAATGCAGGCGTTCTGGCGGAGGATGCCTCGATGCAGGAGGAAGCGGACAGGCTGTTTGACTATGTATGTCAGGTGGCGTCCGGGAAAAAAGTCCGCAGCGAAGAGGCAGGCTTTCACGATATGGCGATTTTCAAACAGGGCGTCACCCTGTGAGCGGACAGGAGATGAGATCCCTGTTATTAACCGGGCAGGAAAAAGATTCCTGTTTATAAATCACGCAGAAAAGAGGTAGAAAGATGCAGTTAGGAATTCGTTTACATGACACAAAAAAGCTTCCCATTGAAGAGAGGCTGGCAGATGTCCACAATCTGGGCTTCAAATGCGGGCATTTGGCGATGCATATGGTATTTCCGCCCACTCTTCCCTATACGGATGAGGCGCTTACCCCGGGATTGGCCATGTATCTAAAGGGATTGTTTGCCAAAAATGAAATTGATTGTGCCGTACTGGGCTGCTATCTGAATCTGGGCAATCCCAATCCGCAGCAGCTTGCCCAGATCCAGCATCGTTATATGACACACATCCGTTTTGCCTCCTGGCTGGGCGCAGGCGTGGTGGGAACAGAGACCGGGGCGCCCAATGAGACCTACACTTTTGTTCCGGAGTGCCATGGCGAAGAGGCGCTGAATGCCTTTATCACGAACCTCCGCCCTGTTGTGGAATATGCGGAAAAGATGGGAGTGGTGGTTGCCATCGAGCCAGTGTGGAGACACATCGTATATAATGCACAGCGCGCCCGCAGGGTGCTGGATGAGATCCATTCCCCGAACCTGCAGATCATCCTGGATCCCGTCAACATGCTGGATATCAGTAATTGTCAGGACCACGTTGCGATTATTGAGGAAGCCATTGACCTTCTCGGGGAGGAGATTGCGGTGGTCCATATCAAGGATTTTGATGTGAAGGACGGAAGGCTTATTTCCATGGGCGCCGGCCTTGGGCAGATGAATTATGATGCCCTGATCCGGTTTATGAAATATAGAAAGCCTTTTATCCACGCCACCCTGGAGGATACCAGACCGGAGAACAATGTACAGTGTAAGGATTTCATCCAGAAGCTGTATGACGAGGCGTAGGGATTTAGGAACTATTATGCGGCGGATTCTGGTGGACTGAACCGGAAATGGGTCTATGGTTTATAATTTTATATGGTAATTTTTATAAAGAAAATATTCTGGCGCTGCCGCCCTTATGGGACAGCGCCAGAATGAGTTTTAGGGGTGGTCAGTTTTAGGGGCAGCCAGATTCAGGGGTGGCCAGTTTTATGGATGGAGCCGAAGTTATTTTTCACACAAAGTTAATAAAATATTTAATTCTATGAAAAAATGAGTGGTTGAATCTATGGGGTAAATCTGTTACAATCCCGAGTTTGACACTTATGGAAATCAAAAACGGTTACAAACCCAGTAATAATGCGGGCTGTAGCCGTTTTCTCT
>CANPYG010000083.1 GCA_947588205.1 uncultured Acetatifactor sp. | reverse complement strand
GCAAGCGCCATCACAACGGCGCGCAAAGAAGCCGATCAGGTGGAGATCCTCTCCGGCACCTTTGAAGGCCGGATCACCGGCACTCCCATTTCCCTGATCGTGCGCAATACTTCCCAGATTTCCGGGGATTATTCAAATATTGCCGATTGCTACCGCCCCGGGCACGCCGACTATACCTACGATGCAAAGTATGGTTTCCGGGACTACCGCGGCGGTGGGCGCTCCTCCGGGCGGGAAACCATCGGGCGCGTGGCGGCAGGCGCGGTCGCCTGCAAGATTTTATCCATGCTGGGGGTCAAAGTCCGGACCTATACCCGTTCCATCGGACCTGTCACCATAGATTACGCATCCTTCAATCAGGATGCAATTTATGCCACCCCTACCGCCATGCCGGATCTGGAAGCCAACGAGGCCGCCCTCTCCTACTTACAGGAAGCCCGCTCTGCCGGCGATTCCGTGGGAGGCTCCATGGAGTGCATCGTAGACGGATTCCCCGCCGGGATCGGAGATCTTGACGCCGACCTCGCGAAGGCTGTCATGTCCATCGGTGCGGTAAAAGCGGTGGAAATCGGGGACGGAGCCGGGGTATCCCACCGCAGGGGCAGTGAAAATAACGATTTCTTCCGTATACAGGACGGACAGGTGGTCAAGGCCACAAACCATGCCGGGGGAATCCTGGGAGGGATCAGCGACGGCGGCCGGATCGTAGTCCGCGCCCATGTGAAGCCGACTCCTTCCATTTATCAGACACAACAGACAGTAAACCGGGAAGGAAAGGAAATTGACCTGCAGATCAAGGGACGCCACGACCCCATCATCGTGCCCAGGGCTGTAGTGGTCATGGAATCCATGGTCGCCATCACTGTGCTGGACGCCATGATGAGGAACATGTCCGCCAGAATAGACTCCTTGACGGATTTCTATTCCCTGAAATGAACGATTTATCTACCCCAGCCTGTGGAATACAATGCAGTTGGGGGCATTCACCTTCAGCTCCGGTCCGTTCATCATGATGGTTCCGTTCTCCAGGTCCATCTTAAAGAAGGTCATACTGTTGGACTCATGATTTAAAGACACCAGGAAACGGTTGTCCGGGAAGAATTCCGCATCCTTGGGATAGGTCCCGCTGATGGGAAGGCAGAAATTCATCGTAAGGGTTCCGTCCTCCTGGTTCACATTGTAGACGATTACGGACTCATCCCCCGCGTTGGAACTGAGCAGATAATTATAATCCTCCGAAAAACTCAGGGCGCTTGCCGCGCAGTTCTTGCTCTGCTCCTTATCCAGCGTGGAAATCGTCTGAATCTTTTCAAAATAAGGATCGCCGTTCTGCTCCTCATAGCTGTACACATCGATAAAGCATTTCCACTCATGCAGAATATAAATAAAACGCCCATCCTTGGAAATCTTGATATGTCTGGGTGCGGATTCCAGCTCGCTCCGGATCACATCCGCAAGCTTCATCTTTCCCCGGCGCAGATCCAGGCTGTAGACATTCACATGGTCCATGCCCTGGTCCGCCACCAAAAGATACTTATTATCATGGGTCATGCGGGCGCAGTTGATATGGGGACGGAAATTCCGATCAGCCACGCTCCCTAAGCCCTTATGGTATATCTCATCCGTGATCTCCCCGATGGCGCCGTTTTCCTTAAGCCTGAGCACGGTCAGTTTCCCGTCATGATATCCCGCCACAAACAGATACCGATCCGTATAATCAGTGGAAATATAACAGCCCCTCATCCCATTGATCGGCGCGATATTGATCAGCCCCAGACTCCCATCCTCCTTGATGGAATAGGCCTCCACGCCGAAATCCGTAATGGAATAGAGATATTTGCGGTTATGGGAAACGGCGATATAGGAAGAGTTGGTGATCTCTACCTTATCTTTCTCAATAAATCTCCCCTTCTCGGTATCCACATCATATACCCGGATCCCGTGATTATCTCCCATTGTATAAGTAGATACATAAGCGACATATTTTCCTGTTGTTCCCTTTTCCATGCATCCTGCCTCCTTATGCGAACTGTACCGATACCAAACCTTTCCGTCCGGTACGCTAAACACAGTCTACCACAAAAACGTTCCAATTAAAATACCTTTCTGTAAAAAACGGGAACAGACGCAACCCGGAACAAGCTGCCCCTGCCCTGTTCCCCTTAAAAGGTATCCAGATCCTCCACATAGTCATGGGTAGCCACAAATTTCAAATATTCAAGGGCATCCCTTACCTGGGGGATCAGAAGAATAACTACCGTAATGAGCACTTCCGCCCCCACATATCCTGCGCAGTAAACGATGGACTCATCCCAGATATTTTCCCACAGAGACTCCCAGGGCTTATAATAATACTGAAGGCAGTTCCACACGCTTTCAATATAGCGCAGCGTTACAGCTAACAGGTAACAACGAAGCAGTGTGCTGCTTCCCTCTTCTACAAAACCGTTTTTTTCCACGGAGCCGCTTTCCTGGGCATTCCGGCTTTGATGTCTTCCCTGTCGGTTCCCAAAAAAGCCCCCCACTCCCAGAAGGCCATACCCGAAGATATAATCCGTAAGCTCAGCCACGTTCAGGGTCAGGTGGTAATCCAAGAAATACTTTATTACAGCGAACAACAGCGCGCCCAGGATTCCGGTCCAGCCGCCATAAAAATACCCGATCAGAACGATCGCCAGCATACTTAAAAAAGTAACCTCGCCGCCTTCTGCCAGGGTAATGGGCTGCAGATAGGACAATACAATGCCCATTGCGAGCAAAAGGACGAACCAGAGCCATCTCCGATTCCAGAACCCTTGATTCCTGAACCCTTGGTTCCTGGATCCTTGATTCCTGAAATATGTTTTATTTTCTATCTTCATCACTCATCATCTCCGCTCTCAAATCCTTCAGCTGCCGCAGCTTGCGCCTCCGCATATAATAATTTCTTTTGTTCAGGGTATACAGCACGAGCAGCAGCAGCCCGCCTCCTCCAAGCACCATCACGTCAAAGGTGCTGCCGGCAGATTCAATGGGGATCCCCATGCGCCCGTACAATCCGCTTAAAAGACCCACAAGATACTCCTTCACCTGCAGCACGGCCAGGACAGTCGCCGCCACATTGATCACAGTACCGTTTCGGCGTTCCACCTGCGCGCTTTTAATCTCCACCATGTGTTCCAGAAATTCCTGCTGCTCCTGATAGTTGCTTCTCAGCTCATCGTTTCCAAAGGCATCCCTGATCTGGTCCGCTTCCCTTCTGGTTCCATAATATTTGAAATTATTGCTCTGCCAGAACTTCACCGTCTTGGCGTAATCCAGATAAAGCTGATCGATGTATTCATAGGAAACGTCCCCCTCATGGGCCAGTGCGTTGGAAACCTTGATCGTTATTTTATTCAGTGCAGTGTTCTGGAAAATGACCAACTCGGCTATAAAAATATAAGTCGCTGTCAGTTCTTCCCGTTCCTTCAGTTCCAGCTTATGGAAATCATACAGAATAAAGGCAACCACCTCGTCTGTCATATAGGTCTCATAATAATCATAAATCGCCCGATTGTGCTGCGCCTCTTCTAAAAGCTGCGGATACTTGATAAAAAAGTCCTGATGCATGCTGTTATACGCCTCTGCGGACAGAATATTCAGGAATTCCCCATCGTTATCAGGCTTTGCGGACATACAGAGGATGCTTTTTCCCTTGCCGCAGGGAAGCAGACCATATTCCCTTCTCAGGAATTCATTGAGGTCCGTATATTGATAGAAGCCCCGTTCGTCCACATCCCCCTCCTGCCGGACCTTTAAATAGGACTGGCACAGCTGGTCCTCCAGCTGGGATGCGGAATATTTGCTGTCCGGAATAAACAGCATCACAACATACATGTGGGAAGCCCGATGGGCCAACAGGGAAAGGTACACCTTCTCTTCCCCTACAATATGGGGCCGCTCTCCCTCCTCTAAGGAATAGGATTCATCCAGGGTATGCATCAGAAGCCTTTCCCCGATATAAACGCGGTCCAACTCATTTACCATATCGCTCTCATACTCGTAGACGAGACAATCGTCCAGGGCGTCCAGCAGATTCTTCGCCACATCGGGAACAGACTTCTCTTCCTCAAAAAGCTTATTGATCCTGGTATTCCTGATATTATCCGCATAGGGAAGAAATAAATATACATCATTCCGATAGGTCTTAAAATACAGCTTTTTTTCTAAAAGCCTTTCCAGATAGATTCCTTCGCAGAGGTAGACGACATTCCCGTCTTTGATTTCCCGGTACGCCCCAAACATATGATTCCGCAGAAATTTTTTCCCATCCTCGGAGACCGCGGTTCCCGAGATGGCGTCCACAGGATATCCTTCCTCCTGTAGCTGGTTCAAATACGCGATGAACCCATCGGAAAGGATTTGGGCAGTCTTAAATTCCTTTCCCCGGTACTCCGGTTTGATGGCGATAGAGATGATAAAAAGTCTGTTCAGTTCCTCTTCGGAACGGGAATCCTTATCTCTCCCCTCTTCCAGCTTATGGTACTCCGCAAGCTCCTCCGGCCGTATATCATCATCCCGGATCACCATGCCGGTCTCCACGATCTCATCCCATAAGGCCGGCTTTACCGGGAAAAAGTTGATGTATCCCGCCACCTCATCCCCGTCCATCACGCACACAAAGGTCCTGGGATTCTGCCGGTACCTCGCTTCCATTTTGGCAAGCTCTCCCACATATTGCTCTGTATAGCATGCGCGGTCCACTTCCATTATCTTTGGCAGCAGCGTAATATCAAAATCTTCACCGTGTATTACACGAAATTTCGTCTGTTCCATCTTACTCTGCCCCCAATTCCTTCCACAACCGGTTCATCATCTCGGTAGTCTCCGTATTGGTCATCGTATAGACTTCGCAGTTATCCATGGCGTCGTCCGAAGGAACCAGGGCCTCGTCCGCCCTTTCCTCATCGCTCAGCTCTTCAATGACAGCCTCATTGGGCGTGGAATAATAAATATATTCAAAATTCATCATTGCCACATCCTCCCTGCAGAGGAAATCCAGAAACTTCTGGGCAGCATCCATATCATCGCAGTGTTTTGTCACGGCAAAGCAGTCCAGCCAGACATTGGAACCCTCTTTTGGAATGACATACCTCAGGTTCCTGCCGTTTTCCAGACCATACTGACGGCCAAGATAGGCTTCTCCGGAATAAATCACTGCCATTGCGGCATTGCCTGCCACCAGCTCATCCCTTGCCTCATCTACCAGATAGGCCTGTACATCCGGCTTCTGTTTCAGGAGCAGGTTGTGCGCCTCCATAATCTCATCCTCATTTTCCGTATTCAGAGAATAACCGAGATATTTCAAAGCCACCATATAGGAATCGCGCATGCTCTTCATCATGATGATCTCATCCTTATATTCTCCGTTAAACAGCACGTCCCAGCTATCCACCGGGGCGTTCACCTTGTCCTCGTCATACAGGATGCCCACAGTACCCCAGAAATACGGAACCACATACTTATTTTCCGGATCAAAGCTTCTTGCGAACTCCCAATAGCGTTCACCGATATTGCCGGAATATTCCATATCCCCGATATCTATGGGCTGAAGCTCCCCTTCCGACATCAGCCTCTGCAGCATATATTCAGAGGTACACAACAGGTCGTACTCGATCGCGCCGTACTTATATTTGGTATACATCTCCTCCGGGGTCAGGGCTTCCTCATACAGGACCTTAATCCCTGTCTCCTCGGTGAACATGTCCAGCACCTCCATATCCATGTATTCCCCATAATTAAAGATGGTCAGTGTGCCGTTGTTCCCCTTCTTTCCGCATCCGGTAAATCCCAGGCATAAGGCTGCAAGCGCTGCAAAAGCAATGAAATACATAAGTCTCTTTTTCATCTCAATCAATCTCCTATCACAAAAAGTCTGCTTAATAATCCTGCTCCCCCCGTCCTCTCTTTCCGGAAGCGCCGGGCCAGTAATTGACCAGGATCAGAATGACAAAAACAAAGGCAAAAATAATCGTGGACAGCGCATACAGCTCAGGCTTAATACCTCTTCTGATCTGCGCATAGATCATGGTGGAAAGGGTGTTTACCCCGGCTCCCTTTGTAAAATATGTTATCACGAAATCATCCATGGACATGGTAAACGCCATGAAGAAGCCCGACAGGATCCCGCTGGCCAACTGGGGCAGGATAATCCTGAAAAATCCATACACCGCATTGGCTCCCAGATCCCTCGCCGCCTCATACAGGCTCACATTCATCTGCTGGATCCTGGGCATGACGCTCAATATCACATAAGGGATATTAAACGTGATATGGGCCACGACCACACTGGTGAAGCCCAAGGGCAGGAACCGCACGAACCAGAGCATCAACGCGATGCCCGTAACGATATCCGCGTTTAAAAGCGGGATATCCGTGAACGCCATCATCACCTGATAATTCTTGCGCCGCATGGCGTGAATGCCCAGGGCTCCCATCAGGCCGATGACCGTAGCCGCAAACGCCGACAGAAACGCCAGAACCAGGGTTGTCCACAGGGCATCCATGATCTGGGCGTTGGAAAACAGACTCTGATACCATGACAGCGTAAAGCCTCCCCACACCACCCTGGATCTGGACCGGTTAAAGGAAAGCACGATCAGCACCAGGATCGGCGCATACATAAATAAAATGATAATTCCGATATAAAACCGGCTCAGCCAGTTTTTCAGCTTCTCTACCATATGGCTGACTCCCTCCTTCCCTTGGAATCTTCCTTTGAAGTGAAAGCCATACTGATGAGCACAAAGATCATCAGGGATACGGACAGGCCGCTTCCCAGGTTCCAGTCGGAATTCTTGGTAAATTCCTGCTCGATAATATTGCCGATGAGCTGCAGCTTTCCGCCACCAAGGATATCCGCCACCACGAAGGAAGTCATGGAAGGAACGAATACCATCACGATCCCGCTTAAAAGACCCGGAACGGACAGTGGGAAAATGATCTTGCAGAACACTGCAAGGCCGTTCGCTCCCAGATCCTTGGCCGCTTCTATGATATCCTCATCGATATCCGCTATGGCGTTGAAGATGGGAAGCACCATATAAGGCAGATAATCATATACCACTCCTATCATGATGGCCGTGCTGGTATTGGCAAGGGACAAGGGTTCAAAACCAAGGGAGGTCAGAAGGAGATTCAGTATTCCGTTTTTAGACAGGATCATCTGCCACGCCAGGACTCTCAGGATGAAATTCATCCACATGGGGATGATCAGGATAAAAAGGGTGAAGCCCTGTTTTCCCATATGTAAATGCCGCAGCGCCATCACCAGGGGATAGGAAAGCAGGATACAGATCACCGTGCAGCCCAGCGCGATCTCCACGGAAAACACCATCGCCTTGAAATGAATGGGTTCAAATATGGCGGCGATGTTCGCGAAGGTAAATCCCCCATTTTTGTCCGTCAGCGCATAATGAAAGATCATAATCATGGGAATCACCGTAAAGCCCGCAATCCATAATATATAAGGGGAAGACAGCCATACACGGCTATTCCTGGTTTTATTTTTCTTCATCTTGTGTGCCATCCTCCGTAACTTAATCGAGCTTCTCCACCTTGGCATCTTCTGAATGCGGCTTATGCATGATCTGGATATTATCCGGAAGGATCGTAAGCCCCACCATGGAACCGATCTGCGCAGGGTTCACACTCTGGATCACCCAGTCAAACTGCCCGACGCGCACCTTAATTTCATAATAAGCGCCTTTGAATATGATGGAAACCACCATACCCTTCAGATATCCTCCGTCTTCCTGGGTGATCACCAGATCCTCGGGCCTTATGACCACATCCACCGGCTCATCCCTGCCAAAGCCTTCATCCACACAGGGAATGGCCGCGCCCTGGATCTCCACCAGGCGATCCGCCTTCATTACGCCGTCAATGATATTGCTGTCCCCGATGAAATCGGCCACAAAAGCATTCTGCGGCTCGTCATATATGCTTTTGGAAGTTCCCATCTGCTGGATGATCCCCTTATTCATGACCACGATCCTGTCGGACATGGTAAGGGCCTCCTCCTGATCGTGCGTCACGTAGATGAAGGTAATGCCCACCTCCTTCTTGATCTTGATCAGCTCCCTCTGCATACCATGGCGCAGCTTTAAATCCAGGGCCCCCAAAGGCTCGTCCAGCAGAAGCACCTTGGGTTCATTGACGATAGCCCTGGCGATGGCCACGCGCTGCTGCTGACCGCCGCTTAAGGAATCCGGCTTACGGTCCTCGTAACCGTCCATATTCACCAGCTTCAGGGCATAATTTATCTTATCCTTTATGTACTGGCTGCTCTTTTTCTTCAGCTTCAGGCCAAACGCAATATTCTCCGCCACATTCATATGCGGGAACAGGGAATATTTCTGGAAAACGGTATTGATATTTCTTTTATCAGGACTTAAGTCTGTAATATCCTTCCCCTCAAAAAGCACCCGTCCGCTGTCCGGCTTCACGAAACCGCCGATGATGCGCAGGGTGGTGGATTTTCCACATCCTGACGGTCCTAAAAGTGTAATGAATTCATTCCGTCCGATCTCCAGATTCAGGTTGTCAAGCACCTTTTTCCCATCGAAGGTCTTGCTCACTGAATCCAGCTGCAATATCACATCTTTCATGTCTGTATGCTCCTGACTCGTTCATGCTTCTGTCCAGAATTCAACAACCGATGCAGCGCCCGCTTGAATCCACCATGTTGTTCCAAATTCCACTATGTAACATTTTGAGAAGCGAGGGCACTTCTCGTAAACCCATGACCTGACGTCCGTTTTAAAAGCTTGGCGGACTGCTGATCCATAAGAAGACCGATACCTTCCGGCTTGCCGAACTGATCATGTGATTTCTGTTGGCCGGAAAAATAAAGGAATCACCTTTACGCACAATCATTGTCTTCTCTCCGTAATGCAGCATGATCTTACCATCCAGCACATAACCGAATTCCTCGCCCTCATGGGGCTTGTCCTCCGGCATCGACTCTCCGGGCTGCAGCCGAACCAGAATCGGTTCCAGACTCCTGCTCTGCGCCGTTGCGATCAGCCACTGTATATTATTGCCCGCCGCGTCTTCCTTTTCAAAATAATCCTTCTTCGGAAAAACGATCTGCTGATCCTCTTCCTCATGAAAAAAGTCAGAAAGATTCGTGCCCAGGCACTCCACGATATCGTAAAGCGTAGATACCGACGGTGCGGTCAATCCTCGTTCCAACTGCGATATAAAGCCCTTTGTCAATTCTGTCCGGTCCGCCAGCTCTTCCTGGGTCAGACCGTTCTGATTGCGGAGATTCCGGATCTTCTCCCCTATCTGTTCTTCTATGCTCATAATCACGCCTTCTTCGATTTACAGTTACTAAACTTTTTATTTACAAAAAATTATTATACAGATACTAAGTCAAAAGTCAACTATTATTTTATTTTTCTTATAATTATTTTGCTTATCCTTATCTTATCCTATTTTGCTTGTATTTTTCTTATATTCTTTTGGTTCCCTGATGGGTCATGCCGGCCGGTTTCCCCGCTTCCTGCGAAACCCGGATCCGGCATGACCCAAAACCTTCTTTTTCCGGGATCGGCTTATTTCTCATCACAGCCACAGGTTTCCGAACGGGATACCTGCGGGAATCTTGTGGTCCCGGAATTGGAATAATTATCATAGCCGTTCCCGCTGCGGTTCTGCGCGCCACAGCCGCAGTCGCCGTCGTTTCCGCAATCGTTGTCGCAGCCGCAATTATTGCCCACGGTCTGATAACCGCACCCGTTGCCGCTTTGATCGCCGCAGCCGCAGCCGCTTCTGCCATAGTTTCCGCTGCGGGAGCTTCTCCCATATGAATTGGAAGAATAATTTCTCCCGCTGTTGCAGCCACAGCCGGAACCATTACAGCAGCAAAGCAATAAAAGAATCCATAAACAGTTCATAGGTTTCATACCTTTTTCATGTTAGTTGTTATATCTTATTCGAAAGGAGCTCCTGATGTGCCTGTTTCCCTGCAATGATTCCGGCCCGGTCTCTAATAACCATCTTTACATTCTCCATAGAATCTATTACAAAAGCCGCCCTGAGGTCAATTTCGCGGATTTTCGTTCCAATGTCGATCTGCTTCCGGAACCATAAGACAATGTTATAGAAAGCCAGCAGCATCCTATTGGAACGCCTGATCAGGGCCGAAGGTTTCCTCCGATATTACTTCATATCTCTCTTCAAAAAACACAGGAAAGCCGCGGTCAACGCCGCTACGCCGATACAGATAATGGGCACAAAAATCATCCAAAACCCGCCTGTCAGCACAGTATCGTCCAAAACCGCCCGCCGCATCAGAACCTCTGCCGAAAAGGCGCCTCCGATCCTTCCGTAGCCGTTGCTGCTGTAATAAAAGAACGTAAAACGATCCTGATAAGCGGCATCAAGAAAGATCACAGCCAAGGAAACCGCAAAGCCCACTCCCGTATTTTGGAACAGCACCATCAGGAAAGTAAACACACACAGATAAGAAAGGGTGAGGATCACCATCCCTGCATGGAAGCCCACCACCTTGGCCCAATAATTCTCCAGCGTAAACCCATGGGGATTGTATCCCCATTTCCAAGTGCGGACCAGGCAGGCCAAAGCAATGCTGAGCAAGTAAGTAAGGATGGACATGACGAACATGCAGATCACCTTTACGAAGAAGACCCGGCTCCGCTTTACGCCGCGCCCCACCGTACTCTGCATGGTTCCGAAATCAAATTCCTGCCCCATCAGGCCTCCTGCCAAAACGGCATAGATGATCAGGCAATTTCCCACATAATGCAGATAAACCGGAAAAAGGGCACCGTACCCTGACTGAAAAAACGTTGCGTCGTAATTATTCGGGGAAAAGGCCAGCATAACGGTCGTAATGAGTGAGTACCAAAAGACAAATTTCACGGCCCTGGAATGGCGCATTATGAGCAGTTCATGATAAAAAAGATATCTCAACGTCCTTCCCTCCTGGCAAAATCCTTTATAAGCTCCGTGTAGTATTCCTCAAACGTCAGCTTCTTCTTTTCTTCCTTCAGCTCCTCCGCCGTCAGCTCCATTTCAAGCCTTCCTTTATAAAGAAAGCCATACCTGGTGGCAAAATCCGGGAAAACATGAAGATTCGCGCTGGTAAAAAATATGGTTAGATTCCGCTCCTCATGCAGCCTCAAAAGCAGCTCCCGCATCTGTGCGATCCCTTTGGGCGCAAGATTTTGATAAGGCTCGTCCAGGATCAGCAGCCTGGGATTTCCAAGAAGGGATATGGCGATCCCAAGCCGCTGCCTTGCGCCGCCGGAAAGGGACCGCGCCTTCCTTTTATCCTCCGGATCCAGCCCCACCATCTCCAGCAGCCCTGTCAGATCCTCTTTCTCAATATTCCGGTCAACTGCCCTCAGGATTTTTTTATAGGCTTTGAGATTCTCCATGGGAGTCAGGTTCTGGTAAAGGGCAGGAACGCCGATCAAGGAACCGATCCTCACCCGCTTCTTCCCAAGACGTTCTTCCGAATCTTTCCCGGAATTTTCCCCAGAATTATTTCCAGAATTTTCCCCAGATTTTTCCCCAGAATCTTTTCCAGAGTTTTCCCCGAAAAGGGCGAAATCTCCCTCATCCGGCGCTGCCAGCCCCAGAAGCAGCCTGATCAGAGTGGTCTTTCCGCTGCCCTGACCGCCGATCAGGCCGTAGATATCTCCCTCCCGAACCTTAAGCGAAATGTGGTCCAGCACACATTGCTTCCGATATTTTTTTGTAAGATCTGTGGTCTGCAATACATACTCAGGCATATTTTGATTCCTCTTTTAACCTTTTGATTCCTTTTTAGCCTTGCCAGCCGCGCATGGAAGTTGTCCTGCGTCCATTGTGAATACTGCCGTGTATTTTTTCATAGCTTCGGGAGAGAGACGGTGAGTGACGCTGATACAAGTGACATTTTCCAGAGACAAAATGTTCCAAAACCTTGCTCGACGGCATCTGATTCCCGTTTTCAATGCGAGAGATTGATATAGGAGAGCAAATACCGTCCGCAAGCGCTTCCTGCGTTAGCCCCGCTTTCTTCCTTAAATTATAAATGATCTCACCTAATGTATTTGTTCCCATGAAAATATAGTCATCCTTTCTGGGCAGCTTGCGGAACATAATTCACATACTTGAGCCGTCAACAACAATCCGGCAAGCCTTTTCCTGCTTAATGCTTATTATATAACAGAATTGTGAAGAAATCTACCGTTGGTTAATGTGGTATCCTTAAATGAATGAATCATCCCCGCCGCCAAACACCCCTATATCAGTCATTACGGGCACTTGCGAGTCATTACGGACACTTGCGGAAAGCCTTTACGATTGACGAGGACGAGCCGGGACAGCAGACAGGAACGCTCTGGACGAGAACAGAATCGCCGGGGCGTTTTCTATTTGATGTGGGCAGAAACTTCGGAAAAAATTCGATTAACCGTCTTAATGGACAGTAGATTTCTTCACATTTGGGTGGTATAATGTTAATTGTCGAGTGGGCGACTGTTCGACAATCGTTGTTTGCAGGAGGTAAATGCCATGAAGAAAATAGCTAATTTTACATTGGTAATCGTAGGATTGATTATTATTCTGTTTGCTGTATTTTGTCCATCAATAATAGCAGAAGTCCACAGTGTAACATGGAGACTTGTAATCGGCTTATTAGGTTGCTTTTCACTTGTTTCAGGTATGTACAAGATGGCCCGTAATAATTAAGGTACCGCTGTTTAATTTAGGCAGTGAATCATACAAACTGGTTATAGAACCCTTTGGAAAAAAAAGAAAAAGATGGCCTACAGCATATTTTTTTATGTATCCTGTCCTTGTCTTTACATCCCAACGGTCGTTTTTCTAAACTTAGTAGAGCATAATGGGTTGCTGTGGTATCATTGAGTTGATAAATGGAAGGAGAAGGACAATGATAAAAAGAATTTATAAAAAGAACAGATACAGGTTTTTGCTTAGCCTGATTCCGGTGGTTATTGTTGGTATCATGGCTCCCTTACGTTCTTATATTATGCAGCTTTTGATAGATTCTTCAAATTATAGGGAGTTATTGGAAAAATGCCTTATCGCCATTGTTTTTAGCATAGGGGTATTTATCTTTGAGTGGGCAA
>CANPYG010000082.1 GCA_947588205.1 uncultured Acetatifactor sp. | reverse complement strand
TGAGGGATATCACCTGGGGATCAGCCAGGGAATCACGCAAGGGATTGGCCAAGGAACTGATAAGAAAGCGAGGCAGGCGGCTGTCAATCTGTTTAAAAGGGGTTTTTCAGCTGAGGATATCGCTGTCATTCTGGAGGAAAGCGTGGAAAAGGTCCTGCAGTGGAAGCCCTGAGAAGACAAGACATGAATACAGGTCCATTGCGCATAGTAAATCATCCTTTTTTTCTGTAGCAAGTATATCCTGACACATGCTGATAGATGTTTTCTGGCGCATTTGGGTATTTTCCTTGGTATGCTGTGTTCAGTTTGCTTCCAAATCATGAATCGAGCGGTTCCGGGAACTCTTTAAAGCCCGGAATTCCGCTTTTTTCTTTTGTAGGGAATCTGAACTATACGAACAGCGTCAATGACCGATATCTGGGTTATTATAAGGCTCTTCTGGAGAAGGACCTGAATCTGGATCCTGCCTACCGGATCGATGACCGGAACGAACAGGGGATTCATGGCGGAACAGGCGATTCTTCTGATGAAACGCAGATTCCAGCAGCCGGACGCAAGACCGAGTACGGTTACGATCAACTGTTCCATCAAATATCGGGAATCCGTAAAAAGAATAGAAAATGAGTGAAGTCTTTGAATCCTCTGTAATTTTCCCGTGGGCTTACATAAATTTCATCCATTTACAGATACTAGTTTCCATAGCTGGAAACTTTCCACGGTGGAAGCCGGACACCTGAAAAAGACAGCAAATCTGTCCGAAAAGGAAGATACCGAAAGAAAATGGAGGAAAAGATAGTATGAAAGCTACAGGAATTGTACGCAGAATTGACGATCTCGGCCGAGTAGTCATACCGAAAGAAATACGCAGGACTTTAAGGATCAGGGAAAGCGATCCATTGGAAATCTTCACCGACCGGGAGGGGGAGATCATCCTGAAAAAGTATTCCCCCATCGGGGAGATGAGTACCTTTGCAAAGCAGTATGCGGAGAGCCTTGCACAGGTCTCCGGTCATACGGCCATGGTGACGGACAGGGATCAGTTTATCGCGATATCCGGGGGATATAAAAGCATGATGGGCAAGTCCATCAGCAAGCAGTTAGAGGACAAAATCACGAACCGGGAGAGCGTGATGGCGACAAGGGGGGAGCATAAGTTTATTCCCGTCTGCGAGGACGGAGGGGATGAATATCAGCATGAGGCGATCGCCCCGATCATTTGCGAAGGGGATGTGATCGGATCGGTGATACTTTTGGAAGACGACAACAAGGGCAAGATGGGGGAGGTAGAGCAGAAGCTCATCCAGTCCGCTGCCGGATTCCTGGGAAGACAGATGGAGCAGTAGCCTGGGAAAAAAGAAGAAAAATGTCCTGTTCCTTGCAGCAGATGGAGCAGGACATTTTTTAATTCTCCAGACCGCTTCAATATAGTCTTCATAAAATATGGTTCATAAAATATGTACATAAAAATTTTGAAATATGATTGACGCGGTGTCAGAATGATGCTATAGTAACTATGCTGACATGGAGTCAGAATGAATCCGAGGAGGAAACAAGAATGCCAAAGGGATCGCCGGAGCTGACAAACGCCCGGAAGGAAGAAATTATCAATGCTTGTGAGGAACTGTATAAGACAAAAAGTTTTAAGGAGATCACCCTGAAAGACATCGGGAACGCCACCAGCTTTACCAGAACCTCGATCTATAACTACTTTCAGACAAAGGAGGAGATTTTCCTTGCGCTTTTGCAAAGGGAGAACGAACTGTGGATCGCTGACCTGAATCGGATCAGGGAGGAAAACGCCGCACTTACCAGGGACGAATTTGCCGATAAACTGGCGCATTCTCTGGAAAAGCGGGGTCAATTGCTCAAAATCATGTCGATGAATCATTATGATCTGGAAAGCAGCAGCCGATTGGAACGGCTCACTGAATTTAAGGTGGCTTACGGAGGCTCCCTGCGTGCGGTCATGCGTTGCCTGGAGCAATATTTCCCAGAAATGTCCATCTCGGATAAGCAACAATTCCTGTACATTTTTTTCCCGTTTATGTTTGGGATTTATCCCTACACCGTGGTAAACGAAAAACAGCGGACGGCGATGGAGCAGGCGGGCGTAAATTATGTGTTTATGACGATTTATGAAATCGTATATAACTGCGCAAGGGGCTTGTTAAGAGAGGAGAGTGGGTTTCTGCCATAAGTAGACGAATTTGGGAAAATCAGATTTAAATGCATTGACAATCCTTCCCTAAAAAGATAACATGTTTGTATTGGGTCGATAGAACGCATAAAAATGTGTGTATGACCCTATTGGAAAAGGCCGTTTGGCCGCATGGTTTTAGCATGGTTTTACCAGGCTTATGAAAAGGAGAAGACAAAACATGGATGACATCAGAATAGGTTATATCGGTCTGGGAGGAAGAGGATACTGGCTCTTAAAGGATGTTGTGCTGAAGCAGGGAGAGAAGGTAACGGCTGTATGCGATGTTTATGAAGACCGTGCGAGGGAAGGCGCCCGCCTGGTGACTGAGGCAGGGCAGGAGGAACCCCATATCTATACGGATTACAGGGATGTGATCGCGGACGAATCCGTGAACACGGTTATCATATTGACCGCCTGGGAGTATCATGTGGAAATCGCGGTAGCTGCCATGCGCGCCGGAAAAGCCGTTGCGATGGAGGTAGGCGGTTCCTATACGCTGGAGCCGTGTTTTGAACTGGTGAAGGCTTATGAGGAAACCAGGGTTCCTTTTATGTTCCTGGAAAACTGTTGTTTCGGAAGAAGGGAAATGATGGTACTCCATATGGTGGAACAGGGAGTTTTGGGAGAAGTGGTCCACTGCAGCGGGGGATATCAGCACGATTTGAGGGAGGAGATCGCTTATGGCAGGGAGAACAGGCATTACAGACTGCGCAATTATTTAAGCCATAACTGTGAAAACTACCCGACCCACGATCTGGGTCCTATCGCGAAGGTTCTGAAGATCAATCATGGAAACCGTATGATGACGCTTTCCTCTACATCGTCGAGGGCCGCCGGGATGCACGCCTATATTCTGGAGCGCAAGCCGGAGGATGAATTTCTTCGGGAGAAGCGGTTCGCCCAGGGGGATGTGGTTACGACGGTCATCAAATGTGCGGATGGAGCGACTATCGTCCTGACCCTGGATACCACGCTCCCCAGGTATTACAGCAGGGGATTTACCGTGCGCGGAACGAAGGGGATGTATGAAGAGGTCACGGATTCATTCTTCCTGGACTGCCCGGAGCACAGGGCGCATGACTTTGACTGGCGGAAGAGCTGTATCAACAATGCGAAGGAATATGAAGAGGAATATGACCATCCCGTATGGAAGCAGTACCTGAAGGAAGGAACAAAGGGCGGTCATGACGGCATGGACTGGCTGGAATTCCAGCAGTTCTTTAAAGCCCTGCGGGAGGACGCCCCCATGCCGGTGGATGTTTACGACGCCGCAAGCTGGATGGCTGTGACGGCGCTTTCTGAGATGTCCATTGCCAGGGGCGGAGCCGTGGTGGACGTTCCTGATTTTACCGGAGGAAAATGGCACAGAGACATCATATGATCCGACAAAGGCGTCCGGATTCCGGGATACTTTTGCGGCTGATATTTTGCGGCTGATATTTCGCGGACATTTATGGAAGGACCGCTGTGTATCCCGAGCCTTGCGGACCAACTTTGGGCTTAGCGGAATACCGGCAGGGAAGAATCGTAATCATATTCTTCCGTATTCACTACCTTCCAGGAGGTGATCCGGTAAAAACCCTGATCGTCCTGAACGGGATAGATGGGTTCGACAGATACCTGAAGGGCCTGGGTATCCGATATCTTCACTGTGATGGAAAAATCTAACCCGTCGGTTTTCTCAAAGTATTCCGTCAGGGAATAGGAATCCGCATATGCTTCAGCCAGCTGTCTGTCCAGCTCGGCGATGTGGGCCTCGGCAACGTTGCATGCATTATAATAATCGGTGGTCCGGTCCAGTATCCTGCGGCTCAGCCGGCTGTCGGCGTTGGCGCTGACAAGGGAGAGCGTGGCGAAGGAAACCAGGCACAGGATCACAAAAATGAGCAGGATTGAAGAAGAGCCTACATTTACGCCCATGCGTATTTTCCTGCGGGCGGGTTCCTCCTCCGTTTCCGGACCAAGAGGCATGGAGGAAGAATAGTATGAATTACTCATCAGCGTGTCCTCCTTTCAGGAATATGGTGGTCCAGATGCAGCGAATATATGGTTTCCTGGTTCCTCAGGCCAAGCAGCTGAATATCCGCGCTGATCAGGCCTGTGTCCTGTGAAGGCGCGCTGCCCGATACGGTAGCTGAATAGGCTGCCCGGTCTTTGGAACAGGCTTCCCATGCTTCGTTCCAGTAAAGGGTGAGAGTGTTTCCTTCAGACAGAATACTGTCCGGGAAGAGGGACTGAAGGGCGTCCAGATCCCCGTCTGTTCCAAGGAAGCCTTCCGCAAGATTCTGGACAAGATTGATCGCGTGGTTCTCGTTTATCGTCTGCTGGCTGATCAGATGTGTGCGGACAAACAGCCTGATGCACACAGTGCTGGTCAGTGAGAAAAATAGGATCGCAATGATAAGTTCCATCAGAAAAAGGCTTGATTTTGAGTGCTTCATAAGAAATGTCCTTTCTCTATTGCTTTGAATGTATTGTGAGAAGAAGCGTTTTAGCTTCGCCCTCTGCCGTAACCAGATTCACCGAAAAGAGAGAATCCGAAAGAGATTCTATCTTCATATCCGTAAGCGGCATGATGGCCTGGCCGGCGCCCAAGGTATCGCCTACGAGGTCGGCTCCCCTGCGCATAAAGAGTTCCATCAGATTCCCGTTGTGAAAATACAGGTAAGTGCAGTATTCCTGCCCTTCAATATCCTGGCTTAATACGATGGCGTCTGTTCCTTCAAGCTGTTCCAGGGAAACGCTGTCCATCACATCGCCCTGACGAAGCTTCTCTGTGATATAGGCGGTGGCTGTGCGGGAATCAAAGTTGCCGCTCATATCATCTACGGTATTCTGATAGACATTTGCACCGATCATGACAAGCATCAGTGCGGAAAAAGCAAATATGCCGAACAATGCCAGCACGAACAGTACGTCTATAATGTGCCGTTCCTGAGTTGTTTTCATGGCCTGGTCCTTTCTTGTGCTTCCTTTTCAACGTCTTTTCTGCGTTTCCCCATCTTCGTCCCGGCTGATGTCCTGTGGACGTGGCCGCCAGTCGGTTTATTCAAGGGGCGACTGGCCGGTGCGGCGCAGTACTACCACGTCGGGAAGCATATTGGATGCAAAAATCTGGTAATCTATGAAAAAAACGTCCTTATCATAGAGGAGCCCATAGTTTTCCTCCAGATATTCCAGACTGGGCGGATAGACTCCCTCTACCGCATAGCACTGGGAGATACAGCGTGAAAGCGCATTTTCCAGACTTTCCTTCTGCTTCTCTAAGGTGGTGTCGTTCACTGCCGTGATTCCTTTCAGAAAAAAGATAAACAGGATCAGAAAGGCTGCAACAGGCAGAAACCCCATAAACCTCTTCATGAAATGCGGTTTGTTATGTTCGAATCGGTTAAACATGCTCTATGTTCCTCTCTTTTCAGTCAATCCCATGCGTGCGAATGCCCTTATCCGATGCTCGCCATGATTCCCATAAGCGGAAGGATGACAGAGAGCAGGATCATGCCCACGATCAGGGAGAGAATGATGACCAGTGTGGGCTCCAGGATGGAAAGGATGGACTGAATCCGGCGGTCGGTTTCCTTCTCATAATTGTCTGCGATCTTGTGCATAACTGTGTCTATATTGCCGCTGCGGAATCCGACGGCTACCATTCTGGAATGCAGGCTGGAAAAGATATCCGCATTGGTTAAGGCGTCAGCCAGATTTTCCCCTTCCTGGATGGCTTTTTTGCAGCCGGCGATTTTCTCGCGCATCTTCTCGTTTTCTACAAGGAGGCTCACCATGTCCAGGCTGGCAAAGGTATCCATACCGCTGCTCATCGCCATAGCCATACCGCTGGCAAACCTCTGGCAGGCAATGCTCTCATAAAACCGCTTGGTCAAAGGGAATACGGTCAGAAACCGGCTGGTCTTTTTTTGCCCGAACTTTGTCCGTGTAGCCGCCAGATAGAGAATGGCGAGCAGGATCAGTATCATGATCAGCACCAGAGAATAACGGTTGATGGAATTGCCCAGCTTTAAGAGTGTGCCTGCGAATCCGGTCATCTCGCTTCCAAGCTCTACAAACACCTGATTAAAAATAGGAAGGACCCGGCTGATCAGCACGAAGATCACCACCAGCATCATGGCGATCATGATGAAAGGATAGGTGATGGCGCTCTTGATGTTATCCGAAATGGCCTCCTCTTTTTCATAATAAGCGGCCAGGGACTGCATACAGTCATCCAGGTTGCCGGATTCTTCGCCCAGGGCGATCATGTTGAGCACATAATCGGGGAACAGTCCGGTGGCGGCCAGGGCGTTATGGAAGGATTCCCCCTGTCTGCATATTTCAAGAATTTTGCTGATGATTTCCCTGCCCCCGGTAGCATTTGAATCCTTTAAGAGAATGTTCATGCTTTCCTCCGGGGCGATTCCCGCCTGGAACAGCATGGCGGTCTGGCTGCAGAAGGAAGCAATTTCGGCGTTGGATAATAGTTTTTCTTTTTTCATGGTGTTCTCCTTAATATTCGTAGCTTATAACATAATTCTTGCCGTCTCCGATATATTCACGAAGCTTTTTCTCGGAAATATTTGGGTTCGCGGCAAAAGTAGGATCCATCAGCTTCCAGCTTTTCCCGTCAAATTCTATAATATTGTTGACCCAGCCGATGTCCGTGATATAGGTGCTGATCCACGCATGATAAACATCCCCTGCATAACCGACCTCCAGCTTGGTCGGAATGTTCTGGCTGCGCAGCATGCTGGTCATCACGGCGGCATAGTCCAGACAGATGCCTGTTCCGCTTTCCAGCGTAGAGTCCACATCGCTGATATATCCGGTGGGGGGATTCTCCGCCTTTGCATAGTCATAAGTGATATTGTGGATCAGATAATTATAAACGCCGGATACGACCTCCAGGTCATTCGTTGCGCTCTTCGCCAGTTCGGCGCCCTTTGCAACGGTATCGCAGTCTTCATCGTAGGACACATACTGGCTGGGTATCAGGAAGGGCTGGAATTCATCGTCCAGCTTTACATCGACGTTGATCTTCATGGCAGCGCTGTAAGAGGTTCCGGAAACATTCTCATAAACGCCGATGGAATAGCTGCCGTCCCCGGCAGTAAAAGGAAAAGCGATGAAGTCCTTTTCCTTTAAGTCATATTTGTATTGTACGCTGTCCGGTCCGGTAATGATAAGCTTTACCTTTGGGTTGCTTCCGAAATACTTTGCCATACAGTAGCCCTTTGAGCTGTTGGATACGTCTACGGCCGTCACGTCGTTGCTGTAGCTTTCCGTGCCGGGCGCCTCCTGTTTTGGAACATGGGGGGTGTTGTCCCGCAATATAACCTCCTGCTGTGTGGTCGAGCTTGCCGGAATCGGGGATTCTTCCACAACCGTGGAATCGGCAGCAGGGGAATTGGCAGAGGAGGATGGGGCCGCGGCGGAGGATTCCGTAACTGCGGAGGGCGCTGCGCCGCTTTGCGGGGGCGGTGTATCAGGAGTCCCGTGTCCGGAGGAAGCACAGGCAGAAAGGCTGAACGCTGCGGCAACGGTCAACGCAGCGAAGTACCCCCTTATCAATTTGCGTATATACAATTCATACACCTCCAATTGGAAATAAAACAAAAATAACTTTCCTTATTATAATTCATTTTTAAAAAAAAGAAAAGGGGGAAAGACTTCCTTTTTCAAGAAAACTGTAGTATATTTAATGAAGGGATGCGGAAGCGTGCTGTAAACAGAGAAATTTTAGAAGGAGCGGAGGAAATGAAGGTATTTGTAACGGGAGTACGTGGTCAGCTGGGATATGACGTTGTAAATGAGCTGGAAAAAAGAGGGATCGAGGCCATAGGCGTCGATATTCAGGAGATGGATATTACGGATGCGGACAGCGTGGAGCATGTGATAAGGGAGGCTGCGCCGGATGCCGTGATCCACTGCGCTGCCTATACAGCCGTGGACGCGGCGGAGGATAATGTGGAGCTCTGCAGAAGGGTGAACGCGGAAGGAACAGCAAATATAGCCAGGGTATGCAGGGAGCTTCATATTAAAATGATGTATATCAGCACGGACTATGTGTTTGACGGGAAAGGAACAAGACCCTGGGAACCGGACGATGAAAGGCATCCCCTGAATGTATACGGGCAGACCAAGTATGAAGGGGAGCTGGCGGTAACGGAGAATCTGGATCAATATTTTATCGTGCGCATTGCCTGGGTGTTTGGCGTGAACGGAAAAAATTTCATCAAAACCATGCTGAACCTGGCTAAGACGCATGATACGATCACGGTGGTGAACGACCAGTTTGGTTCTCCGACTTATACCTACGATCTGGCAAGGCTTCTGGTGGATATGGTCCAGACGGATAAATATGGCTTTTATCACGCCACCAATGAAGGAATCTGCACCTGGTACGATTTCGCCTGTGAGATCTTTAGGCAGGCAGGCGTGAAGGTAAACGTGGTGCCTGTTTCCGCAGCGCAGTATGCGGCGAAGGCTGCGCGGCCTGAAAACAGCAGGATGAGCAAGGAGAAGCTGACGGAGAACGGATTTGAGAGGCTTCCCGCCTGGCAGGATGCGCTGGGGAGATATCTTGAGGCGCTAAAGGGGATGTGATGCCATAAAAAATTTTAAAAATGTCTTGACAAGATAGCTGCGAACAAGTATACTATTCCAGTATGTCAGTTCACATGCGTTTATTTTTCGCGCAATGGATTACATGCGTGACCGCTTGTTTGCAGGTATTTTTGTTTTTGTGAATAAGCTGGTAAAATTTATCAATACTACAACAAGAAAGAGGTGAAACAGAATGCCAACATTTAACCAGTTAGTGAGAAAGGGTCGTCAGACCTCAGTGAAGAAATCCACGGCACCTGCTTTGCAGAAGGGTTATAACTCCCTGCATAAGAAGGCTACGGAGATTTCCGCCCCTCAGAAGAGAGGCGTATGCACTGTTGTTAAGACTGATACCCCGAGGAAGCCTAACTCTGCCATGAGAAAGATCGCCAGAGTACGTCTTTCCAACGGAATCGAAGTGACAAGCTACATTCCCGGCGAAGGCCACAATCTGCAGGAGCACAGCGTTGTGCTGATCAGAGGCGGAAGAGTTAAGGATATGCCCGGTGTAAGATATCACATCATTCGTGGTACCCTTGATACCGCAGGCGTTGCTAACAGAAAGCAGGCCCGTTCCAAGTATGGCGCCAAGAGGCCTAAGGCTGGTAAGACCGCTGCCAAGAAATAATCGGTCTGAAAGTACCACTAAACGAACTAAGAAAAGTGTTGGAATTCTGTATGACAGATAGCAGCACGAACACTTGGGGAAACACATGTGAGTACCGTTGATTTATTGAAAAGCCGAATGGCTATGAATAAGGAGGGAAGAGACGTGCCACGTAAAGGACATATTCAAAAAAGAGATGTATTGGCAGATCCCATGTACAACAGCAAAGTCGTGACCAAGCTGATCAATAACGTCATGCTGGATGGTAAGAAGGGCGTTGCCCAGAAGATCGTGTACGGAGCGTTTGCCAAAGTAGAAGCAAAGTCCGGCAAGCCGGCTTTGGAAGTTTTTGAGCAGGCCATGAACAATATCATGCCTGTACTGGAAGTAAAGGCAAGACGTATCGGCGGCGCCACCTACCAGGTGCCCATCGAGGTAAGGGCTGACAGACGTCAGGCCCTGGGGCTTCGCTGGCTGGTGATGTTCTCCCGTAAGAGAGGCGAGAAGACCATGATCGACCGACTTGCCAATGAGATTCTTGACGCATCCAACAATACCGGATCCGCCGTTAAGAGAAAAGAAGATATGCACAAGATGGCGGAAGCCAACAAGGCTTTTGCCCATTACAGATTCTAGTGCAGGACTTTAGGAGGAAGATATCTTGGCTGGAAGAGAATATCCATTAGAGAGAACCAGAAACATCGGTATTATGGCTCACATTGATGCCGGCAAGACCACATTGACGGAACGTATTTTGTATTATACCGGTGTGAATTACAAGATGGGTGATACTCATGAGGGTACTGCTACTATGGACTGGATGGAACAAGAGCAGGAGAGGGGTATTACCATCACATCTGCTGCTACAACCTGCCACTGGACCTTGGAAAAAGAGACAAAGCCCATGCCCGGCGCGTTGGAGCACCGTATCAACATCATTGATACTCCTGGTCACGTTGACTTCACTGTTGAAGTAGAGCGTTCACTCCGTGTACTGGACGGCGCCGTAGGCGTGTTCTGCGCTAAGGGCGGTGTTGAGCCTCAGTCTGAGAATGTCTGGAGACAGGCTGACACTTATAATGTACCCCGTATGGCATTTATCAATAAGATGGATATTATGGGCGCTAACTTCTATGGAGCAGTAGATCAGATCAGAACCAGGCTTGGCAAAAACGCCATCATCCTTCAGATCCCTATCGGAAAAGAGGATGAATTTAAGGGAATCATCGATCTGTTTGAGATGAAAGCCTATATCTATAACGATGAAAAGGGCGAAAATATCACTGTGACCGATGACCTTGGCGATTTGGCTGATGACGCCGAGCTGTACCGCACAGAGCTGATTGAGAAAATCTGTGAGTTAGATGATGATCTTATGATGATGTATCTTGAGGGTGAGGAACCCTCTGTGGAGGAAATGAAGAAGGTGCTCAGGAAGGCTACCTGCGAATGCGCTGCAATTCCTGTATGCTGCGGTTCTGCATACCGCAATAAGGGCGTACAGAAGCTGCTGGATGCTATCCTGGAGTATATGCCTGCGCCTACGGATATTCCTCCCATTAAGGGCGTTGACTTAAACGGCAACGAAGTAGTGAGACATTCCTCCGACGAGGAACCCTTCTCCGCCCTGGCGTTCAAGATCATGGCAGACCCTTTTGTAGGAAAACTGGCTTTCTTCCGTGTGTACTCCGGTACCATGAATTCCGGTTCCTATGTGTTAAATGCAACCAAAGATAAAAAAGAGCGTGTCGGACGTATCCTGCAGATGCATGCCAACAAGCGCGCCGAGCTGGATAAGGTTTATTCGGGAGATATTGCTGCCGCAGTAGGATTTAAGTTCACCACAACAGGAGATACCATCTGTGACGATCAGCATCCCGTTATCCTGGAATCCATGGAGTTCCCGGAACCCGTTATTGAACTTGCCATTGAGCCTAAGACCAAGGCCGGCCAGGGCAAGATGGGAGAGGCCCTTGCGAAGCTTGCAGAAGAGGATCCTACCTTCCGCGCCCACACCAATCCTGAGACAGGACAGACCATTATTGCCGGAATGGGCGAGCTGCACTTGGAGATCATCGTGGACAGACTGCTTCGGGAGTTCAAGGTAGAAGCAAATGTAGGCGCGCCTCAGGTCGCTTATAAGGAAGCTATCACCAAAGCTGTGGATATTGAATCCAAGTATGCAAGACAGTCCGGCGGACGTGGTCAGTACGGACATTGTAAGGTGAAGTTTGAGCCCATGGATCCCAACGGCGATCAGCTCTTCAAGTTCGAATCCACGGTTGTAGGCGGTGCGATTCCTAAGGAATACATCCCTGCCATCGGCGAGGGTATTGAAGAGGCAACCAAGTCCGGTATCCTTGGCGGATTCCCTGTAGTAGGTGTCTATGCCAACGTATATGACGGTTCCTATCATGAAGTAGACTCCTCTGAGATGGCATTCCACATTGCCGGAAGCCTTGCTTTCAAGGATGCAATGCAGAAGGCCGCCCCTGTCCTGATGGAACCCATCATGAAGGTGGAGGTTACCATGCCTGAGGAATATATGGGAGACGTAATCGGCGATATCAATTCCCGCCGCGGACGGATCGAGGGAATGGAAGACATCGGCGGAGGCAAGATGGTAAAAGCCCTTGTTCCCCTTGCCGAAATGTTCGGTTATTCCACAGACCTTCGTTCCAAGACCCAGGGCAGAGGCAATTACTCCATGTTCTTTGAAAAGTATGAACAGGTGCCCAAGAACGTCCAGGAGAAGGTACTGGCAGCCAAAAAATAAAGACAGCACATTGCCCCAGTCTTATTTGCAGGTTATTTAACAATTAAAATTACTTTTTCTTGAAATTATTAAAAAATTACTTGAAAAAAGCTTTGTTATTTACTATAATCAAAGATAGCCAAGTTTTCACGCCGGAAGCGTGGAAGAGACGCTTCGGCGACAAAATAGTTGATTTTATTAAGGAGGACTTTAATAATGGCAAAAGCTAAATTTGAAAGAACTAAGCCCCATTGTAACATTGGTACCATTGGCCACGTTGACCATGGTAAGACCACTCTGACCGCCGCTATTACCAAGACCCTGAACCAGAGACTTGGAACCGGTCAGTTCGTAGAATTCGATCAGATCGATAAGGCTCCTGAAGAGAGGGCACGTGGTATCACCATTTCCACCGCACACGTTGAGTACGAGACCGAGAGAAGACACTATGCACACGTTGACTGCCCGGGGCATGCTGACTATGTAAAGAACATGATCACCGGTGCCGCACAGATGGACGGCGCTATCCTGGTAGTTGCTGCTACCGACGGCGTTATGGCCCAGACCAAGGAGCACATCCTTCTGTCCCGTCAGGTAGGCGTTCCTTATATCGTAGTGTTCATGAACAAGGTTGATATGGTTGACGACGAAGAGCTTCTTGAGCTGGTTGAGATGGAGATCACCGAGCAGCTGGAAGAGTACGGATTCACAGATTGCCCTATTATCAAGGGTTCCGCCCTGAAGGCCCTGGAAGATCCTACCGGCGAGTGGGGCGACAAGATCATGGAGCTGATGCACACTGTTGACGAGTATATTCCTGATCCTCAGCGTGACACCGACAAGCCTTTCCTGATGCCTGTAGAGGACGTATTCACCATTACCGGCCGTGGCACCGTTGCTACCGGACGTGTAGAGCGTGGTACCCTGCATCTGAATGAGCCTGTTGAGATCGTTGGTATTAAGGAAGAGACCAAGCAGACCGTTGTTACCGGTATTGAAA
>CANPYG010000081.1 GCA_947588205.1 uncultured Acetatifactor sp. | reverse complement strand
CATTGCGATTGATGAGCTGGGGGGTACGGCGGATAATGAGGCGCTGCGCATGGCATCCTCCTGTGGCTGTAAGCTTCTGGCGACGGTCCATGGGGCGGGCCTTGAGGATGTGAGGAGAAAGGACGGCATGGAAAAGCTCCTTCAGGAGGGTATTTTCCAACGCTTTTTTATTCTTGGGAAAAAGGACGGAAGGTGTGCGGTGTTGGACATGCATAAAGGGTATTTTCCCTCAGAACGAAAGGTACGGCCGGAGAAGGAAATATTTTAACGATGTGGAGGTGGGGTTATGGTGCTGCGTCTGGCAGGGAGCGTTCTGATCATATCGGGCAGCGTGAGCCTTGGACTGTGGTATCGGGAGCAGTTTTGGCAGAGGCTGCAGAATCTCCGCGTGCTCAGCGATATCCTGGAAATAATGATGAGCGAGGTACGATACAGTAAGGCCACTTTGCCTGAGTGCTGCCAGAAGCTGGGCATGCGGATGGCGGAACCGTACGCGTCGGTCTTTTCGGGGGTGCATGAGGAGATGTTGGAGAATAATGGTGAAGACTTCGGACAGATTTTTTCGGCCCATCTTGACCAATGCTTTAAGGAACTTTCCCTTGGGACCGAAGAGAGAGGGTTATTTCTGCAGTTTGCTGCGGAATGCGGATACGAGGACGCCAAAATGCAGCTCGCCAGCATGGAGCAGTACCAGGAAAGGCTGGATAGCCTGATAGCCCGCCTGGAATCCGAGCTGGCAGAAAAAAGCCGTATGGCGATGGGGCTTGGAATAATGGGCGGCCTGTTGCTGGTCATCCTTTTATTTTAGATTATGCCTGTAATATCCCGGCAGATTGGTCCTCTCCGGTCCGCCCAGGGCAGAAATGAGGTGAGATATGGGAATCAGTTTGATTTTTCGAATCGCGGCAGTAGGGATTCTGGTGACTATCCTGAGCCAGATATTAAAACACAGCGGGAGAGAGGAGCATGCTTTTTTGTTGAGCCTTGCGGCGCTGATTCTGGTGCTCACCTGGATCATTCCATATATTTATGACCTGTTTAATACCATACAGACTCTGTTTTCTTTATAAATGCAGCCGTAAGGCTGCGGAACTGTTACCTTAATATAGAATAAAAAAGGACCGGGAGGTTGGCATGGCGGAGATCATAAAGGTAGGAATGCTTGGGATCCTTGGAATTCTGGTAGCGGTCCAGCTTCGTGCCCAGAAGCCGGAATATGGGATTTACATCGGACTTGCCATAGGGATTCTGATATTTGGTTATACTCTGAAGGAATTCAGGACAGTGCTGGATCAGTTCCAGGTCATACAGGGGTATCTGGGAACGGGAAAGGAATATCTTTCAATCCTTCTGCGTGTGATCGGGATTACATATATCTGCGAGTTCAGCTCCAGTATCTGTAAGGACGCAGGGTATGGGACGGTGGCGGAGCAGATTGAGGTGCTGGGGAAGCTGGCAGTGATGTTTGCGGGACTTCCCATCCTGCTTGCGGTGATTGAACAGATGCAGTCATTTATAGGGTGAAGGTATGGTGATATTGATGGATACGGTCATTGAAATTGAGAATATCTGGCAGGATTTCGGCCTGGACAGACTGCAGGAGGGAATCCGCACGCTCTTCCCGGATTATTCCATTTCTCTGAAGAATTTTATGGGAAGAATTCTGGAAGGGGATATCCTCGGCATATTTTCCGGCGTCGGACAGGCACTGTTTGGAGGGGTGATGTCGCAGATATCCGGAATGCGCAATGTTTTTATCTGGCTTTTGGTGATCGGAATCGTTTCCGCTGTATTAACGCATTTTGTTTCCATTTTTGACCGACATCAGATCGCGGATCTCAGTTTTTATTTTATGTATCTTTTAGTGACGGCTGTGATCCTGAAATGCTTCGGTCAGGCGGCCGATGTGGCGAAGGAGTCCATACAGAATATCATTCTTTTCGTGAAGATGCTGATTCCGACCTACCTGATGTCGGTAGGTCTTGCCACCGGCTCTATAACGGCGGGAGGATATTATCAGATCATCCTTTTGCTGATCTTTGGCGTGGAGAATATTCTGATGGCAGGGGTGATGCCCTTTGTCTACAGCTATTGTATGCTTGCCGTGGTCAACGGCGTATGGGCGGAAGAAAAGCTTGCATTGATCATGGAACTGTTGGGGAAGGGCATACGGCTTGTGCTGAAGGCTTCCGTCGGAGTCGTGACGGGAATCAGCGTCTTTCAGTCCGTCATCACGCCGGCGCTTGATTCGGTTAAGGCTTCTTTCCTGCAAAAGACGATTTCCGCCATACCGGGAATTGGGGATGCGGCAGACGGGGTTGTAAATCTGATCATAGGATCCGCCGTGGTGATCAAGAACAGTGTCGGGGTGGTTTTGTTATTCCTGCTTCTGATCTTATGTGTGGCTCCGCTGATACGGGTATTTCTGCTTGCCTGTCTGTTGAAGCTCTCCGCCGCCCTGATGGGCATTGTCAGCGACAGCCGGCTTACTTCTGTGACCAACCGTGTGGGCGAGGGGGGAATGCTGCTGTTCGGCACCATGGGAACCGCGCTTTTGCTATTCTTGATCACGATAACGGTTATGGCTGCGGCTACGAACAGGGGGATATAAATGAACGGACTGCTGAAAGCCATTGTACAGACAGGAATTTTTATGGTCTGTTCCCAGGCGGTCGTGCATTTCAGACCGAATGGGTCTTATGAAAAATATCTGAAGCTTTTGGTCAGTATTATGATCCTGATACAGGTGTTTTTGCCTGTGATGAGCCTTTTTAAGGGAGGTATGGAGCAACTGGAGGAAAAAATCGGCAGGTATCAGGAGCAGCTTACGGGCAGTATGGAGCAGTCGAAGGAATTGGAGGATTGGACTGCGGAGCGTCTGAACCGGATGACCCTGGAGGAGATCCGTAAAAGGATAGAGGAACAAAAAACAGCCGCTCCGAAAGAGGAAGGCACACAGGACGCAGAGCTGCGGGCCGGAGATATGCAGGAGGATGGAACAGGAGAGGGGGATACGGGAGGGGAGGATATAGGAGAGAAGGATACAGGAGAAAGGGATACATCGATTCATATAGATAAGATAGAAATAAATCTGGATGGGGGAGGGGATGCGGATGGAAAAGATAAAGAAAAGAATGAGTGAGCTTCTTGGTAAAAAGGAGATAAAAAAATGGTTTCAGAAGGAGAATCTGATCGTCCTGATCCTGATGGGCGTCCTGCTCATGGTGATTGCCATGCCCTCTGAAAAGCTGGATAATCTGCTGGAAAAGAATGGGGGAAGCGGGGGAACTGTTCCAGAGGCCCCGGACGCCCAGACAAAGCAGGATACATGGGGAACGGGAAGCCCCGCAGCGGGGGATTTGGGGCGGCCAGATGGGGAAGAAGAGTCCGCGAAGGGCGATGGGGCTGAGAACGGGTCTGGGAGTGTTTCCGACCGATCTGGGCTGGAGGAATATACCGCACATCTGGAGGAACGGCTGACACAGCTTTTGAACGGCATTGACGGAGTGGGAAAGGTGAGGGTCATGATCACCCTGCAGTCTTCAGAGGAGCTGGTATTGGAGAAGGATATGCCCATCGTCCGCTCCAACACTACGGAAAGTGACGCGGAAGGAGGCAGCAGAAGCGTATATCAGGTGGACAGCGGGGAAAGCACGGTCTATGCCGAGGAGGATGGTATGCGGACGCCGTTTGTGGTCAAGACCCTCACGCCAAGGATCGAGGGTGTTGTGGTGGTGGCACAGGGGGCGGGCACAGCCCGTCTCAGTGCGGATATCTCGGAGGCGGTCCAGGCGCTGTTTGGCATAGAAGCCCATAAGGTCAAGGTGATACGTATGGCGGATGAATGAACTGTAATGAAATGGCATATCTTGGCGCAGGCGGTCATAGAATGAAGTAGTAAAAATACAAGCGGTACAGTCTGTACCGCTTAGAAAAGGGAGAATGCCGTGAAGAACTTATTTAAAAAGAATCAGCTGATGATCACCGCCCTTGCTATCATGATAGCCATTGCAGGCTATCTGCAGTTTGCGGGAACAAACCTTGAGGAGGATTACCTGACTACAAATGAGAACATCATCAATGACAAGACGGGAGGCAATGTCAATGATGTGGGTTCCAGCGGAGTTATTACAGAAAACCTGACTGCCGGAAGTCTGCAGGATTCTTATGATCTGGAGGGGCTGCTGGATGACCTTTCGGAAGAGGATATATCCAATCAGGAGCTGTTGGATATAGAGAGCCTGGATTCTGATGTGGATGTCCTGACGGAGGATTATCTGGAGGAGGAGATGGACCTGATCGTGGATCCCGATACCGGGGAGCTCACCGCAAATGCGGGAAGCGCCACAAATACAGATGACCAGGCGGCGGTCCAGCCTGACGAGAACGAGATACCGGGAGAGGCAGTTTTTACTTCCACGAATGGGATCACGGTTTTGTCGGAAGCCAAGCTTTTAAAGGAACAGACGAGGGCAAAAAATAAAGAAACGCTCCTGGAGATCATAAACAGCACGGGGTTGAGCGAGGAGCAGAAGCAGGAAGCGGTCAATAACATGGTTGCCATGACGGATATCGCGGAAAAGGAAGCCGCCGCGGAGATCCTGCTGGAGGCAAAGGGCTTTGCGGACGCAGTGGTGAGCATCAACGACAGCACGGTGGATGTTGTGGTCAACGCCGCCAGCCTGACGGATGCGCAGAGGGCCCAGATTGAAGATATTGTGAAGCGTAAGACAGAGATGCCTGCTGAAAACATCGTGATCAGCACGATCGTCTCGCAGGATTGACGATGGGGAAGAGTGAAGCATGCCTGCGTAATTTAAGATATTTTTTCAAAAAATAATGTACAATACATAAAAATGTGGTATACTTATCCGCATAAGAGATGGCCTTGTGCGAATGAATACAGGTGCCTTCAGCAGGCAGCTGTATTTATTCATGAATAAATCGTTCATGACAATAGAAAGCCCGCGCGGCGGACTTCGCATTGTCCGCACAGGAGGAAAACGGGAAGTATGGGTCAGGAGCGGGTGTTCATGAAAAGAGTTTTTTTGATCGTACTGGACAGCTTTGGGATAGGCGCCATGGAAGATGCGGCTGATTACGGCGACGCGGGCGTAAATACATTGGAGAGTGTGGCGGGCAGCCCTTATTTTCACGTTCCCAATCTGCAGAAGCTTGGGCTTTTCCAGATCGACGGAGTAAGGCTGGACGACAGGAACGGGCAGCCTGCGGCGGCTTACGCCAGAATGACGGAAGCATCTAAGGGAAAGGATACCACCATCGGTCACTGGGAGATCGCAGGTATTTATTCCGCGAACCCCCTGCCCGTATATCCGGAGGGCTTCCCGGAGGAAGTGATCCGGGAGTTTATCAGGCGGACCGGCCGGGGTGTTTTGTGCAACCGCCCCTATTCCGGAACGGAAGTGATCCGGGATTATGGGGATGAACATCTGAGGACGGGGGATTTGATCGTTTACACCTCCGCGGACAGTGTTTTTCAGATTGCGGCCCATGAAGATAAGGTGCCGGTGGAGGAGCTGTACCGGTACTGTGAGACCGCGAGGGGGATGCTTCAGGGAAAGCATGGAGTAGGAAGGGTGATCGCCAGACCCTTTACAGGGGAAAGCGGCCATTTCGTGAGAACCTCCGGAAGACATGATTTCTCCCTGCTGCCGCCGTCCGTGACCATGCTGGACCAGCTTTGCGCAGAGGGAAAATCTGTGGTCAGCATAGGCAAGATCAGGGATATTTTTGCCGGAAGGGGAATCACGGAAGCGGTCACAACGGCGGGAAATGCAGAAGGGATCCAGAGGACGCTGGAATACCTTGGGAAGGATTTTGAGGGGCTGTGTTTCGTCAATCTGGTGGATTTCGATATGCTTTACGGCCACCGTAACGATATCGACGGTTACGCGAAGGCGTTATCCTATTTCGATGAGAGGCTCCCTGAAATTCTGGGGAAAATGCGTCCGGAGGATATCCTGATGATCACCGCGGACCATGGCTGCGACCCGGGTTATACCGTTTCCACGGACCATTCCAGGGAATACACACCTTTTTTGATGTACGGGGAGAAGATTGTTCCGAAGAATCTCGGAACACGAAAAACATTTGCAGATATCGGGGCAACTGTGCTACAATACTTCGGAATCGTTCCGCAGTTCGCCGCGCAGGCCATGCTGCAGTAAGCGACAAATCATATATTGGAGGAAACATAGGTGCCGGATTACACAGAAGAAATCAGGCGGAGGAGAACCTTCGCGATCATATCACACCCTGACGCGGGCAAGACGACTTTGACGGAGAAGCTTCTGCTATACGGCGGGGCAATCAATCTTGCAGGGAGTGTCAAGGGGAAGGCAACCGCGAGACATGCCGTATCCGACTGGATGGAAATCGAGAAGGAGAGAGGAATCTCAGTAACTTCATCCGTCCTGCAGTTTGAATACGACGGATATTGTATCAATATCCTGGACACGCCGGGACATCAGGATTTCTCGGAGGATACCTACAGAACCCTGATGGCAGCGGATTCCGCGGTCATGGTCATCGACGCCTCCAAGGGCGTCGAGGCACAGACCAGAAAGCTGTTCAAGGTCTGCGTCATGCGCAGGATACCCATTTTTACGTTTATCAATAAGATGGACAGGGACGCCAACGATACCTTTGACCTTCTGGATGAGATTGAGAAGGAGCTTGGGATCGCCACCTGTCCCGTGAACTGGCCGATCGGGTCCGGGAAGGGCTTCAAGGGGGTCTATGACCGGAACAAAAAGTGCGTGATCACCTACTCGGATACGGAAAAGGGAACAAAGGAAGGGCATTCACAGGAAGTACCCATAGAGGACGAAGGACTGCTTCGTGAGACGATCGGGGATGCGGCGGCGGACAAGCTGTTAGAAGAAGTGGAGCTTTTGGACGGTGCCAGCGCGCAGTTCGATTTGGACGAGGTGCGAGGGGGCAATCTGACGCCGGTTTTCTTCGGTTCTGCATTGACGAATTTCGGCGTGGAGATTTTTCTGAAGCACTTCCTGGAAATGACGACGACGCCTCTTCCCAGAAAAGCGGACATCGGTATCATCGATCCCGTGGAAAGGGATTTCAGCGCCTTTGTGTTTAAGATTCAGGCGAATATGAACAAGGCGCACCGGGACCGGGTCGCTTTTATGAGAATCTGTTCGGGCAGATATGACGCAGCCATGGAGGTGAGGCATGTGCAGGGCGGCAAGGTGATGCGCCTCTCCCAGCCCCAGCAGATCATGGCGGACGAGAGGAAGGTCTTGAGCGAGGCCTACGCCGGGGATATTATCGGCGTCTTTGATCCGGGTATTTTTTCCATCGGGGATACCCTGTGTACCCCTAAGGAAAGGTTTTGTTACGAGGGGATTCCCACCTTTGCGCCCGAGCATTTCGCAAGGGTGCGTCAGGTGGATACCATGAAGCGGAAGCAGTTTGTGAAGGGCATCCAGCAGATTGCCCAGGAGGGCGCCATCCAGATCTTCCAGGAATTCAACACCGGCCTGGAGGAGATCATTGTGGGCGTAGTGGGCGTCCTGCAGTTCGATGTGCTGAAGTACCGTCTGGAAAATGAGTATAATGTAGAGATACGTCTTGAGAATCTGCCTTATGAGCATATCCGATGGATCGAGAATAAGGATGAAGTCAACCTGGACCGTCTGGTAGGGACCTCGGATATGAAAAAGGTCAAGGATATGAAAGGAAATCCGCTGTTATTGTTTATCAATTCCTGGAGCGTTGGAATGACGCTGGAGCGGAATAAGGGGCTGGTGCTTTCCGAATTCAGCAGGAATTAAAGCGGGATACCGGGGTCATTTCAGGACAGCATGGCTGGAATAGTTTTGTCGGGAGGAGGATCATGAAAATATTAAGGCTTCGAACGGTTATGGCCGCATTGGGCGCGGTCTGTCTGCTGGCAGGATGCGGCGGACAGGATATCGTGCAGGATATCGGCCAGGATACGGAAACCTTTATCCTGGATATTGGTCAGGATATCAATGAGTGGATAGGGGCGTCCGGCAGCGTTACAAATGATAACGGTTCGATTGCTTCCACACAGGACGGGGAGAAGGAAGAGGAAGAGGAAAGCGTCCTTTTCAGGGAGCCGGATACTTATTGCTATGCTTATGATACCCTGTCAGAAACACAGAAGATCTGGTACCGGGATATTGACGCGGTCCTGGGAAATATGCAGAAGGAACGTGAACTTGCACCGGAAGGGTTTAAAGAAGGACTGAACGAAGAAGATATTGATAGGATTTTCCAATGTGTGCTGAACGACCATCCGGAATATTTTTATGTAGAGGGCTATACCTATACAAAATATACGCAGATGGATAAGCTGGTAAAGCTGGTTTTTTCCGGAACCTACAGCGTCTCTCTGCAGGAGGCGGAGAGGCGGCATTCCCAGATTGTGCTTGCCGTGGAACAATTGCTGGCGGGGGTGCCTGAGGAGGCTTCGGATTACGATAAGGTGAAATATGTTTATGAGACCCTGATACGTGAAACGGAATATGACCTGTCGGCACCGGACAATCAGAATATTTATTCCGTTTTTGTCAATCACGCATCCGTTTGTCAGGGCTATGCCAAAGCTACCCAGTACCTGTTGAATAAGCTGGGTATCGATTGCACACTGGTACTGGGTACGGTGGATACAGGAGAGGGACATGCCTGGAACCTGGTGAAGGTGGATGGGGAATACTATTATGTGGACACCACCTGGGGAGATGCCTCCTATCAGACGGAGGGCGAGGGCGCATTTATGATGCCGGAGATCAATTATGATTATCTGTGTGTGACTACCGGGCAGATAAGCAGGACGCACACACTGGGCGACGAAGAACCCATGCCGGAATGCGATGCCCTGGAAGCAAATTATTATATAAAGGAAGGGGCTTATTTTGACAGCTTTGACGAGGAGCAGCTGAAGGGATTTTTTGAAGAGGCCCAGGAGCAGGGAAGAAGCGATGTGACCCTGAAATGCGGGAACGAAGAGGTATACGGGGAGTTTAAGAGACGGCTTTTGGAGGAACAGGAAATCTTCGATTATTTTAAGCATGACGGGAAGATTGCCTATGCGCAAAATGTGAAGCAGTTATCTTTGACTTTCTGGGTGACAAATGAGTAAAAAAATGTTATACTACAAATAATGGAAAGAAAATACGCTAGGAGGTATTGGGAATGGAGAGAGAGGCGGAAAAGAACACCGTGACGCTGCAGGAGGATGAAAAGGTGGGAACGGTCAAGATCGCGGACGATGTGGTGGAGATCATTGCAGCGTTGGCGGCAACAGAGGTAAACGGCGTATCCTCCCTGGCAGGCAATCTTACGAATGAGTTGATGAGCAAGGTTGGCGTGAAGAGCCTGACAAAGGGCGTTAAGGTGGAGGTGCTGGAAGGAAATGTGACGGTGGACCTGGCGGTCACCATTGAATATGGTTATAATATCCCGGAGACCTGCCAGAAGGTTCAGGGCAAGGTAAAGGCTGCCATTGAGAATATGACTGGTCTTGTCTGCTCGGATGTGAATATACGGATTGCCGGCATCAACATGAAAAAGGACAAATAGAGGTAATTTATGGGAAGACACGAGCAGAGAGAGCACATATTCCGGCTCCTTTTCAGAGAAGGGTTTCATCCGGAGAATGAAAGAGCCCAGCAGATGGCCCTGTATTTTGAGGATGAAGAGGTACTGCAGGGAATTACGGAAAAAGAACGCAGCTATATTGAGCAGAAGTATGGACATATTGTGGAGAAGCTCCCTCAGATAGACGCCCTTCTCAATGAAAAGACACAGGGCTGGGACACTACCCGTATGGGGAAGGTGGATCTGGCTATTCTTCGTCTGGCAGTGTATGAGATCCTGTTCGACGATGATGTTCCGTCGGGGGTTGCCATCAATGAGGCGGTGGAGCTTGCAAAGGAATATGGTCAGGACGCTTCCGGCGGTTTCGTGAATGCGGTCCTGGCGAAGTTTGTTAAGGCCGGGTGATTGAGATTCGTAATGTTTATACTGTAACACAGGTGAATACCTATATTAAAAATATGTTCACGCAGGATTATATGCTGCAGGCGATTTTTGTCAAGGGAGAGATCAGCAACTGCAAATATCATCCCACTGGACATATTTATTTTACCCTGAAAGATGCGAAGGGAACCATTTCCTGCGTGATGTTTGCGGGGAACCGCAGGGGGCTCTCTTTTCAGTTAAGGGAAGGCCAGCAGGTCATCGTGGGCGGAACGGTGGATGTCTTTGAACGGGACGGAAAGTACCAGCTATATGCTAAGCAGATCGTCCTGGACGGAACAGGACTTTTATATGAAAGGTTCGAGCAGCTTAAGAGGGAGCTGGAGGAAATGGGAATGTTCGCAAAGGAGTACAAAAAGCCCATTCCCAAATACATCCATACCCTGGGCGTTGTGACGGCGGATACGGGGGCTGCGGTGCGCGATATCATTCAGATTGCAAGAAGGCGGAATCCCTATGTGCAGATCATTCTTTATCCTGCCCTGGTGCAGGGAAACGGGGCGGCCGAGAGCATTGTAAAAGGAATCCGGGCGCTGGAAAAGCTGTCAGTGGATGTGATGATCGTGGGCCGCGGCGGAGGCTCCATGGAGGATCTGTGGGCTTTCAATGAAAGGGAGGTGGCGCAGGCCGTGTTTGACTGCTCCATCCCGGTTATTTCGGCGGTAGGGCATGAGACGGATACCACGATCGTTGATTTCGTATCGGATCTGAGGGCGCCGACGCCGTCTGCTGCGGCGGAGCTGGCAGTGGCGGATGTAAGGCAGGTCCTGGAGCGGATGGACGGATATGAGGACAGGCTGCGCAGGCTGATGAGAAGAAAGATCCAGCAGGGCAGGGATCGGGGCAGACAGCTTGAGAGACAGCTCAGGCTTCTGAGCCCGGTCAGCAGGATCCGGGAGCGTAAGACCTATCTGATGCAGCTGGAGGATGCCCTGCATGGGAACATGGAGGATGTGCTTGGCAGGAAGGAGCATAAGCTTGCCCTTTATATGGAGAAAATGAAGGGGCTCTCTCCGCTGGAAAAACTGAGCCATGGTTATTCCTATGTGGAGAATGCGCAGGGAAGCAATATCCGTTCCGTGAAGCAGGTAGTTCAGGGGGAGCGTCTTGTCATCCGTGTAAGGGACGGCAGGATCGGAACCGTGGTGACGGATATGGCGGATTGGAAGAACGGGGAATAGACCGCAATTGAATAGGCTGCGATGAAAAAGACCGTAGGAAATATTTTTACAGGATGCGAGGTTTGAAGATGGAGCAGGAAAAAAAGGTTGCAAACGAGAGCCAGGGTAAGAACGGAGACGGGGCCTTGGGCCTGGAAGAGAATTTCAATCTGCTGGAGCAGACGATTGAGCGTCTGGAGGATGAGAATATCTCCCTTGAGGACGCCTTCGCAGCCTACAGTGAGGGAATGAAGCTTTTGAAGACCTGTAATGAACAGATCGATATGGTGGAGAAGAAGGTCCTTAAACTGACAGAGGAAGGCAGGCTGGAAGAGCTTTAACGAGAAACAGGAAAAGACAGGTGACGGGTGTGGAAGAAAAGAGATTCAGAGAGCAGCTCCAAAGCCGGGTGGAGGCCATCGAGGCGGTCATCAGACGCTATCTGCCGGAGGAAAAGGGATATCAGCGGACTGTTTTGGAAGCGATGAATTATAGTATTCTGGCGGGAGGAAAACGTCTGCGCCCCATGCTGATGCAGGAAACTTACCGGCTCTTCGGGGGAAGGACATGTCTTGTGGAGCCGTTTATGGCTGCAATTGAGATGATTCATACGTATTCCCTGGTGCATGACGATCTGCCTGCCATGGATAATGATGAATACCGCAGGGGACGCAAGACTACCCATATAGTGTATGGGGAGGCCATGGCGATTTTAGCCGGGGACGGGCTTTTGAATTATGCGTTTGAAACGGCGTTAAAGGCCTATGGGCTTGTGGATGTTTCAGAAAAAGACATCCCAAGAACCTACCAGGCGATCGGAAGGGCTCTTCAGATCCTTGCGGCAAAGGCGGGCGTCTATGGGATGATCGGCGGCCAGACTGCAGATATCGAGGCGGAGAAATGCGGCCAGGTAAGTAAGGAAAGGCTTCTCTTTATCCATGAGAAGAAAACGGCTGCGCTGATCCAGGCGTCCATGATGACAGGGGCGGTGCTGGCTGGGGCGGGGGAAGAAGAGCTTGCAGCAGTCGAAAAATGCGCCTACGATATCGGAGTCGCCTTCCAGATCCAGGACGATATCCTGGATGTAGTGGGAGACAGTGTAATCCTGGGGAAGCCCACGGGAAGCGATGAAAAAAATCATAAGCAGACCTATGTGTCTTTGAACGGAATAGAGCAGTCGAAGGAGGAGGTCCGCAGATTGTCAGGGGAAGCTGTGGGGATCCTTGACAGGCTGGAAGAAGGCAGGGAGCGCTCCGGGGAGTTCCCTTTTGACCGGGAATACTTACGACAGTTGGTACTGATGCTGGTAGACCGCCGTAATTAAGGTGAGGTAAGATACATGTTGCTGGAAAAGATCGAGCAGATAAACGATATCAAAAAGATCGATAAAAAAGACTGGAACGCCCTGGCGGAAGAGATCAGGCAGTTCCTGATAGAAAAGATCAGTGTGACCGGAGGGCATCTGGGCGCGAATCTGGGCGTCGTGGAGCTCACCATGGCGCTTCATCTTTCCCTGGACCTGCCGGAGGATAAGATCATCTGGGATGTGGGGCACCAGTCTTATACCCATAAGCTCCTGACCGGACGGAAGGAGGGGTTTGATACCCTTCGCCAGTTCCATGGGATGAGCGGTTTCCCCAAGAGAAAAGAAAGCATCTGCGACACCTTTGATACGGGGCACAGCTCCACCTCTGTTTCCGCAGGGCTGGGGCTTGTTAAGGCGAGGGATCTCCTCGGGGAAAAAAGGACGGTCGTATCGGTCATAGGGGACGGCTCCCTTACCGGCGGCATGGCTTATGAAGCCCTGAACAATGCCGCCAAGCTGGAAACCAATTATATCATTATCCTGAATGATAATAATATGTCCATTTCGGAAAATGTGGGCGGGGTATCGAAATATCTGAACAATATCAGGACCGCAACAGGTTATCTGGACCTGAAAGAAGGAATCTACAATATGCTGAAGGGAGCGCCCGGCGGAGACAGTATGGTGACTACCATACGCCGCGCCAAAAGCAGCTTTAAACAGCTGGTGATACCGGGCATGTTTTTTGAAGACATGGGGATCACCTATCTGGGTCCGGTGGACGGCCATGATATTTCCGGACTGATCCGGGTAATCCGGGAAGCAAAACGGG
>CANPYG010000080.1 GCA_947588205.1 uncultured Acetatifactor sp. | reverse complement strand
TATGTCAGGTTATGCCAAGATATGGCCTCTCTTCGGAGCTGCAAGCAGCTGGTTCGCAGCTCCGAAGAGAGGCCATATCTTGGCATAACCTGACATACCCAGGGCAATGCCCAGCACCACAGTGATCAGAGTAGCTACATAAGGATTGGTAAGGACAGCCTTGTAGCCCTTTGCATCCTTGGCAGTCTGTCCCGGCTCAAGCCAGAATTCCTGGAACATATAACGGGCAAGACGGGTTGCTGTATCCAGGGAGGTCAGGCAGAATGCGGATACAGCTAAGATCAGCATGGAGTAAATCACACTCTCTGCGCCCTTCAGGAAAGGAATTGCAGCACACATACGGGAAAGACCTGTGGCGAATACAGCCGTAGGGGTAACGATTCCGCCCGGAACATAATCCTTCCAAATATAGCCTACCGCACAAAGGGAAATCAGGGCAAGCGCACACTCGATCAGCATGCCGCCGTATGCGATAGGACGGGCATCCGTTTCCTTATCCAGCTGCTTTGCCGTGGTACCGGAACCCACCAGGGAATGGAAACCGGAAATGGCTCCGCAGGCAATGGTAACAAATAGGGCGGGGAACAGACTTCCAAGGGGAGTGCCGTTACCGGCAGTTCCAGGATCCACAAATCCCACATAGGCAGGAATCTCCAGCGCCGGATGCGCCCCGATAATGCCTACCACCGCAATGATCATCATGCCATAAAGCAGGAAGGAACTCAGGTAGTCCCTGGGCTGAAGCAGGATCCATACCGGCGTAACCGATGCGATCAGAATATAGACGCCCACAATGATCATCCAGGTCTGACTGCTCAGGTAAATAGGATGCCAATTATATCCGATGGCCATGCAGACAACGATGGCAAGGACACCGACAATGGTGGAAACCAGCAGGGATGCGTTCCTTCTGTAAACCATCATACCGAAAATAACGGCCACCAGGATGAACAGGATGGAGATCATGGCAGTCCGGGCATTGGCAGCGCTTGCAGCCAAATCCACGGTTCCCTCCGCAGTATAGGTGGCATTAAAGGTACTGGCAACCACCGACGCAAAAGCAGCCACCACCAGGATCAGGGTCAGGTAAGAAAAAATAAGGAACAGCTTTTTCGCACGGGATCCTATACTGACAGCAATTACCTCACCGATGGACTGCCCCTTATTCCTCACTGACGCAAACAATGCACCGAAATCATGCACGGCGCCGAAGAAAATACCACCGATAATTACCCAGAGCATAACCGGAACCCATCCAAAAACGGCTGCCCAAATCGGACCGTTGATAGGACCTGAGCCGGCGATGGAAGAAAAATGATGGCCCATCAGCACAGGAGCCTTAGCAGGAACATAATCCGTACCATCCTCCAGTTCGTGAGCAGGAGTCACTTTGTTTCCCTCTCCTACTCCCCATTGCTTTGCAAGCCATTTCCCGTAGGTTATGTAGCCGATAAAAAGCGCTGCAACACCTACAATCAGTAACAATGCAGCATTCATGAACTATTCTCTCCTTTCTTTTCTATTCATGAATATATTTTTCATTAACTTCGCATTATCCCTCCCGCTGGGGTTCGTCACAACTTTATTTGCCCCCTGCTGGAGCAGCACGGTGTGGAAATCCATCCAGCCGTACAGCGAAAAATGAAAACTTTTATAAATCCTGCACTTGCGGACGCTCTTTTTAGCCTCCTCCGTACAGGTATCGCAAAGGAAAACGGCTGTAATATAAGTATACATATGGTTTCGGTCCGGATGGATCAGCTTCATCCCTTCCTCATACGCAATGTTTTCACAGGCGTGATATACCTCAGCCGTCAGCTCAGGAACCGTGAAAATATAGACATGTTCATTGGACTCTGCACTCCACAGCTCAGCCCTCTTGAGCAATACATATTTTGCAGACCGCACATGAAAATGACAGGAAGCAGCCAGCGGGAGCCTGCCCTCCCCATAGCGTTCAATATCAAAATAATTGCTGTATGCAGCAATCAGCCTTTCCAGCATCTCCTCCCGGGAGCACATCAACTGCAGCATGTCGTCATTCCTTTAAAATTTCCTTATTTTAAAGCATTTATTGTTGATTCCTGGCAATAAACTTTACCTATTCTATCACACATTTTTCTGCTTTACAACATCAAAGTGCAAAAATTTTTAGATTTTTTTTAGGGGTTTTTTAGATTTATATGAGGAATTCTCCTTTTATTTCCCGATTTATATCTTAATTTGCAAAAAAACTATGGCGCAATATGTAAATATATAGTAAAATACAAGTAAATGTTGTCTAAAATATATTTTTCATATGAGGTGGCACACAAAGATGAGTCCGTTTAATATTATCGCCCTTCTGGGCGGTCTGGCTATGTTCCTGTACGGAATGAGGCTTATGGGGGATGGATTGAAGGAGAGCTCTTCGGGTACGTTAAAAAAGGCTTTGGAACGGCTTACCAATACTCCGGTCAAATCCTTTCTGCTGGGACTCGGGATGACCGCCGTTATCCAGTCTTCCACCGCTACCATCGTAATCACTTCCGGGCTGGTAGGCGCGGGCATCATTTCCCTGCACCAGTCCCTGGGAATTGTGATCGGGGCGAACGTGGGCACCACCGTTACCGGACAGATCATACGTCTTCTGGACCTGGATTCCTCCGGCGCTTCCTTCCTGCAGATTTTTAAACCCTCCACCTTAGCGCCGGTTGCGCTGATCGTCGGCGTGGTCATTATGATGGGCTGGAAGTCCAAGGGCTCCGGCAAGGTGAGCCAGATCATCATCGGCTTCGGCATCCTGTTTTCCGGTCTGCTCAACATGACAGACGCCGTAAGCTCCCTGACGGAAAGCGGCATCATTGAGAGGCTTTTCTCCAATTTAGGAAGGAATCCCCTTTTGGCCTATGGGATCGGCGCCGGTGTGGCCTTTGTGCTGCAAAGCTCCTCCGCCACCATCGGCATCCTGCAGGCCTTCTCCACCTCCGGCCAGCTCACCTTCGGGGCGATCTACGCCGTGCTCGTGGGCATCTATCTCGGGGATTGTGTCACCACTGCCATCGTCTGCAATATCGGCGCCAAGCCGGATGCTAAACGGGTTGGCCTGGTCAATATCTTATTCAATCTGAGCGAGACCGTACTCATCCTGACGGTAGTCACGGTCATTCACCATTTGGGGCTGCTGGACGGCTTCTGGGATAGGGTCATCTATTCCGGTGGCATCGCCAATACCAATACCATCTTTAACCTGTCCTGCGCGCTCCTGCTCTTTCCATTGCTGAATCTTTATGAACGCCAGAGCCTTAAGCTGATTAAGGACGAGGCCGTTATTTCCGGGGAACATGATGAGCTTCTGGATGCGTTGAGCCCGGTCTTTTTCAGCACGCCCGCCCTTGCCTTCGGGCGCTGCTACGACGCCCTGATGGTAATGTACGATATGGCGCGCAAAAACGTTGACCACGCCTTTGAAGTGATTGTAAAATATGACAAAAAAACCACCGCGCAGATCGCGGCGGATGAAGATTATATTGACGTTATGGCAGACAGGATCAGCAACTATCTCGTCCAGCTCTCCGCCCACATCACATCCCCTTATCACCTGGAGATCATGAATCACTATCAATCCATCGTGCTGGAGTTTGAGCGTTTGAGCGACCACGCCATGAACATTTCGGAAATTGCCGTCTCCATGCATGACAATCAGATGGTCTTCTCTAAAATGGCCTTGTCTGAGCTAAAGGTCCTGAAGGAAGTGCTGGACAGGATCATGGAATACAGTAAACAGACCGTGATGAAACGCGACCTCGACGCCGCCCGTCATATCGAACCCCTTGAAGAGGTGGTAGACGATATGGTAAACGCGCTGAAGGACAATCACTTAGAGCGGCTTAGGACCGGAGCCTGCTCCATTTTCGCGGGCACGGAGTTTTTAAATCTCTTAACGGAGGCAGAACGGATCTCTGATGTCTGCTCCAATATCGGAGTGGCCACTATCATAAGGGCCACTCCGGAGCTCAAGCATCAGGTACATAACTATGTTTCCCAGCTTCATTCCGGCAGGGATGAAGAGTTCAACTGCGAATACCAGGAAGCACATGACAGATATTTTGGGCTGTTGTAAGTAAAAGGCTGCGGGGCTTACATCCCTTCGTTCACCAGCAGGGATATCCTGTTATTAATGACCTCCTGCACTTCCTTTAAAGACTTTATTCCGTCAAAATAGGGAACTGTCTCCTCCAGCAGGATATCTGACACCTGCATCTCGCCTCTGGTATAAGGCATAAATTCCACCATTTCCAGTGCTTCCAACAGCATGTCCACCAGTTCCTCATCCACATAATAAAAGGGAACGTCCCGGTCTCCCAGGTGCCACATATACTTTATACGGATCCAGTCTGTTCCGTCAAGGTTCTTTTGTCGGTTCCCGTTCTCATCTAGAATGTAATAGGGGGTTATGGCTTCTTCGGCCATCTCCTCCAGGAAGTCCTTCCTGGTAGGGAAGCCACTATATATAGTCTCACCATCAGCAAGGAAATACTCCAGGAAGGCCACTGCACCTTCCTTATGCATTGAATTCTCCACGATGCCGATGGCATCTCTAGGCTCCGCAAGGTGGCGTATTTTTCTATCCGCCGTGGGGAATCCCACCAGGGCAGGTTCCGCGCCAAGCCTTTCCCTCAAGGCCATCATATAATTAAAATCGAAAATGATTTCATCCGTCAACAGCACGTCGTCCGGCGCATATTCTACATAACTGACATAGTGCGTGGCCGCTTCTTCCGGCGCGTTGTCCCGGATCCACTCAAGGAGACTTCCAAAACCGTCCCCATCAAATGAACAGATTCCCTTTTCCCAGTCTATGTATTCGTCAAGGTATTCCCGGAGGAAAAATGTTCCCAGGAAATATTCCCTGTCCTTTTCCTCTACAACCTTTTTGACAGCGTCGGTCTTTGCTGCGAAAGCCTGCATCAGGTCACTGCCCGTATACCCCCCGGACAGAATCTTCACATCTTTTGCGCGTCCAGCCACGGTATGCAGCGTAAAACTTCTGGGGATGCACACCAGGCTCTCCCCTATGGTATAAGATTCCAGCACGGACTCCATATACTGAGAAACGGTTTCTTCACTAAGCAGGGACTTAAGGTCTGCCAGCACACCATTCCGGACATATTTCCAGAAATCCAGCCTCGAAAGATCCAGGAGATCCGGCGGCTCCCGGGACACAAGGGCTGCATCCAGCCTTGCCACGGCATCCTCCGTGCTGTAATCCACCAGGGTAACATGGTATCTGTCGCTTTGCAAGTTAAAGGAATTCACCGCCTGCGCCAGGGCATCGGAATATTCGCCGGCCAGCACCACTTGTTCCTTCTCCAGTTCGTCACAGGACGTCTTCTTCAGAATGAGCACCCTCCCATTCCTGTTGTTGACGGAAATATCATACTGAATGATAAGTTCCCCTTCCGGCAGCATCGCAACATCATTCACCATAGACGCATCCAATTCACTGTCCTGCCAATACAGTAACGGCCGCCGCACCATCTTCCCGTCCTCAGGTCTGCATGAGTACAGCGTGCCGCTAAAAACATCATGGAGCAGAAGCCCGGAATCAGTCATAAATAAATCACTGCCCGCCCACACATCCTCCAGTCCCTCCACGGGAACTGTCTTTTGATCCCCGTCCGGCCAGATCTTCAGGACACTTCCATACATTCCGTTATAAAGAAGGCGACATAGAATCCCCCCCTCTTCATCCCGCATCAGGGATCTTCGAGGGGAAATGGAGGAATCGGGATCAGCCTGCACATAGTCCTCAAGGGAAATGTTTCCCTGCTGACTCCCGTCTGTGCCAAACAGGTACACGGCATCCCCCCATAAAAGGTAAATCCTTCCTTCCCCGTCCACCGCCAGGCAGTCAAATAAGGATCCCTGGGACCCCGGTTTGCTCCAGACTGACACGGCGGCCGAAAAAAGCTCTTTCCCGTCCCTATCCAGTTTATAAAGGTTGCCGCCTGAAGCATTGAAGGCAGAGTCATAATAATACAGGCTGCCTTCCGCGTCCACCGTGTAACATTGGATCGAAGGGGCGCATACGATCTCGCTTAGGAATGGGCCATCGGCCGCATTATAAAGGTCGTCCACACGCAGGACAGAGATACCCCCCTCTCCCTTCCTAGTAAAATAAAGGGAATCCCCTGACACGAGAAAATTCTCTGCCCCGTTCCCTATCAGGGAATACAGTTTCCCATAGGGGGATAAAGCCTGCTCCTGGCTTGTTTCAGGGCTTTGGTCCGGATTTTGCACAACATAGACATAACCGTCCACGCCCAGCGTCCTACCCTCTTCCTTTCCACAGGCAGCGCAGGACAGGATACACAGCAAGGCCAGGCTCATACATAAGAATATTTTTTTCATGTACAAAATTCCCCTTCCATCCGGCTAAAATGGTTTAGTATGCACGCCATTTACCGGAACACAAGGAACAGGTATCGTGTGTGTAAATCCGCAATCACAATGTAGCCGATATCTGTGCATTTCCCCATCATGACCAAGATCATCATAAGTGTTACCTATATATGTACAAGAATTAACGCGGGTTTCTTCTATTCCAGAAAATCTTTCACTACAGTTTGAGCAAGTGAAATCCACAATCCATACCTCAGAATGTTGCCCCTGTCCATTATTGCCGCTATAATAAGAAAAAATCTGGCTATGATAAATTCTATCTTCAACAAGATGTTCACACACGTTTTTACTTGCCTCAGCATAGTTCACACACGACAACACAAATAGTATACATGCCAAAACGAAACCTGTTATCTTCTTCATCATATTTTATTCCTTTCTTTTTTTAGTTTCTTTTTTATCTTATTCCATAGCATATGCAGCTTTTTCAAAATTGTCTCTCAAACATTATTCATCCCCCATTGGACTCATCTCCTTTTCACATAAGAACACTATTTACAGACAGCAATTAATCCTTTGATGTGCCGGACATTATAAACCACTCCCGTTTGATAATCATGTCCAAATAAAGCACACAGCAGTCCGCATGTTTGGCACTGGTCATCAAAGCCGCTCACAAAACTCCGGGTGATCTGTTCCTTCTATTCCTCTAAGAACCGAGGGTTCTCCTGAATACCAATGGAATCACCTTCTCTTTCTAAAATATAATTTAAAAACAACAATCGATTCTTTCAGTTGATATCAAAGTTTTTTCCTCAGCAGAACATCTGCTACAGCACCTCTCCAGATATTCTTCACGAATACATCTCGGAGTTGAAGCATATACCTTGTGTCGGCAAAGATAAATCGTTTCCGTTTGATAATCATGTCCAAATAAAGTACAGAGCAGCCCACAAGTTTGATACTGGTCATCTGAACTGTTCATAAAACTTCGAATGATAAGCTCTTTCTGCTCTTCTGTGAATCGAGAATTCTCCTGAAAAACAACTGTAACCGAGTTCATACTGTTCTCTACGTCCGCAGCAGTGCTCTGCAAACTTTGTGATATAAAAAGTGCTGCTAAAAAAATTGCTATAATTTTTTTCTTCATCAATCCTTCATCTCCAATCCTTTTAAAATTCCTTGCAAATCTTCCAGATTCCTTACCGTTATGCTATAAAAATATCCCTCTCTGTTAAATGCCACATTCATTTTCCCGACTTGTGTTTCCCTAATGTAATACATAACACCATCTAACTCAAAAGAATCCACCCCTGCAAAAACCTCATCCACATTGCTATATTTATTGTATAGAAAGATCATAAACTGTATCTCACTATCGCTAAATACATAATACATTTCTTTTTTATCCGCATCTTCTTGATAAAACTGTATTTTCTCTAACTCCACACCTTCAGGCAGCCAGGTCGGATATAAGACCGAAACATCTTGATCCTCAAAAAATTCCTCTATGGTAGAGTAAGTTATAGGCTTGTAAAAAGTATCATCTTCTATATCCACAGCCTCCCCCGGCTGCAATATCAAAGCCATCCTGTACAGCAGATTCCCGAAAGGCAACTGACTGTAATCCCCATCCGCCCAGGCAATGCCTCCGCCCATCACTACAAATACAAGGCATGCAGCTGTTGCAACAATTTCCAGCCGTTTTATAAGCATCTTCTTCCGAATTTTCTTCTCTGCCAGTCGTTTGATCTTCTCCACGCTCTCTTCTCTGGCTGCAGGCTCCGGATCATACCTATCGCCTGTGATCCGATATAGTTTCTGACTGCATTCCTCTATGTATTCCATATTCTGCTCTTCAAAAGGCTTCTCAAGCTCCTGATCGATCTGTTCCATCAAATATTTGGTCAGGTTATCTTCCGTAGGATTATTCTTATGATCCAAGACAGCATTCCTCCATTCTTCCCTCCAGCACTGTACCACTTTTCTTGTCTCATCTATATAGTCTTTCAGTAAATAATTTGTGACATCTTTTTTTGAAATTTTATAAAAATTTTTATTCTTTTTGTGACATAATTTTTTTTACAATTTTGCGAATCTTAAAAGTAAGCCTTGATATCCTTTTCCGCAGAGTGCTTTCACTGATCCCAAGCTGTTCTGCCAGTCCGGCATAGCTTTTCTTTTCGACAAAGACATTTTCATACAATTCTCTTTCCCGGTCGGAAAGCCGCATAAGAACCTTCGCCCTACAATCAGAAAGCTGTTCTTCCGAAAATACATTTTCCGGCAGATTTTCCTCCACAAGCTCCTCAATGAACCGGGCGGTAGGATCCTGCATTCCCGCTACCGCTTCCAGACTCAAAAAGTGCCTTTTCCTGCGCTCCTTCTCTTTATAATAATCTACCACCATATAATACGCAGTATTGTACAACCATTGCCGCACCCGTTCAAACTCCACTTTTTTATAAGAATCAAGCAGAGCCAGGAATACCTCCTGCGTGATATCCTTCGCATCCTGCTCCTCCATGCGAATTCTGCAGTAGTAATAGATATTTTCATAGTTGGAATCCACAATCTCATTTACTTTTTCTGGTGTAATCTTCAATCCTTTTCCCCCATCTTCAGGGCCAATTTATTTCTAATTGGCTCCTTCCAGATTTACTCTTCCGTCCATTTACTTTTTCCGATTGGTTCCCACCGCCTGCCTGCAGAAGGCTCCCCTATTTTTCCATTCATTCATAGTTATGATATCACACCATAGAAATTAAAGCAATGTTGTGTACATACCCATGACCCAAAAAGTACCGCAATTATGGATCACGATACTTTTGGGGTCATTTTTGTAAGCTTTAAAAGTTTCTTGCATTTATTGTCCCATGTATATAGTCTGCCAGAACTCGTTTTGTGACATATTTTTTTTAAATTTTTTTACAATTACTATCACATTTTCAGTTAGTAGTCATGAAAAAAGCGGAACAGATTATAAAAGATAACTATCCAAAAAAGGCGCCTGTCAGGCGCCTCTCCAGCTTTGTCAGAACCGAATTTACAGATCAGTAAAACCATCCCCCGCATAACAACACACGCAAATAATCCAAACCACATACCAGATGCAGGGCGAAGAGCAGCCATTGTATCAAAAGCTGCCAGAGCGGCTGTTTCCGGTTTTTGGTCTCTCTGGCAAGGGTCAGAAGACTTGTTGCGAAAAGGAAAAACATACCGTACATATAACCCCAGGCGAAATTTAAATGTTCCTTTCGAAATCCTTTCTCATACAAGAACATAAACATCAAAAGGCTCACAAGGAACAACTGTCCGGCAAAACGCAGACATTTGTCCTTCAGCAGGCCGCGCCCCTGGAACAGCAATACCGCCAGAGGGAACGCGACCGCCAGCAAGATGGACACTGGCACATTATCTGTAGAATCTCCCCAGGCTACAAGGAATCCTACTCCGATCCCCTTTTCCTCTCCTCTTGCCGTACTTCCCACAAAAACATCCCGGTACTGATACAACAGATCCAAAAAGGTAGGGATAAAATAAATCCCCAGTTGAAAAGAAGCCTTAAAATTCTTTCCCCTGCTTCGCAGCAGACGATACAACATAATAATACCGCTTGTGCCGACAAAAACAAAGGTAAAGCTGGGCTTAGCCATCGTCGCGACCAATAAAAGCGCCCCAAATATAACGTATTTCCAATTCAGCCATTTCGTATTTTCCTCATATTCCTCCAGGATATCTGTCATCAGGAAAAATACGACCACCGCAAAGGGGCGCGCAGCCAGGTAAGTGGCGTTGTGGAAGGGATTGGGCGAGAAAACGCCCAAATAGCGGTATAAATAATCCGGCGAACCCTTTACATAATCCACATAATGACCGAGATATTGAAGGGGGAAGATCATCGATACCAGCAAAGTTCCAAATACCAGCAGCGTAGATATCTGCCGGAAGCCCTTTTGCCCGATGGGCAGCTTTTTATCAAAATAGAATTTGAGTCCGACCACGGTCAGCGCATTCAAGCCGCCAACCGCCAACGCCATGGCGTGGGCCGGCGTTGTAAAGAACATCAACAGCCTGGCGATCCAGAACATCACCGGATAAGGGTAATCGAATCCTGACGATATCCCTTGAATTTCATCTAAATACGGCAATATGTCCGAAGGGTATTTTCCCCCATAACATACAGTCTGCCGGTGGAATAATAATAAAGTTACGATAAAATATACACTAAACAGGATCCAAAAAAATATGTCCGTTCCAAACCATCTTTTATTCTTCTTCATATCCGCTCCTTAATTCATATAAGACTCCGTCGGCGTTTCGGTACAGTTCCTCATAATTCGCCTTTTTACACATCTCGTCTATCTGCCCTCCCGGCGGAGTGAACAGATAGCGGCTCTGCAGACGTTCAAATTCACCGGTCACATATTCCGGCATACAGCAGCTGATGCCAAATCCCTTGGGCAAACCATATAAAGCCTGCCATAAGGGCCGGATATACGTATCCTCCGAGCTGTCCTTATCCTGAAACACCCATATGACTACATTTTCAAAATTCGGCACATCATCTCTGTTCAGTTCCATGGTTCCTGCGAACCCAGCCGACCAATCTTCTACCTGCTCCTGTCTCTCCGCCGTTCTATACGGCACCTGATAGTCGTAGGGGGTATTCGCTTTTATAAAATAAAGGAACAGGAACGCCGCTCCCAGGAATAGTATCTTCCCGTATGGTCTTTTACCAATCACAGGGAGCACAAAGATTCCCGCCGCAATGAATGTCAGCAGATGCTTACTGCCCTCTTCCAGCTTATACATCAGAAGCAACGCAGCCACCATCGCCACAAAGCAGAAAAGCAAGTGAAGCTCTATCGCCAAAAAATGATTTTCCTTCTTTTCCCGGTAACGTTTCCAGCAATCGACCAGCCCCTGAACCAGCAACACGGTCATTACCACAAGGTATCCGTCGATAAAAGCCCCCGCGGCAAATCCTGACCGGACTCCCTCCAACGCATACTGCAAAAAAGAAGTTCCCATCTGCCGCAGCTTGTTCAGCGTGTAATAAAGGCCGCCGAATAATCCTCTTTCAAAAAAGGCCGAAATCCAGTCCGTAAAAAATAATGGATCGAAATACTCCGCCCCCAAATAATGTTTAATCCCTGCATAGAAGAAGGCGGTTGCAAGAAATATCAGAACCGATCCCGCCAACCCCTTCCATTTATCCCTTCGTATCCAGAAATAGACCGGCAGGAATAAAAACAGGATGAAATACGGGCGCATCAGAGTCATGATACAGCTCATCGCAAATAACAGAACCAACTTCCAGGTCTTTTCCTTCTTTTTATAATTCACGGCCAGACCATAAAAAAGAATCAGAAGGGCAAAGCATATATTCTCCGGCATTCCCGACAGCATATACCGCACAAAGAGCCGGAAAAAACAGAATAATAATGCGATTGCCCCCTCCTGCTTCCAGCTGGGCCTGACCAGCCATACAAACAGGAAGCAGCACAGCATCATAAACACGATATTTGCCAGGATGGGGGACATCAGGTTCCAGCCGAACAGCAAACCCCATAATACCCAGGGAAATACCAGCACCGGGCTCCACGCCGCGAAGGACAACTTCAGGGCGTGGCTTTCATTGAAGCCAAAATATCCCTGCGGATATCCAAAATTGACGATCCCTTCCACCTGTTTATAATAGAACAATTCATCGTTCCAGGGAGACTCCGGCAGATAAACCTCTCCAATGGTCCTGCCCTCCAACGCGCAGGAAACGATACAGCAGACCAAAGGAAGCATCGCCAATAACAGGGACTGGATGAGGGTAATATACCTCTCATCCTTTTTCCACCAATTGATAAATTGCCCCGTTAAGTTCTTCCACATGCCTGTTTTCCCTCCTGTCGCGCACAAATATAAGAATAAACTACTATTAAAAAAGCTTGAATCCCGCTGCCGGATGTGTTATGATATACACAAAGGAAGCAACCGCCCACAAAGTGGTTGACCTCCCAGTTTGGCTAATAAGTAAGCCTACCTGTCAACGGCCAAGTTAAACAAGGTAGGCTTATTTATTTTCGCTTATCGTTCCTACTATCTATGTAGGTAAGCAATGCCATCAGGAAAGTACCGCCTAAAAACAACAGGCTTAAAATTTCATACACATCCATCAGCACCACCTCCCTTCTTCTCAGTGAGGGAGGCTACCACCCTGCAACACGATTGTTCCTGTAACGGATTATACCATAAATACAAGTCTGGAACAAGCATCTTTTTCCTGTTATGAATTTAAAGAATGAGCCTTTTTTCTTTCAAATTTGAAGCAGTTCCTTGTATTTGTGTGCTACCCCGTGTGGGTTATCTCGTATGTGCTGCCCCGTGTGTACTACACTTGTGTGCTATGTGGTAAAATTAAGGGCTTCCGCTGACAATTCACATCAACGAAAACCCTTATTTTAAGCCATTTCTTTAGAATATACAAGCGTTTCTTTAGAAACGTCCAGCCTTCGCCGCTTCTTCAATGGAAACAGCCACGGCAACGGTAGCACCCACCATGGGGTTGTTGCCCATACCGATGAGACCCATCATCTCAACATGCGCAGGAACGGAGGAAGAACCAGCGAACTGTGCATCGGAATGCATACGGCCTAAGGTATCGGTAAAGCCATAGGAAGCAGGGCCTGCCGCCATGTTGTCGGGGTGAAGGGTACGGCCGGTGCCGCCTCCGGAGGCTACGGAGAAGTACTTCTTGCCTGCCTCGGTTCTTTCCTTCTTGTATGTACCGGCTACAGGATGCTGGAACCTGGTGGGATTGGTGGAGTTGCCGGTGATGGATACGTCCACGTTCTCTTTCCACATAATGGCAACGCCTTCAGGAACGCTGTTGGCGCCATAGCAGTTTACCTTGGAACGAAGTCCCTCAGAATAGGAGGTTCTGTACAGCTCCTTTACGGTGTTGGTATAAGGATCATACTCAGTCTCCACAAAGGTGAAGCCGTTGATACGGGAAATGATCTTGGCGGCG
>CANPYG010000079.1 GCA_947588205.1 uncultured Acetatifactor sp. | reverse complement strand
TTTCCAGAGGTAAGTTTACCACATTTGAGACATTTTCTCTTGTGGTTTATTGAGACATTATCATAAATGACTTATACAGGTAAAGATTTTTCTGTGAAAAGTGATTGCAAAAGCCTGAGCCCTGTGTTATAATGATTAACAGTGGAATGACAAAAAATTAACAATCATTCCGGTCTGCCCTGAATAAGGGAGGATACGTGTTAATTTCTCTGTACTGTAAAGGAGAAAAGCAGATTTCTCAAATCAAATGGAGGAGAAGGAAATGGCAAAGAAAGTTGTATTGGCAGGCGCGTGTCGTACTGCGATCGGAACTATGGGCGGTTCTTTAAGCACAACCCCCGTTGTGGATCTCGGCGCAATCGTAATCAAAGAAGCAGTGAAGAGGGCAGGAATCGCCCCCGAAAATGTTGACCAGGTGTATATGGGCTGTGTCATCCAGGCAGGACAGGGACAGAACGTAGCGCGTCAGGCTTCCATCAAGGCAGGGCTTCCCATTGAAGTGCCCGCCGTTACCATGAATGTGGTGTGCGGTTCCGGCCTGAACTGTGTGAACCAGGCTGCAGCGATGATCCTGGCAGGCGAGGCGGACGTTATTGTGGCAGGCGGCATGGAGAATATGTCCATGGCTCCTTATGCGATCCCTCAGGGACGTTATGGCTACCGTATGAATAACGGCGTACTGGTAGATACCATGATCAAGGATGCCCTTTGGGATGCTTTCAATGATTATCATATGATCAAGACCGCAGACAATATCTGCGAGGAATGGGGCCTGACCCGTGAAGAGATCGACGAGTTTGCTTTAAATAGCCAGTTAAAGTGTGAAGAGGCACAGAAGAACGGCGCGTTTAAGGCTGAGATCGTTCCCGTAGAAGTGAAGAAAAAGAAGGAAACCATTGTTTTCGATACAGATGAAGGCCCCAGACCCGGCTCCACCATGGCAGGTCTCGCAAAGCTCCGTCCCATCAATCCGGGCGGATTTGTAACCGCGGGCAACGCTTCCGGGATTAATGACGGCGCGGCAGCCATCGTTGTGATGAGCGAGGAGAAGGCGAAGGAGCTGGGCGTGAAGCCCATGGCTACTTTTGTTGCAGGCGCCCTGGCAGGCGTCCGTCCTGAGGTGATGGGCATCGGCCCCGTGGCTGCTACGAAGAAGGTTATGGCCAAGACCGGGCTTAAGATTGAAGATTTTGATATCATCGAGGCGAATGAAGCGTTTGCCGCCCAGTCCGTCGCTGTAGGCAAGGAGCTTGGCATTGATGTGGATAAGCAGCTGAATCCCAATGGCGGCGCCATCGCCCTTGGACATCCTGTAGGAGCTTCCGGGTGCCGTATACTGGTAACCCTTCTGTATGAGATGCAGGCAAGGGGCGCTAAGACCGGTCTTGCAACCCTGTGTATCGGCGGAGGCATGGGCTGCGCAACAGTTGTAAAAATTGAAGATTGATGAAGGAAAGCTGGTAGACTGATTCCGGAATGATATATGGAGAGGGTTCGTAATTGGGCGCTCTCCATATACAGTGTATAGATGGAAAACTTTTGAAGATAGCACGTAGCCGCAGGGGTACCGGATGAAGGGATCATTCTGCGGCATGGCAAAAAGGAGCAGAATAAAATGGAATACATTGTATATGAGCAAAACGGCGGCGTCGGTGTGATCACCATCAGCCGTGAGCGGGCGCTGAACGCGCTGAATTCCACTGTTTTGGAAGAGCTGGATCAGACCCTGGATTGTGTGAATCTGGATGAGGTGAGATGCCTGATCTTAACCGGCGCGGGGCAGAAGTCCTTCGTGGCAGGCGCCGATATCGGCGAAATGAGTTCTCTCTCCAAAAAGGAGGGCGAAGCCTTCGGCAAAAAGGGAAACGATGTTTTCCGTAAGCTGGAGACCTTCCCCATTCCTGTGATTGCGGCGGTAAACGGCTTTGCGCTGGGCGGCGGCTGCGAGATCGCCATGAGCTGCGATATCAGGATCTGTTCTGAAAACGCGGTATTTGGCCAGCCCGAGGTGGGTCTTGGGATCACTCCCGGCTTCGGCGGCACCCAGAGGCTTGCCCGTCTGGTGGGTCCCGGCATGGCGAAGCAGATGATCTACACCGCGCGCAATATCAAAGCGGACGAGGCCTATCGTATTGGTCTGGTGAATGCGGTATATCCTCAGGAGGAACTGCTTCCCGCCGCACAGAAGATGGCCGCTTCGATCGCAAAGAATGCGCCTATTGCGGTGCGCAACTGTAAGAAGGCGATCAATGAGGGGCTTGAGGTCGAGATGGACGAGGCGATTGTGATCGAGGAGAAGCTTTTCGGGGCCTGCTTTGAGACGCAGGACCAGAAATACGGCATGGCGTTTTTCCTGGATAAGAACAAGGAAAAGGTGAAGGAGCCGTTTAAGAATTGCTGATAGTGCGCGGAAAAGACTTGCTGCGCTATGATGATTATTTAAACTAAACATTATTAAGGAGGAAGATTCCATGAAAGTAGGCGTTATCGGTGCTGGTACCATGGGAGCAGGAATTGCTCAGGCTTTTGCAATGACAGAAGGTTATGAAGTATGTCTGTGCGATATCACGCAGGAATTTGCGGACGGAGGCAAGGCAAGGATTTTAAAGAATTTCAATTTCCTGGTAAATAAGGGAAAGCTGGCGCAGGAGGCCGCAGACGCGATGGCAGCCAAGATCGTGACCGGTCTTAAGGACATCTGTACGGACTGCGACCTGGTGATCGAAGTGGCACCTGAAAATATGCAGTTAAAGAAGACCACCTTCAAAGAGCTTCAGGAGATCGTGAAGCCCGACTGTATTTTCGCCACCAACACATCCTCTCTGTCCATCACAGAGATCGGCTCGGGTTTGGACAGACCTATGATCGGTATGCATTTCTTCAATCCGGCTGACAGAATGAAGCTGGTGGAGGTGATTGCAGGCGAGAATACCCCTGCGGAGCTGGTTGAGACCATTAAGGGCATTGCGGCTGAGATCGGCAAGACCCCTGTTGAAGTGAAGGAAGCCCCGGGCTTTGTGGTAAACAGGATCCTGATTCCGATGATCAATGAAGCAATCGGCATCTATGCCGACGGTATCGCAAGCGTAGCCGATATCGATGAGGCCATGAAGCTTGGCGCATCCCATCCCATGGGACCTCTTGCCCTGGGCGACCTGGTAGGTCTGGATATCGTCCTGGCCATCATGGAAGTGCTTCAGCATGAGACCGGTGATCCCAAGTACCGCCCTCATCCCCTGCTTCGCAAGATGGTGCGTGCAGGCAAGCTGGGCCGTAAGACCGGCGTCGGCTTCTATGATTACCGCAAATAATGAAGTGAAATCATTTTTCCGCAGCCGTCAAAAGCAGGCGGATAGATACGATTCAGCCGCCCCGGTGGCTGAATCGTTGTGAAAAGTATAAATTGGAGGAAATAAAATCATGGATTTTACTTTAAGCAAAGAGCATGAAATGGCGCGTGCTTTATTCAAAGAGTTCGCCGAAAAAGAAGTAAAGCCTCTGGCTCAGGAGGTAGATGAGACTGAAGAGTTCCCCAGGGTCACCGTGGACAAGATGGCAAAATATGGTTTCCTGGGAATCCCTGTTCCCAAGGAATATGGCGGACAGGGCTGCGATCCGCTGACCTACGTGATGTGCGTGGAGGAGCTTTCCAAGGTATGCGGCACCACAGGCGTTATCGTTTCCGCACATACCTCCCTGTGCTGCGATCCCATCATGACCTTTGGTACGGAGGAGCAGAAGCAGAAGTACTTAGTTCCCCTGGCAAAGGGTGAGAAGCTTGGCGCGTTCGGCCTGACCGAGCCCGGCGCCGGAACCGACGCGCAGGGACAGCAGACGAAGGCTGTTCTGGACGGCGACGAGTATGTGATCAACGGTTCCAAGATTTTTATTACCAATGGTAAGGAAGCCGACGTATATGTGATCTTCGCCGTTACCGGCATGATCGAGAAGCGCGGCAGGATGATGAAGGAGATCACTTCCTTTATCGTGGAAAAGGGCACTCCCGGCTTTAGTTTCGGCACCAAGGAGAAAAAGATGGGTATCCGCGGTTCTTCCACCTATGAGCTGATCTTTACGGACTGCCGCGTTCCCAAGGAGAATATGCTGGGCAAGCTGGGGCAGGGCTTTAAGATCGCTATGCACACCCTGGACGGCGGGCGTATCGGTATCGCGGCACAGGCCCTCGGTATTGCGGAAGGCGCGCTGGACAGGACCATCGCCTACACCAAGGAGAGAAAGCAGTTTGGCAAGTCCATTGCCTCGCAGCAGAATACGCAGTTCCAGCTGGCTGATATGGCTACCAAGGTACAGGCTGCCCAGCTTCTGGTTTATAAGGCTGCCCTGGCAAAGGCCACCCAGAAGGAATACGGCTTTGAGGCTGCGCAGGCGAAGCTGTATGCCGCAGAGGTTGCAATGGAAGTTACCACTAAGGCTGTACAGCTTCACGGCGGTTACGGCTACACCAGAGAGTATGACGTGGAGCGCATGATGCGTGATGCCAAGATCACTGAGATCTACGAGGGCACCAGCGAAGTACAGCGTATGGTCATCAGCGCGGCGCTGTTAAAATAATATATGGATCTGAAAGAAAAAAGTAAGGAGTGAAAATACAATGAAAATTGTTGTTTGTATCAAGCAGGTTCCCGATACCAAGGGCGGCGTACAGTTTAACCCTGACGGAACCCTGAATAGAGCGGCTATGTTGACCATCATGAACCCTGATGACAAGTCCGGCTTAGAGGCGGCCCTCAGGTTAAAGGATCAGTATGGAGCGGAGGTTACTGTTGTGACCATGGGTCTTCCCAAAGCGGAGGATGTGCTGCGTGAAGCCATGGCGATGGGAGCTGACAAAGCGGTCCTGGTGACAGACAGAGTGCTGGGCGGGGCGGATACCTGGGCAACGTCCCAGACCCTGGCGGGCGCTATCCGTAACCTGGATTATGACCTGATCATTACCGGCCGTCAGGCGATTGACGGCGACACCGCACAGGTAGGTCCCCAGCTTTCCGAGCACCTGAATATTCCTGTTATCTCTTATGCACAGAATATCAAGATTGACGGCGACAGCGTGATTGTCGAGCGTCAGTTTGATGATAGATACCATGTCCTTAAGGCTAAGATGCCCTGCCTGATCACGGCCCTGGCAGAGCTGAATGAGCCCAGATACATGACTCCCGGCGGAATCTTTGATGCCTGCAAGGCAGATGTCACCGTATGGGGCAGGGCGGATCTGGTTGATGTGGAGGATTCTAACTTGGGTTTGAAGGGATCCCCGACCCAGATCGCCAAGGCTTCCGACAAGGTAAGAAAGGGCAAGGGCGAGAAGGTGAACCTGGATCCCGCTGAGTCCGTTGACTACATCGTAGGCAAGCTGAAAGAGAAACATGTCATCTAAAGTGAAGAACAATTAAAATAGAACAATAAAGATGTCTAAGTGGCATGTCTGCACGGCGGCGGAAGACAGACGCCCTGTCCTGGAAAACAGGAGGGATATCAGCGTAAGTCTGACGGATGCCTATGCCGGCAAGAACCGGACTATACCGCAGGCATGGCAGAATGGAGGATAACAATGAATTTAGAGGAATATAAGGGCGTATATGTCTTCGCCCAGCAGGTTGACAATGAGATCAACAGTATTGCCTTCGAACTGATCGGCAAGGGCAAGGATCTTGCTGCAGATCTTGGCACAGATGTAACCGCCGTACTGGTTGGCAGCGGTGTGAAGGATCTGGCTGACCAGTTGGCTGAATATGGCGCAGACCGTGTGATCGTGGTAGATGATCCCGAATGTAAGGACTATAGGACTGAGCCTTATGCACATGCCCTGGCTTCCGTGATCAAAGAGTTTAAGCCTGAGATCTTTCTGGTAGGCGCTACCGCCATCGGACGTGACTTAGGCCCCCGTGTATCCGCGAGGATCCATACCGGACTGACTGCAGACTGCACACAGCTTGATATCGGTGATTTCCCTTTGAATCCGGTTCCCGGCAAGGAGCAGAAGCACAATCAGCTGCTGATGACCCGTCCCGCATTTGGCGGCAACACCATTGCTACCATTGCGTGTCCCGACTTCCGCCCTCAGATGGCTACCGTGCGTCCCGGCGTTATGCAGAAGAAGGACCGCGTTCCCGGCGCAAAGGCAGAAGTGATCGAGTTCAATCCCGGATTTACCCCGAACCACAATTATGTGGAGATCATGGATGTTGTGAAAGCGGTATCCGATACTGTAGATATCATGGACGCGAAGATCCTGGTATCCGGCGGACGTGGCGTTGGAAGCCCTGAGAACTTCAAGATCCTGGAGGATCTGGCAGAGGTGATCGGCGGAACCGTAAGCTGCTCCCGTGCGGTCGTGGATGCGGGCTGGAAGCCCAAGGCCCTGCAGGTAGGACAGACCGGTAAGACCGTTCGCCCCAACGTGTATTTCGCGATCGGTATCTCCGGCGCCATCCAGCACCTGGCAGGCATGGAGGAATCCGATATCATTATCGCCATCAACAAGGATGACACCGCCCCTATCTTCGATGTGGCTGACTACGGCATTGTGGGCGACCTGAATAAGATCGTTCCTGCCCTGACTGAGAAGCTTAAGGTGGAACTGGCGGCGAAATAATGGCAGCGGAAGAATACCTGTGAAAGAAAAATAAGCGAGAAAATTATGGGCTGATATATGGTATCGCTGATACCCTGATATCAGCTCATGTTTTTCGTCGGCTACGGAAAAAGATTTAGAAACAGATTTATTTTGCATAAGAGTTGTGCATTTTTTTAATTTAGTATAAAATAATATATGAGGAGGTTTGTTTATGGACTTTTATAAAAAAGCTTTGGAGTTGAAAGACGAAACAGTAGCGCACCGCCGCTATCTGCATGAGCACGCGGAGGTGGGGTTGGACATGCCCATAGCATGCAGCTATATTATGAAGACTCTGACAGACTGCGGCATTGAGGCCGAGCGCTGCGGCAAGGGGGTAACAGCCCTTATTGGTCATGGGGAGAAGACACTGCTGCTTCGGGCAGATATGGATGCGCTTCCGATGCCTGAGGAAAGCGGGGAACATTTTGCCTGCCCCACGGGTGAACAAGCCCATACCTGCGGACATGACTTTCATGCAGCGATGCTGCTTACAGCGGCCAAAATGCTGAAAGAATGTGAAAGTGAGCTGAAAGGCAGGGTAAAGTTGATGTTCCAGCCTGCAGAGGAGACCTTTGAGGGCAGCGGTAATATGATTGCCAACGGTATCTTAGAAGACCCGGCGCCTGAGGCTGCGCTGGCTTTCCATGTAGCTCCCGGTAAGCTGCCCATCGGTATGTTTATGTATAACGCAGGCTCTGTAATGATGAACTCGGTGGACGGGTTCAGGATAGCCATACAGGGCAAGGGAGGGCACGGAGCCTATCCGAACCTGGCTGTGGATCCCATCCACACCGGCGTGCAGATATACACCGCCCTGGAAGGATTGATCGCACGGGAGGCAAACCCGGAGAAGACATGCGTCCTGACTTTGGGCAAATTCTGCGCCGGCAGCGCCCCCAACATAATTCCGGATACTGCGGAGCTGGAGGGAACACTGCGCACAAATGATAAGGAGTCCAGAGAGCTGCTGGTGCGCAGGATAAGGGAGGTTGCCGTAAGCATCGCTGCGATGAACGGTGCCAGTGCAGAGGTGTTCACCTTGTCGGACGTGCCGCCGCTTGTGTGCGACAAGTCGTTTACAGAGAAGATCGCGGGTTACATGAAGGAACTGCCCATCCCCGGTAATCTGGGATACCCGGGAATGGCGGCCAACGCTTCCGAGGATTTCGCAAAGGTCGCAGAGCGCATTCCGTCAGCGCTGTTGTACATTTCGGCCGGTTTTCCTGACGGGCGCGGCGACTACTCCGCACATAACCCTAAAGTACGGTTCAACGAGGATGTCTGCCCAATAGGCGCGGCAGGCTACGCCCACTGTGCGGTTCGCTGGCTGGAGGAAGCATCATAATATCAGGGAATGTGATACTCGGCCGGAAACCGCATGATTTCGTTTAGCAATGACTGGGCTGCTTTGTATAATAACAGAAACAAGTGATTCGTCGGAAGGAATTATAAGAATGGCAATGGTAAAAAAGAAGACCGGCTGGGAAAAGCTTTTGGTCGCAGTAATCGCTATTATGGCGGTTATAGTTATTCTGGAGCTTGCACTTCTGGGGTGGCTTGGCGGTATCGGCCCCTTTAGGGGGCTGCGGGAGGTGAGGATGAACGGAATGGAAGGCAACCAACAGGAATATGATTTTTCCAATTTGAGCCAGATGGAGGAAAGTCCTCTTGCAGGCGGAAGGATTTGCATTCTGGGTTCCTCAGTGACCCTTGGAAGCGCTTCGGGGGAGCAGGCGGTAGGAGAATACCTGGCGGCTCGTTTTGGGGCAGGGCTTTATAAAGAAGCGGAAAGCGGAACAACGCTCACGGACAGGAACGACTCTTCGTATGTTTCAAGGCTGAAAACGATCCCCACGGAGGAAAGGTTCGATCTTTTTGTTTGCCAGCTTTCTACCAATGATGCGACCCTTTCCGTTCCTTTGGGAGAGATCAGTGAGGGAACAGGGCTTGATTGCTTTGATACTTCCACGGTGACAGGGGCGATGGAATATATCATAGCATATGCGAAGGCAACCTGGGGCTGCCCCGTGGTGTTCTATACCGGGAGCCATTATCAGTCTGCCGAATATACTGCGATGGTAAAGGCGCTTCAAGGGCTCGGAAGGAAATGGGGTATCGGCGTTCTTGACTTATGGACGGATGAGGAGTTTAATTCCATTTCGGAGGAGCTGCGCGCACTTTATATGTGGGATGATATCCACCCGACCAAAGCGGGCTACAGCCTGTGGTGGGGTCCGGAGCTCGAAAGGCAGCTGATGGAATTTTTGAATGAAGGGGAAGGCTCTACGCTTCTTCCTGTTCCCGCATTATAAAGCTGGGTCAGGAGAAGGTCTACAGGGAAATAATATGTACAAAATCAGGAAATAAGGAGAGAAGGAAACTATGAAATACGAGGGAAATAGGGTATCTGGAATTAAAATCGCTTACATTGGAGGCGGTTCCAGAGGCTGGGCCTGGGGACTGATGAGCGATCTGGCCGCCTGCGGCGACATCAGTGGGGATGTTTATCTCTATGATATTGACTTTCAAGCGGCAAGGTGCAATGAGGTGATCGGCAATAAGTACCGGGATGCCGAGGGCGCAAAGTCCATTTGGAACTATCATGCGGTAGAAACGATAGAAGAGTCTCTGACAGGTGCTGATTTTGTGATCATCTCTATTCTCCCTGGTACTTTTGACGAGATGGAGTCGGATGTACATACGCCTGAGAAATACGGGATTTATCAGTCCGTAGGAGACACTACGGGTCCCGGCGGTATCATAAGGGCAATGAGGACCATTCCCATGTATGAATATATTGCGGAGAAGATCAGGGAAAATGCGCCGGACGCCTGGGTCATCAATTATACCAATCCCATGACCCTCTGCGTGAAGACCCTTTACAGAGTATTTCCGAAAATTAAGGCCTTTGGATGCTGTCATGAAGTGTTTGGCACCCAGAAGCTTTTGGTCAAGGTGGTAGAAGAGATGCTGCATGTGGAAAACGTCGACCGACATGAGATCAAGGTAAATCCGGTGTCGGTGAATCATTTCACCTGGCTTACCTCCGCAACCTATCATAATGTGGATCTTTTCCCTTATTACAAGGAGTTCTGTGAAAAATATCAGAACGGTTATGAGCCTGAGGGAGGCAATGTGGACTCCAACTGGATGAATAACAGCTTTGTCAGCACAGAATGCGTGAAGATGGATCTTTTCAGACGCTTTGGTTATATTGCCGCCGCAGGAGACAGACATCTTGCAGAATTCTGCGAAGGAAGATGGTATCTGGAAAGCCCTGAGCGGGTGAAGGAGATGCACTTCGGTCTGACCCCTGTGTCATGGAGAAAGGAAGACCTGAAGAAGCGTCTGGTAAGAAGTGAGAAATTAGTATCCGGGGAAGAAAAGGTAGTGATCAACGGAACTGGCGAAGAAGGGGTCAACCAGATCAGGGCTTTGCTTGGCTTGTGTGAGCTGGTCACTAATGTGAATATTCCCAACCAGGGTCAGATTCCCAATCTACCCTTAGGAGCTGTGGTGGAGACCAACGCGGTGTTCCGGGCAGGAAGTCTGACGCCCGTATTTGCAGGACCGGTTCCGGCGGAGATTTATCCTCTGGTTTCCCGCGTGTGCGGCGAACAGGAGCTGGTATCGGAAGGAATTGCAGCCCGCGACCTGAATAAGATATTCTGCGCGTTCGCCTATGACCCTTTGGTAACCTGCGGAATGGAAAATGCGAAGAAGCTCTTCGCAGAAATGTGTGAGAATACAAGGAAATACCTGGATTCCTATGATTTGAACAGGCTGCCGGCTGTGTTTTGAAGCAGGAATGACGGGATATAAGGGAATACGGGAAGGATAAAAAGGTATATGTTCAAGTTATGGGATGGCGTGTAGGGAAGCAAAACGGAAGGAGGGTATTTTCATGAAATTAAAGATTCCAAACAAGGCTCATCGGTCCCAAAGGGTATCGAAGACAGAAAGGCAAAGCGCAAAGGTGGCTTATCAGGCTGCCCTGGAGGGGATAGTGCTTCTGGAGAATGACGGGGTACTGCCCCTTGCCCCTGGAAAGCTCGCCCTGTACGGCGCCGGCGCCGGCAGGACCATTAAGGGAGGGAGCGGTTCCGGAGAAGTCAATGAGCGTCATGCCTGCACGATCCTGGAGGGCCTGGAGAAGGGCGGCTTCCAGATTACAACGAAATCATGGATATCCGATTATGAAAAGGAGTATCAGAGCGGTCTTGAAAGATACAAGGAAGATTTCCGGAAGACGCACAGCATGAAGGATATGGTCAATCTCATGGCAGATTCTTATTTGTATCCCTATGGGCGCAGGATTTCACAGGAAGATATTACGGCTTCTGATACACAGACCTGTATTTATGTGATCGCCAGGCAGGCAGGAGAGGGCGCCGACAGGAAGCTTTACAAAAATGAATATACCATTTCCCGGGAAGAGCTGGAAAATATCAGAATCTGTGCGGAACACTATGAAAAATTTATTGTTGTCATCAATACAGGAAGCTCCTTTGACATGAAGTTCACGGAAGAAGTACAGGGAATCAACGCGGTGGTTTATTATTGCCAGCAGGGCTCCCAGGGCGGACGGGCCTTTGCAGATCTGATTCTGGGGAAAAAGAGCTTTTCCGGAAAGCTGACGGATACCTGGGCGCGCGATTATTACGATATTCCCTGTGCGGGGAGCTACAGCTATTTAAATGGGAATCTGAAGGAGGAATATTATCAGGAGGGGATTTATGTGGGGTACCGATATTTCGATACGTTCGGGGTAACACCCAAATATCCCTTCGGATATGGACTTTCCTATACGGACTTTCAAATCCTGGGCAGCAAGGTCAGCGCGCAGGGAAGCGCCGTAACCGTGACAGCCGTCATAAAGAATACCGGGGATACCTACAGCGGAAAGGAAATCCTTCAGCTTTATGTGAGCTGTCCCCAGTCCGATCTGGGGAAGGAATACCAGAAGTTGGCGGCTTTCGTCAAGACCGCCCTGCTTGAGCCGGGTCAGGAGCAGGAGCTTGAGCTGCATTTTGATCTGAGGGAGCTGGCAAGCTATGATGAGAAAAAGTCGGAGGGATTTTTGTCTGCAGGCGATTATCTGCTGCGTCTTGGGAACAGCAGCAGGAATACGTTTATTTGCGGGGTGCTGACCCTGGACCATTATGTGGTGACCGCCAGATATGAGAGTATCTGTACGGTTCCGGTCAGGGTGAAGGAAATAGAAGCCCCTGGGGTGGTATATGAGGATGTGCCGGAAGAGGGACGAAACGCCGTGTTCCCGGATTCGTCCTCGGATGCATCTCTGGATTCCTCCTCGGATTCCTCGGATTCCTCCCTGAATTCCTCCTCGGATTCATCCGTGGGTATTTCCCCCAATACCGTGCATCTGTATGTCAGCGCGGACGGGATAGAGCCTGTTGTCTATCAGTATGAACGCCCTGCCCCGGCTTCTTCGGAGGAGATTGACGGCCTTCTTGACAGGATACCTGTGAAGGATCTGGTAAAGCTTTTAACAGGAGTCGGTTATTATGGCGGGAAAAAGTGGAGAGAGGTTCCCGGCGCCGCAGGCTATACGACAGGTGATCTTTTAAAATACGGGATACCCAATGTGGCTCTTGCGGACGGTCCGGCGGGGCTGCGTCTGCAGAGAGTTTCTGCTGTGACAAAGAGTGGCAGCGTGAAGATGGTGGATGCCCAGATCGATGTATTGAACTATGTGAAAATGCCGTGGGTTGTCAGGAAAATGATATTCGGGGATCCGCAGAAGGATACGCTTATTTATCAATATACGACGTCTTTTCCCGTCGGACAGGCACTTGCCCAGACCTGGAACACTGAGCTTGTGAAGCAGGTGGGGCGCGCAGTCAGCGCTGAGATGACGAAATACGGTGTCAGTTACTGGCTGGCTCCTGCGTTAAATATCCACCGGAATCCCCTGTGCGGACGGAACTTTGAATACTATTCAGAGGATCCGTATGTGGCAGGCAGGATTGCGGCGGCCATGTGCCAGGGCGTGCAGGAGGTTCCGGGCAATTATGTGACAGTCAAGCATTTCTGCTGCAACAATCAGGAGGATAACCGCAATCATGTCAATGTGAATGTAAATGAGAGACCGCTCAGGGAGATTTATCTGAAAGCCTTTGAGATCGCTGTAAAGGAAGGAAAGCCGGGCGCGGTGATGTCCAGCTATAATAAGGTCAATGGAGAGTATGTCAATAACAGCTACGCCCTGCTGACCCAGGTCCTGCGGAATGAATGGGGCTTTGAGAATCTGGTGATGACGGACTGGTTTGCCACCGGGAAAGACGTGGGAAGCCATATACTTGCCATTAAATCAGGGAACGATCTCATCGAGCCGGGCGGAACAGACGTATACAAGGAGCTTATAAAGGGTTTGAAGGAGGGAACTCTGACAGAAGAGGAGATCCGCTGGTGCGCCGCGAATATCCTGAAGGGAATCCTTTCGACGCAGACCTATCGGGAATATCAAGGCAGCAAGGTCTAGAAGAGACCTGCTGGAAAGCTTATAGCAATCAAAACCGCCGCTGCCCGTAAAACGGGCAGCGGCGGTTCTTCATGGAGCATATGGGATTCGAACCCACGGCCTCTACAATGCGAATGTAGCGCGCTCCCAGCTGCGCTAATGCCCCAAGGAGTATTTATGTATCCACTTGTCTTATTATATCACAGGTCGAATAAAAATCAAGTTTTATCTGACCATTTCTTAATTTTTTTTGAAATAATGAGCATATGTATTGTAATTCATAATTTTTATTTTATAATAATAATATCAGGAAAAATGGGGGTTTCATGTTGTTAAGGAAAGGATGGCCCTATACTTAGA
>CANPYG010000078.1 GCA_947588205.1 uncultured Acetatifactor sp. | reverse complement strand
AGTTGGCTGAACCCCGCATTTTCTCTGGCACTCTGGAATTTCGTTTGTCACTGGAATTTACTTTGGCATTCAAGCTAAAAACCATTGGGATTTTTATTTTGTTATAAAAAATATAATTTTAGGTGGAAAAGAGGTCTCCATTTATGATACAATGTTTCTATGAAAGTTTAACATTTGATTAAAAGGCTGTACCAATACGAAGGTACGAAAGGAGAGACCGTGGGTATCACCTCTACTTTAAACGAAGTGCTTGTGAAGCTGTTTCGTGAGATCATGACAATTGAAGAGCAGTCCTTAAAAAAGGGTGATTTCAAGGATCTGACCGTAAACGATATGCACGTTATAGAAGCTGTCGATATTTATGAATCCAAAAATATGACAACGGTGGCCAGGTCCCTGAACGTGACTACAGGAACCCTGACAATTTCCATAAACGGTCTTGTGAAGAAGGGTTATGTGGACAGAATCCGCAGTGAAACGGACAGGCGTGTGGTTCTGATCTCCCTGACGGAGAAGGGACGCAGCGCCCACGCCTGGCACGAGCAGTTTCACCAGGAAATGGTTCAGGCAGTCATAGCGGACCTGGATGAAGAAGAGCAGATCGTTCTGCAAAGGGCGCTGACCGACCTGACAAGGTTTTTCCGCCGGATGCAGGAGAAAATGGATTAGCTGTGTCTGCCGTTTGAATCACCTGTTTTTGGAAGCCTTCAGCAGCTCCTGAAGAGAAAAGAAATCCGACGGTCCGGCATTCAGGAAAAATGTGTGAAAACCGCAATCTGTATAGGAGTCCTGCCATTGTTCCTCCGCCTGCTTCTTAAGCGCAAGGATTTCCAGATATCCCAGATAGTATTTCGGGTAGTTTGCGGGATTTTCAACGATATACTCGTAGATTACGGCTGCCGCATCCGGGTCTGTGATCCCGACAGAGTCCAGAAGCCCGCCTACCTGCTGTAGGGAAGCATTTTCGTAATGAATCAATATGTCGATCAGCGTATAAAGACATAACAGCATACTGCGGTTATGTTTTTCTATTTGTACGGCGGCGGAAAGCTGAGGCTGATCGCGTTCCAGGAGGATCTGGGAAGCGTAATCAAAGGAAAGGAATTCTACATACAGCGCCCATCCTTCCAGATAACCGCCATACCAAAGAAGCTGCCTTGCCAGCGAAGCCGCAGAAATATCCTCCAGGGGATTCTGTAGTTGATTATAATAAACGGTCTGGTAGAGATGTCCGGGATAACCCTCATGTGCCAGGGTGGTATAGAGCTCCAGGCTGGAAGGGGAATTTTTTTCATTCAGATAGATCACGTTGTTTGTGGCGTCGTCTATCGGCGGAGTCAAAAAAAAGGCGGGTGCGCAGTAGTTTTCCAGACTTTTGGAAACCGGCTTGACGCTGATCTGGATGGGAATATCGGACTGCGGGATCCCCGTTTTCTGTCCGGAAGGATTGATGGCCGGGAAATCATTCCGCATTCTTTGCTGCAGATCCGTGAGCATTTGCGATGCATTCCGATAAGGAAAGGCATCCGCCAGGGCAGCTTCATAATCCAGGTCGGATAAATCCTCATTTTCGTTTACCAATTGCGCAATTTTTTTCGTTTCCTCTGATAACTTCGACAGGAGCAGATCCTCTATTTCAGGGATGTTTCGGTCAGAGCCGGTCTGCGACCGCAGCAGCAGCGAGTAATATTCCGCACCGTTTTTGTAGGCGGCCAGTCCTTTCAAGGAAGCGGAGCCTGAGGAAGATGTGCCTGGGGAAACAGAGCCTGAAGGTACGCAAGCCGATGAACCGGAATTTCCCAGCAACAGGCAAAGCCCATCTGCCAGTGCCTCATAAGCGGGCTGCATCACCGTGCGCAGCAGACGATTGTTCAAAACCACATATTTTTTTGCCTTTTCCAGGGTAATGGTTTTGTCTTTGATCAGACAGGTGATCCGTTCCCGAAACGTGCTTTGCAGGAAATGGGATTCCTCTTCCAGGGCCGTTTTGTCTAGGACGGTATCGCATTGATCAATGACCTTCTGCAGGGATGAGGACGCCATGAGAAGTCCCTGGGAGGCTTTTTCCTGTTCGAAGGTAAGGAGACTGGAGAAATACTCGTCTGTCTGGTCCAGAAGTCTGAGATAATCCGCCACATCCTGCTCCGTGCGGAAGGTATATTCCGCTAACAGGATGGGAAGCTGGACCTGCATGCCCGAGGAAGGGGACAAAGGCTCTTCAAAATAGGGATAATTGCTCATGTTAAGAGAATTCGAGAGGGATTTTAACAGCAGGTTTCTGGCATATTGATCCTCCTCGGATAATTTGTCCGCGTTGAGGGAAGACAGGGCGGAGATCAGATTCTCAAGACCGGCCTGGCCGGACAGCCTGTTATCGGAAGAATAGCAGGGGAGGACAGCCTTGTAATTATGGATACCGAAATTGTCAGGATATGCGATGGTATAATGCATATTCAGGGTATTCGATTCCATTTCGCTGCGGAAAAGGCGGGTCGTGATATTTTCAAACAAATGCTCATCGCGGTGATATGTAAAGAGAAACGTGACGAGCAATAAAAAAGCCACCAGAAAGGCAATACTGAAAACCAGCTGGCGGACAGTGATACGGGAACGTGTGCGCATGATGAGACCTAGATTACCATTTGAAAAAGATGTGGTAAAGACCTTTTATTGTTTGTTGGTAAATATTATATGTTTGATAAAGTAAGATATGCGGGATTTATTCCTGTCAAAGTCAGCTTTGTCTTACCTCGTATTCGTTGACTATTTTATACGATCATGGTAAGATATAACCATATTGGAAAATGAATGCACAGTGTTCTGTCACAGGAAGAAAAGTTCCAAGATATTAAGCATTAGGAGGGTAAATCCAATGAAAGAAATGAAGAAGTATCAGTTCTGGTTTTGTACAGGTTCCCAGGATCTGTACGGCGATGAGTGTCTGCATAAGGTGGCAGGGCATTCCAGAAAGATTGTGGAAGGCCTGAATGCCTGCGGCGTACTGCCTTTTGAAATCGTCTGGAAGCCCACCCTGATCGATCAGGCTTCCATCCGCAGAACCTTCAACGAAGCCAATAATGACGAAAACTGCGCAGGCGTTATTACCTGGATGCATACTTTTTCTCCGGCGAAAATGTGGATTCTGGGTCTGCAGGAGTATCATAAGCCGCTCTGTCATCTCCATACCCAGTTTAATGAAGAGATTCCTTATGATTCCATCGATATGGACTTTATGAACGAGAACCAGTCGGCCCATGGCGATAGGGAGTACGGTCATATTGTGAGCCGGATGGGTATTGAGCGCAAGATTATTGTGGGACATTGGAAGGACGAAAGGGTATGGGATCAGCTGGCGGGATGGATGCGGACAGCAGTCGGTGTAATGGAATCCTCCCATGTGCGCGTATGCCGTTTGGGCGATAACATGAACAACGTGGCGGTGACCGAGGGCGATAAGGTAGAAGCGCAGATAAAATTCGGCTGGGAAATCGACCATTATAATATCAATGATGCCGTGGATTATGTGAATCAGGTGACGGATGCGGAGGCTTCCGCCCTGATGGACGAGTACGACAGCAAATATGAGATGCTCTATGAAGGAAGGGATCCGGAGGAATTCCGTAAGCATGTGGAGGTACAGGCAAGGATTGAGATTGGTCTGGAAAGATTCCTGGAGGACGGCGATTATCAGGCTATTGTTACCCATTTTGGCATGCTGGGCGGCATGCGGCAGCTTCCAGGTCTTGCAATCCAGCGTCTGATGGAAAAAGGCTATGGTTTTGGAGCGGAGGGCGACTGGAAGACTGCGGCAATGGTTCGTCTGATGAAGATCATGACGACCGGAATGAAGGACGCAAAGGGTACGTCCTTCCTGGAGGATTATACCTATAATTTCGTGCCCGGCAAGGAGGGAATCCTTGAGGCGCATATGCTTGAGGTTTGTCCCACGATCGCGGACGGACCCATTGGCATTAAGGTAAAGCCGTTGTCCATGGGCAACCGCGAGGATCCTGCCCGCCTGGTGTTTACCAGCAAGGCCGGTCCCGGAACCGCGGCATCCCTGGTGGATCTTGGAAACCGTTTCCGTCTGATCATAAATGCCGTGGACTGCAAGAAGTGTGAGAAGCCCATGCCTATGCTTCCTGTTGCCACCGCCTTCTGGACTCCCCAGCCGTCTCTGGCTGTGGGCGCGCAGGCCTGGATCCTGGCAGGGGGAGCGCATCATACCGCATTTACTTATGATTTGTCCGTACAGCAGATGGTGGACTGGGCGGATGCGATGGGAATTGAGAGCGTGGTAATTGACAATCATACGGAGATCCGTTCCCTGAAGAATGAGCTGAAGTGGAATTCCATGTATTACCTTTTCAATAAATCATGACAGAAGGAATCGCTGCGGTCCCGCAGCAGAAAGAAGGAAGCTATGAGTGAGGCAATGAAAGCTGCCATTATGGCAGGCAAAACCATCCTTGGGGTGGAATTCGGCTCTACGCGGATCAAGGCTGTGCTCATCGATGAAACCCATGATCCGATAGCCATGGGAACCCATGACTGGGAAAACCGGCTGGAGAACGGCATCTGGACCTATAGCCTGGAGGATATCTGGAATGGATTCCAGAGCTGCTATCGTTCTCTGTGCGCAGATGTAAAGGAAAAGTATCAACTTCCTTTGACCAAAATAGGCGCCATTGGTATCAGCGGCATGATGCACGGTTATATGCCGTTTGACAAGTCCGGGAAGCTTCTGGTTCCATTCCGTACCTGGAGGAACACTATTACGGAGGAAGCCTGTAAAAAGCTGATTCCGGTGTTTGATTTTAATATTCCCCAGAGGTGGAGCATCGCGCATCTCTACCAGGCCATCTTAAACGGGGAAGGGCATGTGAAGGATATCGATTTCCTCACCACTCTTGCAGGCTATATTCACTGGAAGCTGACCGGACAGAAGGTGCTGGGCGTCGGCGAAGCGGCGGGCATGTTCCCGATCGATTCCGAAATCTGTGATTATAACCAGACCATGCTTGCACAGTTTGATGGGCTGATTGCAGACAAGGGCTTTGCCTGGAAGCTTAGGGAAATTCTCCCCCAGGTATTAAAGGCCGGTGAGCAGGCGGGCATACTGACGGAGGAAGGGGCAAGACTGCTGGATCCTACCGGAACGCTTCAGCCGGGCAGCCTTATGTGCCCCCCGGAGGGAGATGCCGGAACCGGCATGGTGGCCACCAACAGCGTGTCGGTCCGCACGGGCAATGTATCCGCCGGAACCTCTATTTTCGCAATGGTAGTGCTGGAAGAGCCACTGTCCCGGGTACACGAAGAAATTGACATGGTAACGACACCGGACGGTTATCCGGTTGCCATGGTGCATTGCAACAACTGTACCTCCGACCTCAACGCCTGGGTGAATCTGTTTGAAGAGTTTGCTTTGACCTTTGGCATATCTGTTGAGAAAAACGACCTGTTCGGCACGCTTTACCGCAGGGCTTTGGAGGCGGATAAGGATTGCGGCGGGCTTATGGCGTATAATTATTATTCTGGAGAACCGATCACAGGCTTTGATGAGGGCAGGCCTCTTTTTGTCAGAACCCCGGATGCGAGGTTCAATCTGTCCAATTTTATGAGGACGCATCTTTACAGTGCCCTCGCTACCTTGAAGATCGGGCTGGATATTCTGCTCAAACAGGAGCGTGTCACAGTGGATTCCATCACAGGACACGGCGGGCTTTTCAAAACGCCTGTGGTAGGACAGGCTATGCTGGCGGCGGCGATGAACGCTCCCGTTACAGTTATGGATACCGCCAGTGAGGGCGGCCCTTGGGGGCAGGCTATTCTTGCAGCCTATATGATGGAACGGGAAGCCGGACAGAGCCTGGGCGACTATCTGGAACACCGCATCTTCGCCGGACAGACCGGAACCACTATTGAGCCGGATCCTTCCGATGTGGCGGGCTTTGACGCTTTCATTGAGCGCTATAAGGCTTGCCTGCCCAGCGAAGCAGGGGCGGTAAAAGGTCTGCGCTGAGAAAAGGAGAATGTGATGCTGGAGGAATTAAAACAAAAGGTATATGAAGCCAATATGGCGCTCCCGAGATACGGTCTTGTTACCTTTACCTGGGGCAATGTCAGCGCCATCGACCGCGCGGCGGGTCTTTTTGTCATCAAGCCGAGCGGTGTGGAATATGAGAAGCTGCGGCCGGAGGATATGGTAGTGGTGGATCTGAACGGAAGCAAAGTGGAGGGCAGGTACAATCCGTCTTCCGATACGCCCACCCACCTGGAGCTTTATAAAGCGTTCCCCGAGATCGGAGGGATCGTTCATACGCATTCCTCCTATGCCACAAGCTGGGCACAGGCAGGACGCAATATTCCCTGTTACGGCACTACCCATGCGGATTATATTTACGGGGAGGTTCCCTGCGTAAGATGCCTGACTGCCGAAGAGATTGCGGAGGCTTACGAGGAGAATACAGGACATTTGATTGTGGATGAGTTTAAAAGACTGGGCAAGGATCCCGTGGCGGTTCCCGCCGTGCTTTGCAAGAATCACGGTCCTTTCGCATGGGGGAAGGACGCCAAGGAGGCCGTGCACAACGCGGTTGTCCTGGAAGAGGTTGCCAAGATGGCTTTCCGGACGGAGCTCATCAACAACCATGTGGCGTCTGCGCCCCAGGAGCTTCAGGACAAGCATTATTACCGTAAGCATGGAGCCAACGCATATTATGGCCAGAAGGAAGAAGCATGATTACATTAACATTTTTTATTGCTTTAGATGCGGCAGAATGGAGGAAACATGAATAACTTAGAGCTTCGCAGGCATGCAAATGACGTGCGAAAAGGCATTATAACGGGAGTCCACAGCGCAAAAGCGGGACATCCGGGCGGATCCCTGTCCGCGGCAGACGTTTTTACTTTCCTATATTTTGAGGAAATGAATATTGACCCGAAGAATCCCCAAATGGAGGATCGGGATCGCTTTGTCCTGTCTAAAGGGCATACGGCGCCCGGTCTGTATTCCGCGCTGGCAAACAGAGGTTTTTTCCCGGTGGAGGATCTGACCACTTTAAGAAAATTGGGTTCTTATCTTCAAGGGCATCCCAATCTTCATATTCCGGGCGTGGATATGGCTTCCGGTTCCCTGGGACAGGGTATTTCTGCCGCCGTGGGCATGGCTCTTGGCGCGAAAATGGATCACAGGGATTTCCGCACCTACGTGCTTTGCGGAGATGGTGAGATCGAGGAGGGGCAGGTTTGGGAGGCCGCCATGTTCGCGGGACACCGCAAGCTGGATAATCTTTGCGTGATCGTGGATAATAACGGTCTGCAGATCGACGGACCCATTGACCAGGTATGCTCCCCTTATCCGATCGATAAGAAGTTTGAAGCATTTAACTTCCATGTGATCAATGTGGACGCCCATGATTTTGATGCGCTCAGGGCTGCTTTTAAGGAAGCGAGAATGACCAAAGGAATGCCTACCTGTATCCTGCTCCATAGCCTGAAGGGAAAAGGAGTATCCTTTATGGAGGGCAGTGTGGATTGGCATGGCAAAGCGCCTAACGACGCGGAGTACGAGATTGCCATGGCAGATCTTGACAGGATTGAAAAAGCCTTGGAAAAGGAGGGGGAAGCGTAATGGCAGATGTAAAAAAGATTGCAACCCGTGAAAGCTATGGCAATGCGTTAAAAGAGCTGGGCGCGGAGTATCCTCAGCTTGTGGTTTTGGACGCCGATCTGGCGGCGGCGACCAAAACCGGTATTTTTAAGAAAGCATATCCTGAAAGGCATATCGACTGCGGTATCGCAGAGAGCAATATGGTAGGCATCGCGGCAGGTCTTTCCCTTGTGGGGAAAATCCCCTTCGTGAGCTCCTTCGCCATGTTTGCCGCGGGGCGCGCCTTTGAACAGGTGCGCAATTCGGTGGGATATCCCCATCTGAATGTGAAGATCGGCGCAACCCATGCGGGCATCACCGTAGGGGAGGACGGCGCTTCCCACCAGTGCAATGAGGACATCGCCCTGATGAGAACGATTCCGGGCATGGTGGTCATGTGCCCTTCCGATGATGTGGAGGCGAGGGCCGCTGTCCGCGCCGCAGTGGAATATGTGGGGCCGGTTTATATCCGTTTCGGACGCGCTGCGGTACCTGTCATCAACGACAGACCTGATTATCATTTTGAAATTGGGAAGGGAACGATCGTGAGGGAAGGAACGGATGTGACCATTGTAGCTACCGGCATTTGTGTGGATTCTTCCCTTGGCGCCGCCGAAAAGCTTGCGGCAGACGGAATCAGCGCGGAGGTCATCAACATCTGTACCATCAAACCCCTGGATGAGGAGCTCATCCTGAACAGCGCAAAGAAGACCGGTAAGGTCGTGACGGTTGAAGAGCATTCCGTGATCGGCGGCCTCGGCAGCGCGGTCTGCGACTGCCTGAGCGCAAAGCTTCCGACCCTGGTGAAGAAGCTCGGCATGCAGGATGTGTTCGGAGAATCCGGTTCTGCAGCCGCCCTGGTTGCAAAGTATGGACTGGACGCGGAGGGCGTTTATCGTTCCGTGAAGGAATTTGTTTGATCAGCTCGTTCTGGTGGTAATCAAAGAAATTTTGTGGGGAAATCAATAGGAGAGTCTGTTCTTAAAAGCACAGACTCTCCTGTTTTTCGTGAGAAGAAACGTTTGGAAATAAGATACAGAATTCTTAAGAATTTAAAAAATTATGTAAAACAAGTGCTTAAGGGTTGTAAAGTTTATATTTATTCAGTATAATCAAAACCGCAAGAGCAGTTTGAAAGGAAGCTTCTTTAGAAAAGGGGTGAGACAAATGAGAAATAGAAAGTATGTGTTCGTAATCACGGGAGCCATTTTACTGATCAGTCTGATGTTCCTTAAACTGTTTTCATTGAATTATGTTTACGCGATGGAGGAGACCGGGGAAGTCGATGAGGTTCAAATCCAGGTGAAAGCGGCGAGTGATGCCTTGCAGGAGATTCTGAAAGACCATACAGTAATGGCGCTTATTTATTTGAGCGATATGTATTCCGTGAGAAGTACACCTTCTAAAGAAAGCAGCGTTGTAGTAGACGTGCCGAGCGGTCAGCAGGTCAGCATCCTTGATGTGGCTTTGAATAGCGATTATGAGGTATGGGAACGGGTTGTTCTGTATTATCAGGAAGAGGAATATATCGGATATGTCCAAAGGGAGAATCTTGCGTGCTCGGACGAGCTCTTCCTGGGATGGGAAGATACATATGGGATGAACCCGATGGCTTATATGCCTATGGCAATTGATAACGAAGACGGGGTCGTGTATCCGGACATAGAACAGTTTCCGGAGAGCTATCGTGCCGCCTTGAAGGAGTTGAAGGAGAAGCATCCTACCTGGACCTTTGTCAAGATGAATACGAACCTGGAGTGGAATGTAGTGGTGCAGAACGAGTTGGTTGCTTACCGTAATCTAATCCCGACCTCTTATCCTGAGTGTATGCGTGAGGAGGTTCATAGCCCGGGATGGTCTCAGGTTTCTGAACCCGCTTTAAAATATTACCTGGATCCGAGGAATGGTCTTTCGGAGGAAGTGATTTTCCAGTTTGAACAGCTGACTTATAATGAATCCTATCATACAGTGGATGCCGTGCAGAAATTCTTGGACAGTACCTTTATGGCAGGTCTGATGCCCGGTATGGATTCTACATATGCGAATGAGTTTTGGCAGGTTGGCTCGAATCTGGGAGTGAGTCCGTTTCACCTGGCAGCGAGGGTGAAGCAGGAACAGGGAGCAGGAAACTCGCCGTTAATATCGGGTACTTATCCGAATTTTGAAGGATTTTATAATTACTTTAATATCAAGGCTTCAGGAAAGACGAAGGAAGAGATTTATGTAAATGGTCTGACTTATGCGAAGGAGAAAAACTGGAACAGCGTAGCACTTTCGATTGAAGGGGGTGCGGAGATCATATCTGCCAATTATATTAGGGCGGGACAGGATACTTTGTATCTACAGAAATTTGATGTGGATAATACCAAGAACGGGTTGTTTTATCATCAGTACATGCAGAATATCTGCGCTCCCTCCAGTGAAGGCAAGAATATACGCAAGCTTTATATGGATGCAGGTTCCTTGGAGAATACCTTTGTGTTTAAGATCCCGGTGTATATCAATATGCCGGAGACCGCCTGTGAGAAACCTACGGTATCTTATACGGTTTATCTGACCCCTCCTGAAGGTTATTCAGACACGACAATTTACCTGGATGGTATCGGTTACCCAACAGTGAACCGCAATGGGAAGCTTTATGTAGAGGTTGGTGGTCCCAATGCAGAGACCGCTGTCATGTACCAGTATAATGAGTCGGGTGTTCCTGTTGGGATGTATGTGTGGGAGCTCTCACATAATGGGGTAGCTTATCAGGTGACTCCATTGCCGCAGCTTCAAGATCTCCTCACATATCATGGCTTTTCAATCAGGATTTCCGGAATATCTGGAATCCGTTTTAAAACGGGTATTTCAACAGAACTACGTTCCAGATTAGTCTCAGAAGGAGTTGATGGTTACTTCCTGAAGGAATATGGAACCTTGATTATGGATAATGCAAAAAAAGACCAATATCCCATGATTAAAGGCGGAGAAAAGGTTAAGAGTGGATTGGCATACGGGATAAATGATGATGGAACGCCTGTAGATGCAATATATGAGATTATTGATGAAAGATATCGATATACTGCCGTTTTGATTGGTCTTCCAGCAGAACAGTACAAAACGGAATTTGCTTTCAGGGGATATATTATCTTGAAAAAAAATGAACAGGAATTAACTGTTTATGGACCGCCAATGGCAAGAAGTATTTATTATCTGGCGCAGAGATTTTTAGATCAGGGCTTGTACGAAGATGGATCCAGTGCTGATCTGTTCCTGAAACAGATCGTTGGAGATGCTGATGCAGTTACAGAATTAGAACAGCAGTCTGAAGAAGTTACAGGATCGGATCAGCAGTCTGAAGAAGTTACAGGATCAGAACAGCAGGCAGAAGAGATTCCGTCACAGACTGAGGGATAAAATTTCAGATAAAATATATATACATTGATTAAGAGGTTTCTTATATGAAGAAAAAAATAATTACTTCGATAATAGTGAGTTCGCTTTGTATTGCTCAATTGATCGCATGCGGAGTTGTTACAGAGTTTGAGCCTTCGGCAGACCAAACAGCCGAACAGATAACAGAAGCAACTGATTCGGCTGATACAGTAGAAGATTCTTTACCTGCGCCGGACGCGGAACCTGTTATTGTTGAGATGGACGCGGAAGACTACAAGAATTTAGCTCAACAGTATAAAGAAAAAGGACTGTATAAAAAGCAGCGGGACACATTGGAATTATGCTGGATTTTGTTTGGGGATTTGGATGCTTTTCAAATGTTAAATGATATTGTTGTGAACATTGATGAAGAAACGGAGGATATCCAGGAGACTGCCCAGTTATTATGGGATAACCTCGATATCCCTGAATATCATGATGAGGCGGTAGCAGTTGTCTATAGTCAGGATTGGATCACTGTTATGATGCCGACTTTGTTGGAAGGTTCGAGATGTTATTATTTGGGCAAGCCAGATGTTAATGGAATGATGATTTGGAAGACTGGATATGATTTACAAGGTCTTCCATATGCAGAAGTATGGTATCGAAAGGGAAGTCAACTGATATTTTTAAAACAATCTTCTGATGAGGTACGGATGGTATGCACTGAATGGGAGAATGGATACTATCAGGGGGGATTTGATTCATGGATTTGTTATGCAGAAAATGGGAATGTATTTCATGAAACGGGAACTCTTCAGAATGATATTTTGAATGGTGCCTATGTAGTGCAGATCCATGAGGGAAAGGAGCCTGTGGATTTGTTTAGTCTATGGCAGTCCCGAGAGAATTTGAAATCGACGGAGTATAGAGGTGATTTTAATACAGATGGTACGATTGCCGTGAAACAGTTGAAGGAGGACAACCGACAGGACAAGGAGGGAGCTCAGGAGGGAAAGGATCAGATCATTTATGCCTATACCAGTAATGACAAAAATTATTTATTCCTGAATGTTCCAGCGGGAACGATGATTGAGGATGTCGTATTTACTTCTGAAATGGTGGGGCTTTTATCTTATCCTGAAGTGAATATCTACAATACGGTTGTGGAGGAACCAGATATTCAGGAAGAGTTTGGGGATAAACTGGTCAGGGCTGCCGATATAAAAATAAGGGTTTTCAATTCTGAACTGCAGTGGTTTGATGGAACAGAATGGCATATCCTTGGGGATGTGGAGGAATATATTCAGGATGATCCGGTACAAAATTATACGGGTCGTCAAGATGAAATTCCTTCTGTAGAGGACTCGGATAATGAAGGCTTGGTTGATTTATTGACTAAAAATATGGGCTCTGGTTCTGTTAAGCAGAAAACGAAGCCCTCCGGCAACAATTCAAAGCCGCCCGCGGAGCCGAGTACGCCGCCTGCGGAACCGAGCACGCCGCCCGCGGAGCCGAGTACGCCGCCTGCGGAGCCGAGCACGCCGCCCGCGGAGCCGAGCACGCCGCCCGCGGAGCCGAGCACGCCGCCCGCGGAGCCGAGCACGCCGCCCGTGGAGCCGAGTACGCCGCCTGCGGAATCGAGCACATCACCTGGGAATGATGTTGATGTGCTTTGGTCGCCCGATGATTTATAAAATAAGATACAAGGGAACAGACTTCTCATGCAAGATGTGGGAAGTCTGTTTTGGCTATCGTAAGATAAAAAAATACAAATTTGTACATCATGCAATTGAAAAACCTTTCGACAGTCTGTATAATGGTTTTGTACGTCACGGCTTATTGTATAAGGATTTGTTTTTCGGGATGGTTATGGTATCGCGGGCCTTTATAATAAAAGGAAAGTGGGCATTATGGAATGGGAACAAAGGATAAAATGCATGAAATCGTTGAAAATCTGTTTGAACAGAACTATAGAAAAATGATGTCCATGGTAGCGAAAGATCCGGTCTGTTATCCAATGGCTGAAGATATTGTTCAGGATGCCTTTTACGAAGCGATCCGTAATTGGGAAAAACTGGAACAACATGAAAATCCCAGCGGATGGCTGATGGAAACCGCAAAGTATAAAATGATGGCCTATAGGAGAAGAATGAATTTCAGAAGCCTTAAGGAAGTAGACGGCAATGAACTGGAAATAGAGTGTTTCAAAAATGAATACGGCATGATTGAACTTTCAATGGTTATGGACGAAGCGTTATCGACTCATGAAAAGACATTATTTCATATGTTTTACATGGAAGGCTATTCTGTAAAGGAAATGGCGGTTTTTGAAAATATATCGGAGGGCAATTTCAGGGTAAAAATGCTCAGGATCAGGGAGAAGGTTAAAGCCGCTTTGGGAATGAAAAAGAAATAAATTTTCGGGGGTCCAGCCCTGCTAAAATAGCAGGGCAAATGTAAAAGAAATTGCGGTGATGCGTGCTGCAAAAGCATGTGTTGCCGCCTTTTTATCAACAAAGGGAGTCTTTTCTTTTTTCCTTGCATTCCCTAAACGATTGTTGTAAAATCCCGAGTTTGACACTTATGGAAATCAAAAACGGTTACAAACCCAGTAATAATGCGGGCTGTAGCCGTTTT
>CANPYG010000077.1 GCA_947588205.1 uncultured Acetatifactor sp. | reverse complement strand
GGTCTGCAGGGGGATTGTATTGATATCCCGGCCGTCCAGGAGGATCATGCCCGGTTTTGTATTATATAAATGCAGCAGGAGGTTTACCAAGGTGGATTTGCCGTTGCCGGTCCTGCCGATGATGGCTAGGGTGGTGCCGGCGGGAACCTCCAGGCTGATGTCCTTTAAGGTGGGCTCGCTCATTCCCTTGTGGATAAAGGTCAGGTGGGAAAAGGTGATATTGCCTTCCAGGGAAGGGCAGGCCTTTGTCTCTTCCGTATCGTGGATCTCAGGCTGGGAGGAAAATACCTCTTCGATACGCCGGATGGAAGCGCCGCCCTGGGAAAACATGTTGATGGCGTCCCCGCAGGCAAGCATGGGCCATACCAGCATATTGATATACTGGTTAAAGGCCACAAAGCGCCCCAGGGTGATCTGCCCTGTGATGGCAAGGTACCCGCCGAATACCAGGGTGATCAGGGTGCTGCAGCCGATGATCACATCCAGCAGAGGAATGACAATGGCGTTCAGGCGCACCACGTTCAGGTTCTTTTCCATGGTGTTGCGGTTGGAGCGGGCGAAGGAGCGAAGCTGGGCCCGTTCCTGGACGAAGGCCTTGATCACCCGCACGCCGGAGAAGCTCTCCTGGACGAAATCCGTCAGGTCGGAGACGGCTTCCTGCCTGGCTTTGTAGCGGGGATGGATGATCTTGCCGTAATAAAGCTCTCCCACACAGATCACCGCCATGGGGATCAGGGTGAGCAGCGTGAGCTTCACGTCCACATAATACATCATTTGGAAGATGACCATGATGGTCATTACAGTGGCGTCGAAGACGCTGATGATGGCGGGGCCTATGGCCATACGGACGGAGTTTAAGTCACTGGTGAAGCGCGTCATGAGATCGCCGGTCTTATGTCCGTTGTAGTATTCTACGCTCATTTCTTCCAGATGGGCGAACATATCGTTACGGATCTCCATCTCTATGGAACGGGCAGCACCGAAGAGGAAATAGCGCCACAGAAAGCGTCCGATGGCCAGGGTGAGCCCCAGCAGGAAAATCTTAAGCAGACAGATTAAGATCCCGTTCCAGTCCAGGGTATGGTCTGTCAGCCCGTCCGTGATGGTGCCCGTCATCTGCGGGATGAAGATGTTGGCGAAGTCCACGATGAATAAAGTCAATATGCCGCCGACATATTGGAGCCGGTGGCGCTTTATGTATTGCAGGATAAAATGAAAGCTTTTCAAAATATAAGAAACCTCCTATTGATAATGGTGGTTGATTTCAGTATGAAGTTTAAGGACAAAATCCAATCTTTGAAGCGACAGTTTTTATTGTAGCGCTTTCCATGAAAAATGCAATGTATTTTATTGCTTCTTTTACAGTATCTTTTGCCGTATCTTTTGCCGGGTCCTTTGCGAATGGGGGATTTCTCCGTTTCGCGGAGGTTGATTTTAGAGAAATCGGCGTTCCCCTGCGGAAGTCATCGGTGTGCCGGTCGGCGGAAATCGATTTTCCAACGGCTTGATTTTTATATCCAGAGATGTATAATGGAGCAGGAATCGTCAGGTTCCGGGCAGGCACCAAAACAGTGCCGCCCGCACCACCTTTCCCAAAAACATATGGCGGCGAAACGAATGGACATGAAATTAAGAAAGGGGCGCCCGCTCACTTCTGAGGGACGCCTGGAAAAAGAAATCAGAGTATATGATCTGTTGGACAAACTGGGCATTCCTTATGAACGGGTAGATCACGAAGCGGCGCAAACCATGGAAGCCTGTCAGCAGATCGACCGCGTACTGGCGCCGGCGGTTATCTGTAAAAATCTATTTCTCTGCAACACACAGAAGACCAAATTCTATCTGCTGATGATCCGCGAGGACAAAAAGTTTAAGACAAAAGAGATCTCTCACCAGATCGGCAGCGCCAGACTTTCCTTCGCTCCGGAAGAATTTATGGCGGAATATCTGGATATTTCCCCGGGCTCTGTAAGCGTTATGGGTCTGATGAACGATCCTGACAACCATGTCCAGCTCCTGGTGGATGAGGATGTATTGAAAGCGGAATATTTCGGTTGTCACCCCTGTATCAATACTTCCAGTCTGCGGCTGAAAACAGCCGACGTATTCGGGACATTTCTCCAGGCAGTCCATCATGATTATATTGTCGTCCATCTGGAAGGGGAATAACGTGGAAACGCCCTATTACCGGCGTGCCGGACGCTTATGGTTTCATTGGTCTTCATAAATTTCCAGGGCTCAAGAATCGCTCCTTAAATCCCCCGGCTTTTTTCACCCCAATCGCACATCTGATCCAGGATCGGGATCAGGGATTTCCCTTTTTCCGTCAGGCTGTATTCCACCTTGGGCGGGATCTGCGGATACTCCTTTCTGTTCACAAGCCCGTCTGCCTCCAGCTGCTTTAAAGTAGAACTGAGGGTTTTATAGGTGATACCGCCGATATATTTTTGCATTTCATTGAAACGCACAATCTGAAATTCCATCAAGGTATAAAGAATGATCATTTTATATTTGCCCTGAATTAAGGACATGGTATAGTGGAAGCCGGTGTCCTCCAACCTGCAGTTCGTAATACATTCTTTGCTCATAATGCTTTCCCCCGGGATAGTATCTATCTTCCATGTGCGTACTTGTTTTTAAGAATTGCATTGGCTATAATTATAAAATCAAGGCTTATGAAAGTCAATGTCAGGATAAGGAGAAAAAACATGAAAAAAGATTTTGGAGTAAAACCCTATCTGTTCCCCATGCCGACGTACATGATCGGCACATACAATGAAGACGATACCGTGGATGTGATGATGATGGCCTGGGGCGGTATCTGTGCAGAAGACATGGTGGCGCTGAATCTGGAAGCCGACCATAAGACCGTTGCCAACATCCGGGCGCGGGGAGCTTTCACCCTCGCCGTTCCGGGGACGGACACACTGGAAGCGTCTGATTTTCTGGGCATCGCCACAGCCAATAAAATGGCGGATAAATTTGAGCGTACCGGACTGCATGCGGTCAAAAGCAGCCGGGTAGACGCGCCGATTATTGAGGAATACCCGCTTACGCTGGAATGCACCGTTGAACGGATGGAAGATGAGCCTTATGGGTTGCGGGTTCTGGGCCGGATCGTCAATGTGCTGGCGGACGATCAGATACTGGACGATCAGGGCAAAATCGACGCCGGGCGGCTGCAGACTTTTCTCTTCGATCAGATGCAAAACGGCTATTACGCCGTGGGCGAAAAAATCGGTCAGGCCTGGCACAGCGGCGCGGGACTGATGAAAAAATGACGGATCAGACAACGAAGACATATAATCTTATTTACTATTCCCATATTCATGGGCGGTCAATCATAGAGATACCATCAAAAAAGCATATCCTTGTAGTCCGATAAGAGCTGCAAGGATATGTCTTTTTTGATTAGACACCTTAATTCTATTACAAAACCGATCGGGATGCCTTATATTTTGAGCATTCTTTTTAAGTTATTTATAACAGGTACTGCCAGATATGAATTCTTCTGATAGAACCGCAGAAACTCAAGTGCCGGCGGGGATTGTAGGAACTGAGAAAATGTTGTATGATAAAAGATAAAGAAGCAAAAGGCAGGGAAGCAAAGGTTATGGAATGGAAAGATTTTGAAGCAGAATCCAGGGAACAGATCACCCTTACCGTAGATCCCGGTGATCCGAAGGAGCCTCTGGGAGACCTTTACGGGATTTTTTTTGAAGATATCAATCACGCCGCGGACGGCGGGCTGTATGCGGAGCTGGTGAGAAACGGGAATTTTGAATTCAGCCCCATTGATAACGGGAGTTACCGTTCCTTGACCGCCTGGGAGAAGGTAGAGGAGGACGGCAGGGCGGACTGGATGACGGCGTCAAAGGATCCGGTAAGCCCCAGGAATCCCCATTATCTGGTGCTCAATGTGACCAGGCCGGGAGAACGGGTGGGAGTGCGCAATACGGGCTTTTACGGCGGCATGGCGCTGGAAGCCGGAAAGGAATATTTTTTTTCCTGCTTCGCAAGAGCATGTGGTGCCGGCTATGCCGTAGGAAAGGAAGACAGGCAGGAGGCGGAAGGGAACCGGAGCGGAATGATGTTCCTGAAAGCCGTCCTCACTGCCCCGGGGGGAAAGGTCCTGTGCGGGGAATCCTTTCAGGTGAGTGGGGATTGGAAGCAGTATGAGCTTGTCCTTGTGCCCGGGGAGAATGAGCTCCACGGAAGACTGGAGCTGTGGGTACAGGGAACGATGACGGTGGAGCTTGATCTGGTTTCCCTGATGCCGGCGGATACTTTTTTGGGAAGAAAGCGGGGGATGCGCAGGGATATCGCGCAGATGCTTGCGGATTTAAAGCCCCGTTTCATGCGGTTCCCGGGAGGCTGTCTGGTGCATGACGGCTCCCTGGAGGCGGACCGGCCGGATTCCATGTACCGCTGGAAGAATACGGTGGGGGATCCCGCGGACCGGCCCGGCAGGCGGAACAACTGGGGCTATCATCAGTCCTATGGCATCGGATTTTATGAGTATTTTCAATTCTGTGAGGATATCGGGGCGAAGCCTCTTCCCGTGCTCCCTGCAGGCTATAATCCCCATTCCGGGGAAGCGGCGCCCATTACGTCTTCGGATCTTTCCAGGGCTTTTAAGATCGCCCCCGGTGCTTTCGCGGATTTCCCGGATGCTTCAAAGGTTTTTTCGGAAACCGGAGGAATCCCGGCAAAAGAGGAAAGGACAGAGGGAATGTACGACTGGGTGCAGGACGCCCTGGATCTTATTGAATTTGCCAATGGAGACAAGGATACGGTATGGGGCGGACTCCGCGCCCGGATGGGACATCCTGAGCCTTTTGGCCTGGAATATCTTTCCATCGGCAATGAGGAGGCAGGAGAGCCTTTTTGGGAGAGATACGCCCTGTTCCACCGGGTCATAAAGGCGGTTCATCCTGAGATTCGGCTTATCAATTCCGCGGGTCCCTTCTGTGCCGGAACGGAATATGAAAGGGGCTGGGCCTCCGCCAGAAGGGAGGGCTCCGATCTGGTGGATGAGCACTATTACCAGGCGCCGGAGTGGTTTATCGCCAACCATCATCACTATGATTCCCGCGAGGAGAAGGCAAAGGTATTCCTAGGGGAATACGCCTCCTGCGGCAATACCTGGTATAACGCCCTGGCGGAAGCCTCCTACATGACGGGGCTGGAGCGGAATGCCTCAGCCGTAGGCCTGGCCTGTTACGCGCCCCTTCTGTGCAATGCCGCCTATGTCAACTGGAGGCCTGACCTGATCTGGTTTGACAATCACCGGGTCTTTGGCTCCGCCAATTATTATGTCCAGAAGCTTTTCATGAATCATCAGGGAGATTATCGTCTGGACTGCAGGGCGGAGGGGATTGAAAAGGGGATCCCCCTGGAGCTTTATCCGGATCGGTATGCGGGCAGGATCATTCTGTCCGGCTATCGGGATGCGGAAACCTGTTTCAGGGACGTGGTGCTGGAGAATCTGGATACCGGAGAGATCCTTACAAAGACCCGGGCGGTTTCCCACATTGGGGAAAAATATGAGCTGGGAGAATTTGACTGGAAAAATTTCAGGCTTTCCTTCCGGGCGGTTCAGCCAGGGGCAGGAGCGGGGCTCGATCTGTTTTTGGGGTACCAGGACGACAGGAATCATTTCGTCCTGAACTTCGGGGGCTGGGCAAATCAGGATCTGTTTTTTACCCACAGGATCAATGGAGCCGGCAGCACCCTGGATCAGACTCCCTTTCATATGGAGGCGGACCGGGAATATGAGATACAGGCGGAAGTACATGGCAGAAGGATCACCGTATTCATTGACGGCAGGAAGAGGATGGAGCGCGGCTGCCCGCCCATGACGGAAGAATCCCTTTACTATGCCGCCAGCCTGACAGAGACCGGGGATGTCATTGTGAAGCTGGTGAATGTGACGAAAAAGGACCGGAAGGTGAAGCTGTGTCTTAAGGGGGAGAGGTCTTTTCAAAAGGCTGTGGTGTACTGCATGGAAGGTTTTGGGGACGAGGATGAGAATTCCTTTGAGGAGCCCCTGAAGGTATCCCCGGTTCGCCGGGAGCATGAGGCGGCGGAAAATGAGCTGGATTTTGTCATGCCAGGGCGCAGCCTGCGGGTTCTGGTGCTGTCCGGGGTCTGACCATGATCTGACCGGGGACGCGCCTGACCATCCCGGAACGGAGAAAGCCGGACTTTTGGCTTGATTTTATGGTTTTTTCATATTATGATATTGTGATGGGAAGAGAAAGGCGCGGGATGGCTGCTTCGGTGCCTGTCAATCGCCCTGATAAGGGATTAAAAAGAAAAAAGCATCGGGAAGCCTGACTGCAGGGCGGATCGATGCGGATGGGAGCGGTTATGTATTATATTGGCGTGGATCTTGGAACCTCGGCAGTGAAGTTGCTGCTGATGGACAGCGAAGGTAAAATCTGCAGGATTGTGTCCAGGGAATATCCTATTTTTTTCCCACATCCAGGCTGGTCTGAACAGAGACCCCAGGACTGGTGGGAGCAGACTGTGGAAGGGATTAAGGAGCTTGTGGCGGACGTGGATAAGTCCCAGGTGGCGGGCATCAGCTTCGGCGGTCAGATGCATGGGCTTGTGATATTGGATTCAGAGGATCGAGTGATCCGTCCGGCGCTTTTGTGGAACGACGGGAGGACCTACGAGGAGTGCGATTACCTGAATCATGTGATCGGAAAGGAGAAGCTGTCCGAGTACACGGCAAATATTTCCTTTACCGGTTTTACCGCACCCAAGATCCTCTGGGTAAGAAACAAGGAGCCGGAGAATTTTGCAAGGATCGCGAAGATTATGCTGCCCAAGGATTATATCGCATACCGTCTGACAGGGGTGAACTGCACCGATGTGTCGGATGCGTCGGGAACGCTTTTATTTGATGTGAAAAACCGCAGATGGAGCAGTGAAATGTGCGATATTTGCGGGATTACGGAACAGATGCTTCCCAGGTGTTATGAAAGCTATGAATGTGTGGGAACCCTTCTTCCCGAGACGGCCGCCCTTCTGGGGCTTCCGGAGGGCGTGAAGGTCGCGGCAGGGGCGGGGGACAACGCGGCTGCCGCAGTGGGAACAGGAACCGTGGGGGATAATATGTGCAATATCTCCCTGGGAACCAGCGGAACGATCTTTATCTCCTCCAGGCATTTTGGAGTAGACAAGAACAACGCGCTTCATTCCTTCGCCCATGCGGACGGAAGCTACCACCTGATGGGCTGCATGCTGAGCGCTGCATCCTGCAATAAGTGGTGGATGGACGATATTCTCGGGACCGGCGACTATGCGGGCGAACAGGCCGCCATTGAAAGGCTGGGCGAGAATCACGTTTTCTTCCTGCCTTACCTGATGGGAGAACGCTCCCCCCATAACAATCCCAATGCCCGCGCCACTTTTATCGGAATGACGATGGATACCACCCGCGCGGATATGACGCAGGCTGTGCTGGAGGGCGTTGCCTTTGCCCTGCGGGATTCCTTAGAGGTTGCCAAGTCTTTGGGAATCCATCTGACGCGTACCAAGATCTGCGGCGGCGGCGCCAAAAGCCCGCTCTGGAGGCGGATCATTGCCAATGTCCTGAACCTTAAGGTGGATGTGATCGAGAGCGAGGAAGGACCCGCCATGGGCGGCGCCATGCTGGCAGCAGTGGCATGCGGGGAATATAACAGCGTGGAGGAGATTGCCGCAAAGGTGGTTAAGGTCGTGGATACGATAGAGCCGGAAGCGGGGCTGGTTGCGAAATACGAAGCCAGATATGCCCAATTTAAGGAAATCTATCCTGCCTGTAAATCGATCTTCGAAATAATTAACTAACCCCGGACGCCAGGCGGAAGCTCTTTTGGGGAAAGGCTTGCACAATTCCCCGGCGATGATGTATAATATTTTCATACATATTTTTCACGTAATAGATAGGAGGATCTTAACAATGAATAATTTACCGCAAGTAAAGGTTGGTATCGTGGCAGTCAGCCGTGACTGCTTCCCGGAGAGTCTTTCCGTGAACAGAAGAAAGGCGTTGGTTGAGGCTTATACCGAAAAATACGGTACGGAAGGCATTTATGAATGCCCGGTCTGTATTGTGGAGAGCGAGATTCATATGGTTCAGGCCCTGGAGGATATCAAGGCTGCAGGCTGTAATGCCCTGTGTGTATATCTGGGCAACTTTGGCCCTGAAATATCCGAGACCCTGCTGGCAAAGCATTTTGACGGTCCCGCCATGTTCATCGCGGCGGCTGAGGAATCTCAGAATGATCTGGTAGGCGGGCGCGGAGATGCGTATTGCGGTATGCTGAACGCAAGCTATAACCTGAAGCTGCGCAATGTAACCGCGTATATCCCGGAGAATCCGGTTGGAACCGCTTCTGAGTGTGCGGACAGAATCCATGATTTCCTGCCGGTTGCAAGGGCGATCATCGGTCTTCATGACCTGAAGATCATTTCCTTCGGCCCCAGACCGCTTAATTTCCTTGCCTGCAATGCCCCCATCAAACAGCTCTATAACCTGGGCGTGGAGATTGAGGAGAATTCCGAGCTGGATCTTTTCGAAGCCTTCAATAAGCACGAGGGTGACGGGAGGATTCCTGCAAAGGTAAAAGAAATGGAAGAGGAGCTGGGAGTAGGCAACCTAAAGCCCATTATTCTGCCCAAGCTTGCACAGTACGAGCTGACCCTGCTTGACTGGATCGAGGCGCATAAGGGATATCGTAAGTATGTCGCCATCGCAGGTAAGTGCTGGCCCGCCTTCCAGACGCAGTTCGGCTTTGTTCCCTGCTATGTGAACAGTCGCTTGACCGGCATGGGCATCCCTGTTTCCTGCGAGGTGGATATTTACGGCTGCTTAAGCGAGTTTATCGGCGCCTGCGTGAGCCAGGATGCGGTGACGCTTCTGGATATCAACAACACCGTGCCCGATGACATGTATGAGGAATCCATCGCAGGCAAGTTCCCTTATACCCATTCCGATACCTTTATGGGCTTCCACTGCGGTAATACCTGCTCTAAGAAGCTGGCTTTCTGCAACATGAAGTACCAGATGATCATGGCCCGTACCTTGCCCGAGGAGGTGACCCAGGGCACCCTGGAGGGAGATATCCTTCCCGGAGACATTACCTTCTATCGTCTGCAGTCCACCGCCGACAATAAGCTGCGCGCTTACATTGCACAGGGCGAGATCCTGCCGGTGGCGACCAGATCCTTCGGCGGAATAGGCGTATTCGCCATTCCTGAAATGGGAAGATTCTATCGTCATGTCTTGATCGAGAAGAATTTCCCTCACCATGGCGCGGTGGCGTTTGGGCATTTCGGAAAGGCTCTGTATGAAGTGTTCAAGTATGTGGGTGTTCCGGTGGAAGACTTGAATTTCAATCAGCCTAAGGGTATGCTCTATCCGACGGAGAACCCCTTTGCTTAAAAGGGCGGATATGGATTTGCAAAAACTTGGAGTGATGGTAGAATGGATAAGAAAAATGAAAAAAAACTGCAGAAAATCCTGATCGCCGATGATAATGAAATCAACCGCGCAATCCTGGCGGATATGCTGGGAGATGAATATGAGATCCTGGAGGCGTCGGACGGAAAGCAGGCTATAGGAATTTTACAGCAGTACAGCAGTGAGATCGACCTGCTTCTTCTGGATATCGTAATGCCGGAGATGGACGGTTTTGAGGTCCTGACCATGATGAATAAGTATCACTGGATAGACGAGGTCCCTGTCATTATGATCTCGGCGGAAAGCGCGGCATCCAATGTGGAGCGGGCCTATGAGCTGGGGGTGACGGATTATATCAACAGACCCTTCGATGCGCTGATCGTGCGCCGGCGTGTGGTGAATACCATTATGCTTTATGCCAAGCAGAGAAAGCTGATCGGGCTGGTGACGGATCAGATTTATGAGAGGGAGAAGAGCAACAGTCTGATGATCAATATCCTCAGTCATATTGTCGAATTCAGGAACGGGGAAAGCGGCCTTCATGTGCTGCATATTCACACCATGACGGAGCTGATCCTAAAGCATCTGCAGCAGAAGACGGATAAGTATCCCTTGAATTCGCGGGAAATATCCATGATCGCTACGGCATCCGCCCTTCATGACATCGGTAAAATAGGAATACCGGACGCTATTTTAAATAAACCCGGAAGGTTTACCCCGGAAGAATTCGAGATCATGAAGGGGCATTCCGTGCTGGGCGCCTCCATGCTGGAAAAGATTCCTTACCAGCAGGAGGAACCGCTTGTCAAGGTGGCATATTCCATCTGCCGCTGGCATCATGAACGTTATGACGGAAAGGGATATCCTGACGGTCTGGTAGGGGAGGAGATTCCTATTGAGGCTCAGGTAGTTGCCCTGGCGGATGTGTACGATGCACTGACCAGCGAGAGAGTCTATAAGAAGGCAATCCCTCATGGGAAAGCGGTTGAAATGATCTTAAACGGGGAATGCGGCGCTTTCAATCCGCTTTTGCTGGAATGTCTGACGGAGATGGCCGATATCATCCAGGCGGAACTGAAAGTGAGCTCCGTAAACAAGAACGAACAGAAGCAGATGAGAAACGTAGCCACGGAGCTGTTGCGGCATGAGGAACTGACCGCTTCCGAACGGACACTCCGGCTGCTGGAGCATGAACGGATGAAGTACCGTTTCTTTGCCTCCATGTCCAAGGAGATCCAGTTTGAGTATACGGTTGCCCCGTCTATGGTATCCATTTCCGACTGGGGCGTGGAAAAGCTGGGGCTGGATGAGATCACCATGGATCCTCTTAAGAATGAGAAGGTAATGAATTCCTCCTGCGGTGATAATATCGAGAAGCTGTCCGCGCTTGTGCATCAGGCGACCCCGGACAATTCCGTAATACAGTTTGACTGCAAGGTCAAAATAAACGATCAGGAGCGTTGGAACAGGATCATCTGCCGCGTCATGTGGTCAGGGGATCCGCCGGAATACACCGGCCTGATCGGAAAGGTGACGGATATTCAGGAGGAAAAGGACCATCTCACCAATCTGGAGTATCTGGCTTCCCATGATGGTCTGACAGGTCTGACGAATCAGAACAGTGTGGGAGATATGATCCGGGAGAACATGGACCTGGACGAAGGCTATCAGTTTGCCCTTGTGATCTTTGACCTGGATTACTTTAAAAAGGCAAATGACAATTTCGGTCATGCCTTTGGAAATAAGCTGCTCCAATATGTATCGCGGACTCTGAAGCACAGCATCAGAGGCGGTGATATTGCCGCCCGTGTAGGAGGGGATGAGTTCCTGATCTTTCTTTCCTATAAAACTGGGATCGAATCCATTATATCCAGAATTTTCAATTCCCTTTGCGGTGAGTATGAGGGCTTTAAGATTTCCCTGAGCATGGGGATTGCCACGACGGAGACAGTGGAGCGGAATTATGATACGCTTTTCAAAAGGGCGGACCAGGCGCTCTATACCGTGAAAAGGGGAGGCAGAGGCAGGTTCCTGTTCTATGAAGACACCATGAACGAGACCTTTTCCGCCATTTCGCCGATCGAAGGATAGGTTCTGTCCTCTCTTTTCAGGGGCAGGGGCTTTTTGATGGAGGTGGAAACGCCTGCTTCAGCGAAAAAAAACAGAGTATCAGTTTTGCTGATACTCTGCTTTTTCTATAAGAGGGGGAGTTGAAAAGTTATTCGAAAGGGGAACTTTGGGGGAGTTCCCTTTTCGATTATTATATTAACAAAAGTTTGTGACCAAATTGTGGTCAAATCATTAAGGAAAAATAAAATAAAGAAAAATTTGATCAATCCTCCACATCCTGGTCCGCAGCCACAGCAGAAACAACCGAGGCAACCACTGCCACGATCACAGCGAAAAGAATGATCAAAAGTCCGCCGCCTAATATAATGAACATTTCTCATGAACCTCCTGTTTCCTGTCACTATATTTTCTATTATACATGTTTTTTTCAATTTGAAAATACCCAATGTGAAATTGCACAAAAAAAATGTTCCCGTCAAAATGACGAAACCTCTATAGAGCCTGAAAAAAGGAGAAAAACGCTTCAAAAAAATAGACAAATACCTGTGTGGCGCAAAAAAGTTTGTTAGATTATTACATAGAAAAAAAGGGGATATTTCGTTGACAGAAGCCTCCGGACAGTGTAAATTTTCAATTACTCAGCTGGGAAAAGTTTGTAAATGCAGGATTTTTATCCTGGGAAATGGGGGATGTAAGAAGAAAGATGAGGATGGAGAGCGGAATGATGACGGAACTGAAGACGGAGCCGAAGAACGGGATAAAGGCGGAGCCAAAGATCGGTGCAGACCGTCTGGAAGAGCAGCTGGATCGTCTGGTGGACGAGTATACCACAAAAAAACAGATGTCCCTGATCCAGATGAAGAAAGGCATTATCAGCAGGGAAACTTTCCTGAACGAGGCGAGGGAGCATATCGAGGGCTGCATGGAGCTGACAAAGCAGGAAGAAAAAAAGCTGATGAAGGCCTTCGAGCAATATATTTTCGGCTATTCCAGGCTGTCTCCATTGATCGATGATAAGGAAATTTCGGATATACGGATCATAGGTTACGATAACATCCGGGTCAAAAGACTGGGAAAGCGGATGGACGGAGGAATCGCCTTCCGCTCGGAAAAGGAATACAGGCAGTTTGTGGATTATGTGGCGACGAAGAATCAGGTGAACATTTCAAATCTGAATGCGATCCAGAGGTTTACGGATACGGAGAGCCACCCTGACTTTATCCTGCGGTTCACCATTTCAATGCCCCTTGTCAACACCTATAGCGAGCCGTATTTGTGTATCCGTAAGGTTCCGAAGGATTTTCCGCAGATGAAGGAGCTGATAGGGCGGGGAATGCTGGATCAGCAGACCGCGGAGCTTTTGGTAAGGCGGTTCCGCCAGGGTTCCACCCTGATCTGCGGGGGAAATTCCTCCGGAAAGACCACGCTGCTGAATGCCCTGAAGGAGACCCTTCCGGACAACATGGCAGTTCTGATTACACAGCAGGCGGATGAGCTGACAACCAGATTTCATCCTGATATGATGTTTCTGCATTCCCTTCCGGGAAGCGGGGAGAGCCAGGTCAGCTATGACCTGAAAAACATCAGCATCGCGGGGCTTACCATGGACGTGGATTTCTTCATCATCGGTGAGGTGAAAGGCGGGGAAGCCCTGTATCTGCTGAACGCGGCTTACACGGGGCAGCTTTGCGCCGCCACCATCCACGCGCCCAGCGCGGACCGGGCCCCGGACAAGGTGGTGGATTATGCCATGTACGACAGCCGGTATTCCCGGGATGAGCTGATGAGGATGATGGACTGCTTCCAGACCTTGATCTTCATGGAGCATTACAGGGTGCGCCAGGTCTTTGCCTGCCGGGGCTGGGACGAGGAGAAGCATGACCTGCGTTACGAAAGGATTTTTTAGGAGGGATGGGATGGATGTTTGTATGCGTATCAAGGCGCTTTTGGCGGTATTGTTGTATCTGGGCTTCTTCCTTTGCTTCTATTGGTTCGCCAGGGAAAGGGTGCTGCGGAATTGGTGGAATCGGACGACGGAATCCCTGGACGCCGCCGCAAGGCAAAGGGCGCGCCAGAACCGTGCGCGCCTGACCCTGTTGTCGGAGCGTCCGGGCCCGCTGCACCGGGTGGAGCAGAAGCTGGTGTATAGCGGGCTGGCGGTCCGCTTCCCATGGCTTACGCCGGAGGTTTGGATTCTCATGAACCTGGGGGCGTGCGCGCTGGGGTATTTCGCGGCAGGGGTCCTATCCGGCAGCTGGCTGTGGGGGCTTCTTGCGATCCTTGCCCTGCAGGGGGCGAGGCATTGCCTGATGGGGGCGCTCATGGGG
>CANPYG010000076.1 GCA_947588205.1 uncultured Acetatifactor sp. | reverse complement strand
TGAGGTGGTCCGCCTGCTGGCGGGAGACCGGGAAAATCTTTTCGCTGTAGGGGATGACGACCAGTCCATTTATGGGTTTAGGGGTTCCGAGCCCCGTCTGATGCAGCAGTTTCTGAAGGATTATCCGGGCTGCAGACAGGTGCTTTTGGACACCAATTACAGAAGCCGGGCAGAAATCGTGGAAGCCTCCCTGCAGATAATCAATGAAAACAAGGATCGTTTTCCCAAGCGGCTGACCTCCGCAAAAAAATCCGTGGAGAAACGGACGGATTCCTGTCCTGTAACGATAAAGAGCTTTGCGGAAAAGGAGGAGGAGTACAGTTATCTGACGGAGAAGCTCCGAAATGCCCCAGAACCGGAGCAATGCGCCGTACTGTTCCGTACCAATATCCAGATGCAGGGTTTTGCCTCCAGGCTTGCCAGGGAGGAGATCCCTTATTTCATGAAGGAAAAATGCTCCTGTGTCTATGATCACTTTATCGCAAAGGATCTCAACGCTTATCTGCAGTTTGCAAACGGAGATCTGCGCAGAAGCCTTTTCCTCTCCATCATGAATAAGCCGTCCCGATGGATCAGCAGGGAAGCCGTTACGCAGGAATCTGTGGATTTTGAAGCCATCCGGGATTATTACAGGAAATACGTGCCGCCGGATCGTTGTGCCAGGGTTCTTCAGGAACTGAAAAAGCTGGAAAGCGTGTTACTTAGGCTGAAGAGCTATTCCCCCTATCTGGCAATTCAATTCCTCAGAAAGGGGGCAGGCTACGAAAAATACCTGTGGCAGCGGGCGGGAACGGATACCCGGAAATTGTCTGAATGGATGGAAACGTTGGAATTTTTAACGATGGAAGCCGCAGGATATCAGTCTTACCAGCAGTGGCTTGCCATGCAGCAGCGGGTGAGGGAGGAAATGGAGAAGAGTGCGTTCCAAAAGCAGGAGGGCAAAGGGATTCGTCTTATGACAGGTCATGCCTCTAAGGGCCTGGAATTCAAGAGCGTTTTTATCCCGGATGTGAACGAAGGAACCTTTCCCCATGGCCATATGCCGGATGAACAGACTGTGGAGGAAGAGCGCAGAATCTTTTATGTGGCCATGACAAGGGCAAAGGAAGCCCTGGAGCTCACCTATGTCACAGGGACAAAGGAGCGTCCAAGGCTTCCCTCCAGGTTCTTAAATCCGCTTCTTTCCACTAAAAACAATCTTTTTTAAGAGACGGTCCATCCCGCCGGGATGCGGCATGACCATTTTCAGGGTCCGTTCCACTTCAAGGCTCGTTCCACTTCAGGGCTTATTCCTCTTCGTCGCCGATTAATTCGTCAAATTCACAGTTATCCAGGAATTCGTCAAAGGCGTCCGCTACACCTTCATATTCATCGTCGTCGTCAATATAGCCGAGCTCGGGCTCCTCGTTGGGGTCGTCCATATTTTCGCTGTAACGATAGAACCATACCTCGCCGTCCTGGTTTTCCCCTTTTTCATCCAGCGGAAGCAGGGCGATATAATCCTTTCCCGCCACTGTGAGGATCTTGATAACCGCGCAATTTACAACCTGCCCGTCCTCTAAATCCAGCTCCACTGTCATTTCCTCTGCTTCGGAATCATCGTATTTAGCCATAACATTACCTCCTTTGCCCCCTAGTATAACAATTTTACTTTTTTTCTGCAAGAGATTTACAATTATTTAAAAAGAAAGTATAATAAGAACTGTAGTGCAGTTGATTTCGCCCGTAAATAAGCCCTAACCGATTGAACATCAGATGGAGGTAGACATGACAGGCAATGAGTGGAGAAAAGGCCCATATCCTTTGGGGGCAACTTGTGAAACGGACGGTATTCATGTGGCTTTTGTATCTTCCTCGGAGGAATGCAGCGTGCTTTTGTATGAAAAGGAAACAGGAAGGCTGATGCAGGAGATTCCATTTGAAGAGGAAGATAGAATCGGTAATATTTATTTTAAGCTTCTAAAAGGGATGGATGCATCCCGGGTGTCTTATCAGTTCTGTGAAAACGGGCGGGCTGTGCCGGATCCTTACGCGAGGTGCTATGTGGGGAAGATGCCTTACGGCGAAAGGAGGGAAGCCGCCTCGTTAAAGGCCGGTTTCATAACAGAAAGGTTCGATTGGGGGGAGGATTGGTTCCCCCGGATTCCTTATGAAAACAGTATCTGTTATCTGCTGCATGTGAGGGGCTTCACCCGGCACGCTTCCTCCGGCGTCGCCCATAAAGGTACCTTTGCCGGCGTCGCAGAGAAGATCCCGTACTTAAAGAAGCTGGGGATCACTACGGTTGAATTGCAGCCCGCATATGAGTTTCTGGAGCTGGAGGAAAAGGAAGGCCCAGAGAAACCCGGAGGAATTGCCCCTGGGAGGGATGGAAGGGAACCTGTCCTGAATTACTGGGGCTACCGGAAAGGGTTCTATTATGCTCCTAAGGGAAATTATGCCTGGGGAGAGGATTCCCACAGGGAATTCTGCAGCATGGTGAAGGCATTCCACGAGAATGGAATGGAAGTGATCATGCAGTTTTACTTCCCCAGGGAGGTTTACAGAAGGGAGATCCCGGATATCCTTCTTTATTGGGTGATGGAATATCATGTGGATGGATTCCATCTGATGGGAGAGCAGCTGCCGACGGAGCTGATCGTAAGGGAAGCAGGGCTGGCGGATACAAAGCTGTGGTTTTCAGACCTCGATATGGACTGGCTGCTGCCGGGCGCTAATGCGCCGAAGCGCAGAACCTTCGCCCTGTATTGCGATGATTATATGTACGACCTGCGCAGGTTTTTAAAGGGGGATTCCGATATGCTTGGGAGCGTGGTGTATCACATGCGCAAGAACCCGCCGAAAGCAGGCAAGATCAATTACCTGACCAATTATTACGGCTTCACCATGATGGATCTGGTGTCCTACAACGAAAAACATAATGAGGGCAACGGAGAAAATAACCGTGATGGGAGCGATTATAACCAGAGCTGGAACTGCGGGGTTGAGGGTTCCACCCGTAGGAAGCAGGTGGTTTCCTTACGCAGGAAGCAATATAAAAATGCGATGGCAATGCTCTTTTCCTCCCAGGCGACGCCGCTTCTGTTCATGGGGGATGAATTCGGCAATAGTCAGAAGGGAAATAACAATCCTTATTGCCAGGACAATGAGATTGCCTGGCTTGACTGGAATAATGCGGAGAAGAATGCAGGGCTTCTGAGCTTTACAAGGGATATGATCGCTTTCCGCAATGCGCACCCTGTTCTTCACCAGCCTGGGGAGCTTCAGCTTATGGATACCATGGCTTGCGGCTATCCGGATCTTTCCTATCATGGGGAGGCCGCATGGCGTCCTTCCATGGAACGGACGGACCGCCAGATCGGCATGATGTACTGTGGGAAATATGCGAGGACCAGCGAAGGTAACGAGGATGATTTTCTGTACCTGGCATATAATATGCACTGGGAGGCGCATGATTTCGCTCTGCCCAGACTACCGAAGGATATGGAGTGGAAGCTTCTCTTTATGACGGAGGAGGCTCCTGCGGCTGCGGTAAAGTGGCTTTCCGGTGATAACCCCACAGAAACTAAAGATATGGCGAAGGAAAGTTCTGGTAAGGCGAAGGCTGAGGCCGGTAAGGCGAAGGAGAGTTACGCGGCGGAACAGGGACTGATCAGGAAGGTGCCGCCGAGGACAGTCGCGGTCTTTATAGGCAGGGGGAAAAAGCTTCCCATGGCTGAACGCAAATGAAATAGAAAGGGCAGCAGAAAGGGCTGATCTGGATATGAACAAGACCTGGCAGCACTTTAAGACAATTACATATCATAAATATCTGGTGGCGAAGGGGTGCTTCCAGGTGGGGCTGTACTGGCAGGGGCTTACGCATGACCTGTCCAAATATGGGCTTACTGAGTTTAGGGTCGGCAGGAAGTATTTTCAGGGAACTAGGAGCCCCAATGCTGCGGAGAGGGATCTGCTGGGATATTCCAGCGCCTGGCTCCATCACAAGGGACGCAACAGGCATCACTGGGAATATTGGATCGACTTTACCAGAGATGGGATGAAGCCCATCGCCATGCCGGACCGCTACCTTGCCGAGATGGTCATGGACAGGATCGCCGCAAGCAAGGTGTATAAAGGCAAGTCCTATACAGATGCGGATCCCCTGGATTATTTCAACAAGGCGGACGGACATCTGGAGTTTCTTCATCCTTATACAAGGGAGAATCTGGAAAGGATGCTCACCATGCTCGCCCAAAAAGGAGAGAAGGAGACCTTCCGGTATATCCGGGAGGAGTTTCTCTCACAGGGGAAATGATTTTGAATGTCCACCCGTATTGCCGTATTATTCGTTTAAATGCCGCCCGCATCATGCGGGCGGCATTTAAACGAATTACTTACTTGAATTGTTGAATAACATCGCAATAACAGTTTTTTGACGGCATCTCAATTTGTTTTGTCCGCTGCGCGTAGTCAACAATAGTCGAATACATGCCGGTGAACAGGCTCTGGCACATACGGTCGGCATCCTCGTGGAGATGCTTCGGAAACAGCTTTTTGTATCCCTCAACAAACTTATAAACAAGTGCGGAATACTTTTCCATATAGGGAAATAAATGGGTCTCCACTATTTTGTTAAAGCGTTCAGTCTGTTCTATGGTAAACATGGGTGTAGTAACAAACAGGCTTCCATCGTTCCTTTTTACGATGTATCCGTCTTTAATCGCATTTGCGAGGGAATCAATGTCTTCGGTTTTGCCATCGATCAAGATATCTTCACAAACGTTGATATAGTTATCATACATCATCTGGCGAAATTTAATGCCGCTGATCGCATTGAATGCTTTATGGGAAAAATGGCCGCGGCTTCCAAGATTCTCACACTGCTGTATGCCGATCCCGATCCTGTCATGTTTTCCTGTTTCCATATTTCCAATATAAGACCACTCATTTCCATCAAATCTCTTTTTGAACCAGGGATGCGGAAGCGAGCAGTATTTTTCACTGGCGTATGAAAAGGCGAGCACGCCAAACAAATAAAACAAATCATTCTCGCTCTTTTCTGCTTTGTAAAAATCGAGTTCCATAGCCTGTCTGGAGATCTCTTTCAAAGCTGTCAATAGGTCATCCATGATCGGCATTAGGGTTTTTTCGGCATTTTCTTCACAGTAAATACCGTATTTATCCGACCAAATAATAAAATCAGTTTGAAATTTTCCCTTGGCCGCTTCGACCATCGCATCATATTTTAAAAGGCGGCTGATCCGATCTTCAATGTAATATGCCGGCACTCCACAGAGCTTTGCCAGTTCTTCTATGCCGCAGGGTTTTTCATAAGAGTAATAAAGAATATTTTGCGACAGCGCATCATCAATATAAACGGAGGGAAACGGTTTCCTTTTTCCATCATAATCTCCATTCCCATAGATACCTATTTTCATACGAACAGGACGCAATGCAGTTTCATTCATATCGTCAAACTCCTTTTTTAACTTTTTCCGACCTGCCGAAAGCCTCCAGACAACCGTTCCTTCCGGAATATTAAGCTTATCGGCGATCGCCTTTGTGGAAAGACCGTCATAGTAGTAGAGAATGATGATGTCGCGGTAGATTTTAGACAGCATTGCAATTTTTTTACGAAGGAAATGATACAATTCCTCGTTTTCACTTTCATCAGATTCTTCACAGGGGATATCCTCAAGAACGTCATAGGAATACATAGTCCGGTTCTTGCCCATGGAACGGCTGAAAGATTTTGCCACATTATTTGCAACGCCCCATAAAAAAGGTTCAAATTTGCCCTTATCCTTAAGCCTTGGTAACTCGCGAATTACCGTAAGCAAAATTTCCTGCGACAGCTCGTCAGCTTCATCGCGGGTATATGTCCGGTTAACGGCATAACCATAAATCTTTTCAATATATTCCTCTATCAAATCCGGTTTCATCATTCTCACCTGCCTTTCATCTATAAAGTGTCAAAAAAAAGAGTTTCATTGGGAGATTTAAAAAAATTTTAGGAAAACTTTTATTTCCCGGCTATGGACAGTCCTTCTACCAGGACGCAAGGAGCGCCGAAGCTGGTGATGCCCCTGGCGTTGGGCAGCTCCACTTCTTTTCCGATGGCGGTAATCTGGTTCAGAAGCTGGTAAAAGTTCCCAGCCACGGTGAAGGACTTCACCGCCCTGGTCTTTACGCCGTTTTCAATCAGAAAGCCGGCGCTCTGCAGGGAAAAATCCCCGGAGATCACGTTGGCTCCGGCGTGGAGACCGCCCAGAAAATTGATATAGACGCCGTTGCCTGCCTTCTGCAGCAGCTCGTCTTCCGTAAATTCTCTGCCGGCAAGATACATGGTAAAGGGTCTGATGCCTACGGGAGAGGTATAGGAGACTTTGGAGGCGTTGCCCGTGGTCTGCCTGCCTGCGATGGCGGCTGTTTTCAGATTATAGAGCAGAGTGTTCAGGCGTCCGTTTTCAATGATATTTTTCTTATGGGTGGGAGACCCTTCTGCATCGAAGGAGATGGGCATGGCGCTGTCCGGGTAGAAGGGATCGTCCACCAGGGTCACAATGGGAGCGGCGATCATTTCCCCCTCCTTTCCTTTCAGCATGGACAGTCCCTTCTGGGCGCTCTGGGCGGAGAAAATTCCGGAGTAGGTGCCGAGAAGGCTGGCCACGGCTTTAGGGGAAAAGACGACGGGGTAAGAGCCGGTGGGGGCAACTTCCGCATCCAGCTTGGCAAGGGCGTCGGACACGGCCTTCGCCGCCTGCTCCTTTACATCCAGTTCCAGGAAGGAGCCCGTCTTTACGCTGTAATCATTGGACATTTCCTTTCCGTTGGATACTACGGCCCCAGCCGCAAAAATCGCGATATTGTTCTCATAGCTTAAATCAAGCCCTTTGGAGTTGAAGATGGCGATGGTTCTTTTCACGCTTCCTGTGCTGCAGCTGGTTCCGTCAATGACCGCAGGATCTGCGGCGTAAAGGGCTTCCTGGCCTGCAAGGGCTGTCTGGATCAGGCTTTCCGTCGTGGGAAGCTCATAGGGAGTGATATTGAGCGGTTCATATTCCTGACCGCCCTCCACCAGAAACTCCCGGTCGTCATTTTCCAGGACAGAGGCGTTCTCATAAGCCCTTTTTACCAGACTTTCCGCCTGCTCGGCGCTCAGTTCCTCCGTGGAAGCGTAGCCCATCCGCCCGTTGACCAGGCAACGGAAGCAGACCCCGCCGTCCATGGAACTGGAAAACTCATTGACCTCATGCTTAAAGATATCCACATCCGTGCTCTCTGAAGTCTGGTAATAAAGTTCATATTCGGTAATGCCCAGATCCTGGGCTGCCTTTATGACATATTGTTTAAAACTGTTGAAATCCATTTTTCCTCTTTTCCGCTGCAATGGGGCGTGGTACACCCGCTGGGTATGCCTGCCCGGTATGCCCACGTTTGTTTGGGCGGACAGCAGGGGTCTGCTGTAGGGCGACGGCGCTCCGTTTTTCATGCAGCAATGTTTTAATGTAAGGTATGGTTACCTGAAAATGTCTGTCAGGAGCCAGAAACGGCTGATTCAGGAATGTCCGTCCGGATCAGGAACGTCCTCCTACGGTGATGGAGGCCACCCGGATTAACGGCTGTCCCACATTGGTGGGAATGGAACCGCTGGAAGAGCCGCACATCCCCTGACCCAGTTCAAGGCCGCTTCCTACCATGTCGATATTCATAATCACCTCAGAGCCCTTTCCCACGAGGCTTGCTCCCCGGACAGGCTCACAGATCCTGCCGTTTCGGATCAGATATCCTTCAGCGACGGCAAAATTAAATTCCCCGGTGGTGGGGTTCACGGAACCGCCACCCATCTGCTTTGCAAACAGTCCATATTCTATGGAGGAGATGATATCCTCGTTGCGGTCCGCTCCCTCCGCTATGTAGGTGTTGGTCATGCGGGAGGTGGTGGTAAAGCTGTAGCTCTGGCGGCGGGCGTTGCCGGTGGAGGGCATGCCCATGCGTCTGCCGTTGAATTTATCTATCATATAGGATTTCAGGATTCCCTTTTCAATCAGCACATTCTTCCGGGCGGGAGTGCCTTCGTCGTCAATGTTGATGGAACCCCAGGCGTTGGGGATGGTGCCGTCGTCGATGGCAGTTACCTTCGGATTGGCGATCTGTTGTCCTAACTTACCCGCGAACTGGGAGCATCCGTAGGCGACGCTGCTGGCCTCTAAGGAATGACCGCAGGCTTCATGGAAGATGACGCCGCCAAAGCCGTTGCCGATGGCAACCGGCATTACCCCTGCGGGACAATAGCCTGCGCCCGCCATGGTGACCGCCTGCTCGGCCGCTTTGATGCCGGTAGCTTTGGCGTCCACTTCGTTCTCAAACATCTCCATGCCCATACGGCGGCCCGGGCTGCAGGAGCCCGTCTGAGTTTCTCCGTTTTTCTCCGCAACAGCACTGATGGAAAGACGGGTGCGGATCTGGCGGTCCTGGGCATAAAGCCCCTCGCTTGTGGCAATGAGGATATTATGGTCTACATCCAGCAGAGAGCCGGTCACCTGTCTGATGGAGTCGCTGTATTGTCTGGCGGCAAAATAGCCCTCCTTTAAAACAGCGATCTTTTCCGCATTGGATACGGAAGAGGGAACGACCCTTACGGGATGGATATCGCCGTATAACCGTTCCTTCAGGCAGATGCTAATCTCCGCCTTGCCCTGGGAGAGGGCTTCGGCAGCCTTCCCGGCGCAGCGCAGAAGACCTTCCTCTGTAGTATCGATAGTGGTTGCCATGACGCTGCGCAGTCCCTTGTATACCCGGATGCCCGCGCCGGCGATTACGGCATCCTGAACGGTTTCCACCTTGTTCTCAATCATGCTGATGGAATGATTTACGGAATGCTCCGCAAAGATTTCCGCATAATCAGCGCCGGTGGAGACAGCCCTTGCCAGGACTCTCTGACATATTTCTTTTGAAATCATGCTGTATGAACTCCTTTCTGAAATCGAATGTCTTTTGGTAAGATTATAGCCGCATTCCGGGAAGGTTTCAAGTTTTTTTGATACGATTACGGTTTTATATAAGTTTTCTTTAAATATTACGTTTTTGCTTTTTTGTTATTGCATGGAAACATTTTTTCCTTTATCATAGAAGAGAAAGCAGAGACAGCTTCATAATTCACGGCTAAGATCTTGAGGGAAGGATTTCCCGGAAAGGAGCGCGGAAATGGTCAGATGGGACAATTTAAAACCGGACAGAGGGACGGACGGCTTGAAAAGGTTGTGGGGCAGTAGTTTCTTGCGGATCTTTGCGATGATGGTCTGTATGGTTCTTTGCTGTTCCTGCGGGAAGACAGAAGAAGAGGAGCAGGAAATCGGGATAGACGGGTATGCTTACCTGGCGGAGAAGCTTGCCGGGGATTTTAAGGATGTTTCTCCCTGGAATTGGCTCAGGATAGGGGATCAGCTGTACTATTATAAGGGGACAGGCAGTATCGGCAAAGGCTCTGTGGAGGAACTGGATTTTACCCTGTCCCGGATAAAATCCCTGGATTCACAATATGTGAATTATGCTGTGGACCAGACCGGCGGATGTTATCTGTATTTCTCCATTGATTCCAGCGCCTGGGGAAGAAAGCCCATGATCCTGAGAATACCTGCCGGCGCCGATTCCGCTCAGGAAATTTATGAATGTGATGAGGTTCCTCAGGATATAGCGGTTTGTACAGAAGGACATGCTCACCTGCTGATGGAGGATGGGATTCTTACCCTGGATGGGGAGGGCAAAGAGGTGGCTTTTCTGCCCAGATCCCAGTCGCCCTGGGGAGCAATCGCCACAGGCGCTCATTCTTCAGAAAAATTGATGAATGATCCGGATGGGAGTCTTTACTTTTGTATAGAGGACGAACAGTATCGTAATCACATCTGGCTGCTGAGTTCCTGCGGGACAAATTGGGAAGAGCTTACGGATCTTCCGGGAGGAAGATATCTGCAGCCCTATCCCGGTTTTGGGGGAAAGCTTTTTGTCAAATCGGATGGGATGCTTTATGAATACGACAGTTCCACCGGGAAGTCCAGGGAAGTGCTCCGCTTTACGGACAGCGGACTGATAGATTCCAGCGTCCTTAATATCCTGCCGCTGGACGAGGAACGGATTCTTGTGATTTGTAGTGATGAGGAGGATCCGCCCTATCTTTTAAGAAAAGTTCCCATAGAGGAGATGCCCAGCCGTCAGACCATTGTGTTGGCGTCCCTGCAGCCAGCCCAGGATCTGAGGGAGGCTGTGGCGGAATTTAACCGAAGCAACGAAGAATATCGGGTTGTGATCGACCGTTTCGGGGCGGGAGAAATAGACGAAAACGATAAGATGGAAACCGCGAGGATCCGCCTCGACGCCAGCCTCCTGGGGTCTGCCGGTCCGGATATCCTGGATTTGGACTGGCTGGATTTTGGCAAATATGCGCTGAAGGATGCATTGGAAGATCTTACCCCTTATTTGGAGCAAAGCGAATCCCTTCAAAAGGAGGATTTCCTGGAAAATGTCATTGAAGGCTTTACTGTCAACGGACGTCTGGTGTCAATCCCCTCTCATTTTTATCTTCATACCTTGGTGGGCAGAAAGTCCCAGATCGGGGACTATGACGGATGGAATTTTGAAGATGCCCGGGCTTTTACGGAAAAGTATGAGGGAGACAGGTTCCTGCACAGAAATTATATGTTGTATTATTTCTGCTATCCTTACTATATGGATACTTTTATCGATTGGGAAAGTGGTACCTGTAGCTTTAACAGCCAGGGATTCCAGGATTTGGTCCGTTGGATCGAAAAAACGGGCTGTACGGATTTTGATTTTAACACCGGGAGGATACCTGACAATGTCCTGTTGGAGCAGGAGATACTCACCAGTTTTCCCGAAATGGAGTATTTGAAGATGATGTTTGGGGATGAAGTGGTGCTGGTGGCGGATATGACGGCGGACAAAAGTCTTTCCTATACCGTTCAGCTGATCGATGAGCTGGCCATGGTGGCAGGATCCAGGCATAAGGAAGGAGCCTGGGCCTTTCTGGAATATTGTCTGACCAGGGAAGATTCCGGCAACAACGGCTTTTCTACCAATAAGGCAAGGCTGCAGGAAGCTGCGGAAAAGGCCATGAAAGAAATCGTGGAGAAGGACGAGGGCGGCAAGGTCATTTCCCGGTCTCCCCATTTCACTTATTATATAGACGGGGAATGGATACCCGTCTATTCCGTGCCGGAAGAGGAAGTGGAGCTTTTGCTGGATTCCATCCAAAAAGCGGATTTCAGCCAGGTCTCCTCAGTATCCGGAGTCGCCTCTATTCTTGTGGAGGAATTGGAGCATTATTTCAGCGGAGAAAAAAGCCTGGAGGAGGTTACCGAAATCATCAACAGCAGAGTCCAGCTGCTGATCAATGAACAATTGTAATAGGATTCCTTTACCTTGCCCTCGGTCATGAAATCTCTCTTGCTTTTTTATGGAAAAAGGCGCATACTATCATTAGTCAAAAATGCGTGCATACACATTTTTGTCGAAAGGAGACACAGACATGATACAACGCCCAAGGTATCTCAATAAGTTGATCGATAAAAAAGAAAACGGAATGGTAAAGGTGATTACCGGTATCAGACGCTGCGGAAAGTCCTATCTGCTGTTTGAAATTTATCGTAGCTATTTAAACAGTATCGGCGTGGATAGTTCCCATATTATTGCTCTTGCTTTGGATGACGATGAAAATATCCGGTACAGGAACCCGTTGGAACTTGGGAAGTATATCCGAAGCCTGCTTGTGGATCAGGACAGGATGTACTATGTCTTTCTGGACGAGATTCAGAAGGTGGCGGATATTCCTAACCCATATCTGCCGGGCAGCGAAGAAACCGTAGGCTTTGTTGACGTTTTGCTGGGGCTTATGAAGATCAAAAACGTCGATCTGTATGTTACGGGAAGTAATTCCAAAATGCTTTCCTCTGATATCTTGACCGAGTTCCGCGGGAGAGGGGATGAGGTGCGCGTGAATCCCCTGTGCTATCAGGAATTCTATGATGCTTATGGGGAAGATAAACGCCATGCGTGGCGGGATTATTTTACCTATGGCGGGATGCCGCTGATTCTCCGGCAGAAAACGCCGCAGGATAAAAGCAAATATTTACACGATCTTTTCGATAAAATTTATTTGGACGATATTATGGCACGTCACAAGATCGGTCACGACAAAATGGTGCTGGACGATTTGCTGGATCTGATGGCATCTTCGGTCGGTTCCCTGACCAATCCGATCCGTATCGCAAACACCTTCAGTTCGGTCAAAGGACTGCCTGTGACCAATGATACGGTAGGCAGATACCTTGATTATTTCATCGATGCGTTTATGCTTTATCGGGCGAAGCGGTATGATGTGAAAGGAAGAAAGCAGATCGGTTCCCCAATGAAGTATTACTATTCCGATGTGGGGCTTCGCAATGCAAGGCTGAACTTCCGGCAGCAGGAGGAGAACCACATCATGGAGAATATTCTCTATAATGAGCTTCGCGTCAGGGAGTTTGATATTGACGTCGGCGTTGTAGAAGTCACGGCGAAAACAGACGAAGGAAGAAACAAAAGAGTGCAGTACGAAGTGGATTTCGTTGCAAATCGAGGCAGTAAACGATATTATATCCAGTCTGCGTTTGCCATACCGGATGAAGAAAAGCGGAAGCAGGAGATCCGCCCGTTTACCATGATACAGGATTCATTCAAGAAAATCGTTGTGGTGAGAGAGGATATCGAGCCATGGCATGACGAGAACGGTATTTTATATGTCGGGATTGAGCAGTTCCTGTTGGAGGAATCGGCGATGGATCTGTAGAGGTAAGAGAGAAATCTTATGAAAGAAAGCCTTCGGTGACGCTGAGGTATGAGTCAGCGGTTTCCGGAGGCTTTGTCTCAACTTTAAGTAGTTTCCGCCCGAAACTTAACTTTTCATCGACTGAAATTCATCTTGAAGTAATCCATACAAATACAGGTCTACCCAATTTCCCTCATTGTTTTGCGTCTGACTTCTCTGTACTCCCTCGCGCTTCATGCCCAACTTTTCCATCAATCCAACTGACTTCACACCGTCAATGGCTTCCGCAACTATTTTATGCAATTTCATGTCAGAAAAACCGTATTTCATTACTGCGGAGCAGGACTCATACGCATAACCCTGACGCCAATATTTTTTATTAAATATCCAGCCAATTTCATAGACATCATCTTCCCACGGCTTAAATAGGATATAACCAATTACTTTGTTGGTCTGTTTCAGTACCGCCGCGAGTGCGCCGCTTTTTCCAATGCAAAATTCATTCAGAAATTGCCGCGTCTTTTCAAACGTATATGCAGGCTCACAATTTTTCATTGTTTCGCTGTCGCCGAAAATTTCATGTAAATCATTTATATCGTTTGGAGTAAAATCCCGGACATACATTCTTGATGTTTCTATCTGCATATTAGTCACCTCACTAAGATTCCCAGGCTTTCTTTCTCATTCGCCAAGAATATTGTATAAACGGAAAAATTCCCCTCTTTTTTCCATTAGTTCATCAAATTTTCCTCTCTCTACAATTTTACCGGCATCCATCACAATGATTTCACCGTATTTTTGCATCAGTGCTTTATTATATCTATGTGTGATATTTATAATAGTCATAAATTCTCTGCAATTCTCCACCTGAAAAATTTTTCCCGTTCTCCTGAATTTTTTCCTCTATTCCTTCTGGAAGCTTCTGAATGGTATCATAGATGCCCGCTTTCCGTAGTGCCTCAATGACTTCGTCTTTTGAATAATTTTGATATAAGGCTACATTATTGAAAATCGTGTCGTTGAATATGTAGGTTTGTTGATAGCAAACCGGACTGATATGCAT
>CANPYG010000075.1 GCA_947588205.1 uncultured Acetatifactor sp. | reverse complement strand
CCGAAGGACAGAGACATCGCGATGGTATTCCAGAACTACGCTCTGTATCCTCATATGTCCGTGTATGACAACATGGCATTCGGCCTGAAGCTGCGCAAGACTCCGAAGGCTGAGATTGATAAGAAGGTTCATGAGGCTGCCAGAATCCTTGATCTGGAGCATCTGTTGGATCGTAAGCCGAAGGCTCTGTCCGGTGGTCAGAGACAGCGTGTTGCCATGGGTCGTGCTATCGTTCGTGAGCCCAAGGTATTCCTGATGGATGAGCCGCTGTCCAACCTGGATGCTAAGCTGAGAGGCCAGATGCGTATTGAGATTTCCAAGATTCATCAGAGACTGCAGGCAACTATCATCTACGTAACACATGACCAGACCGAGGCTATGACCCTGGGTACCAGAATCGTTGTTATGAAGGATGGCGTTATTCAGCAGGTTGATACTCCTCAGCATCTGTATGATCTTCCTCAGAACCTGTTTGTTGCAGGATTCATGGGTTCACCGCAGATGAACTTCCTGGATGCTACTGTTTCTGTTAAGGGTGACGTTGCAAACCTTGAGATCGCTGGTCACAGCATTCCTCTTCCTCCTGCAAAGTCTAAGAAGATCATTGCTGGTGGTTATGATGGAAAGGTTGTTACCTTTGGTATCCGTCCTGAGGATGTATATGATTCTCAGCAGTACATCGAGTCCTCTCCGCAGAGCGTGTTCACCTCCACCATCAACGTTTACGAGTTGCTGGGCGCTGAAGTGCTTCTGTACTTCGAGCTGGATGGTTTCCCGATGACCGCAAGAGTGGATCCCAGAACAACTGCAAGACCTGGCGATACCATCAAGTTCGCTATGGATGTTGAGAAGATTCATGTATTTGATAAAGAGACCGAGCAGATCATTACCAACTAGGAACTTCTTTATTAAAAAGATACTTAAGGGGTTGTGCAGTTGCACAGCCCCTGATTTTTTAAGATTTTTCTTGCATTGAATTTTGAATTATTGTAAGATACTAATGTGAGAAGTACTATGTTTCACATTGATAAGCGCTGAGGCCAGCAGAACGGAGGGAATATGATTTCAAGTCAGATTATTCAGACGAGCATTGATGAGTTAAAGGCAATTACCAAGGTGGATTTAAATGTATATGATTTAAATGGGGGTACGATTGCCTCCACAACGGATATGCAGGAGATCACGACCCACCTTGTTGTTGGTTTTGCCACGTCTCCGGCGGACAGCCAGGTAATAGGTCCTCATCATTTGCTGAAGATATTGGACGAAGGGGAGCTCCTCTATGTTCTGGTGGCGAGGGGTTTAAGCGATGATGTATATATGGTGGGAAAGATAGCCGCCTGTCAGATTCAGAATCTTGCAATCGCTTATAAGGAGCGTTTTGACCGCAATAACTTCTTTCAGAATCTTTTGCTGGACAATCTTCTCCTGGTGGATATTTATAATCGCGCCAAAAAGCTGCATATAGAGGTGGCTGTTCCCAGGGTAGTGTTTTTGGTTGAGACAAAGCTGGAAAAGGACAGTATCGTAACGGAGCTGCTGAAAGGAATGTTTTCCAATCAGAACGGCGACTACATAACCGCAGTGGATGAGAGCAATGTTATTCTGATCAAAGCTGTGGAGCAGGATATCAGTCATGAAGAGCTTTCCGCGACTGCGGAAACGATTGTGGCCATGATGAACGCAGAAGCCATGCTGAATGTAAAGGTCGCTTTTGGAACGGTTGTTCCTGAACTCAAAGATGTATCCAAATCTTATAAGGAAGCGAAGATGGCGCTGGATGTAGGAAAGATTTTTTATGCGGAGCGCAATGTGGTGGCGTACAGCACCCTGGGGATCGGACGGCTAATCTATCAGCTTCCTATTAATCTTTGTAAAATTTTTATTGATGAAATCTTTGGGGACAATGTGCCCTTGGATCTGGATGAGGAGACGCTTACGACCATCAATAAGTTTTTTGATAATAGCCTGAACGTATCTGAAACCTCCAGACAGCTGTTTGTTCATCGTAACACATTGGTATATCGGATTGAGAAGATTCAGAAGAGTACCGGTTTGGATCTTAGGAATTTTGACGATGCTTTGACGTTTAAGATTGCCCTGATGGTAGTCAATTATATGAAGTATCTTGACAGTCTGGAATATTAAGGGGATGGACTGGGGATAGGAAGGTCTGATTTTTTCCGAAAATCATAAATGAAACGCCATTAACAGGTATAAATGAGACAACCCTCCGAATACAATGTATGGAGAAGGTGCGAAAATATTTGAAAAAGTATTGCTGCGCTTTTAACCATCGTGGATTCGGAGGGGTTTTTATGTTTTACGAGAAAAAAATCAAGTATCTGGAATACCGGAAAAACGGAGAAAAGATACAAAGTGTCGGCTTCGTGAAAATAGAGGTGAAAAACGGGCTCTGTAATTTGTTGATACAGGTGGGCGGACTTCCTGTATTGGACAACCTGAGAAGGGAGGTTCGGATCCGGGGCGGCAAAAAGGAAACCTGTCTCGGAGAGATCGCTCTGCAGGAGGGTAGAGGCTGTCTCAGGATGCGGGAGCAGAATGCTGAAAGACTTGGGCAGGATGGAATCCGTTATGAGGAGCTGGAGGCATTTATGATTGTCATAGGCAAAGGGCGGGAACTTATGTGCAACTGGAAAAAAGAGGAAAGGAAGACCCAGGTAGAAGGAGAGCAGCAGAGACAGGAGAGGATGCAGGAAGACCGGGGGCAGGAGGAAGAGCTGATACAGAGGCAAGGACAGCTGCAGAAGCAAGGACAGCTACAGAGCGAAGGACAGGTATCGAGAGGGCAAACGTCCGGAGGACAGGCAAATCCGGGCGGACAGGGAATAAGAGAAGAGCAGGAAGTAATAAAAGAACAGGAAGGAAAAGAAGAACAGGCGATAGAAGAGATCCGGCAAGGAAAAGAGGAGCGGAAGGAAGTATGGGGAGGCGAAAAGGTATTGCCTGAAGGGGGATGGAAGGAAAATGGCGAGATGGATGTACGGGCTGCTGAGCTTCGGTTTGGCGATCAGGATGCAAGAGCGGAAGAAAGCATTCCGGGCAGGACGCATGACAGGGGGCCAAGACGCCTGCAGCTGCGTGAGGATAAATGGCAGCAGCTGTCCAGCATTTATCCGCATATCGCTCCGTTCAATGACGAAAGGGAATATTTATCCATTACCCCGGCGGATTTTGTAATATTACAGAGGCAATATTACAGACTGGTCTCCAACAGCTTTCTGCTGCATGGATTTTATAACTATAATCATCTGATCCTGACCAGGATAGAGCGAACGGGAGCCGTCCGGTATTATGTAGGCGTCCCGGGCAACTTCTATGAAAAGGAAAGGCAGGTAGCCATCATGTTCGGCTTTGAAAGCTTTGAATGTAAAAGGGAGCCTGTGGAACAGGGGGATTTTGGGTATTATTGCATCAGGGTGGACTTATGACCATCACAGTCCTTCCCCGTCAAATTGCGGTATAAAGCTTTCGCTTGCGGTTTCCCCCTCCTGGAGGAAGCCGTTTTCTATGCCGATATCCAGGGCAAAGTTAAGGACGCGCTGATATTCCTGTTCGCTGAGCTTCCTGTCCAGTTCGGGGAACAGGGCAGGGTGTGTGAGAGGCGTATATTGGTTCATGATACTCACGAGGATATGATTTCCATAGGTATTATGAAGGTATCTGAGTATTTTTTTAGAATCCCTTGTCTGACCGGGAAGAATCAGATGCCGCACAATGACGCCGCGTTTTAATAAGCCTGTATCCTCATCAAAAACAGGATCTCCCACCTGACGGTACATTTCCCCGATGGCCTGGCTTGCATAGAAAAAATAGTCCTCGGCGTGGGAATAGCGCAGACTCAATTCGGGGGAAAAATATTTTAGGTCAGGCAGGTATATGTCCACCAGCCCTTCCAGCATACGAAGGGTTGATACATGCTCATAGCTGCCGGTGTTATATACAACTGGGAGATCAAGCCCTCTTGCTTTTGCCAGACAAAGGGCCGCTCTGATCTGGGGCACGAAATGGGTCGGCGTTACCAGATTGATATTATTGGCGCCCTTGGCTTTAAGCTCAAAAAAGATCTCGGTAAGCCTGTCTATGGTAATTTCCCGCCCTGCCCTGCCCAGTGCGATATCATGATTCTGGCAAAATACACATTTCAAATTGCAGCCGGAGAAGAAAACCGTGCCGGATCCTGATGTACCAGAGATACAGGGCTCTTCCCACATGTGCAGGGCCGCTCTCGCGGCTGTGATCCCTGCAGTTTGCCCGCAGTAGCCGATTTGCCCGGATATACGGTCAGCATGGCAGTTTCGTGGACAGAGGCAGCAGTCAGCCATTAATTCGTTCATTGTTGGTTTCCTCTTTAAAAAATAAAGACAAATACCGCACATGCCGGACCCGGAACAACTCCATCCAGCACCCTTGCGGCACATGGGAGGTTCTGCTTAGTGCTGCTTTGTTCCCAACCTGACACGGTTCGCAGATTCCCATTGCGCAAGACCAGACTTCAGCATTGAAACCGGGCTGCCCGACAATGTACGGCTTTATTATTGTACTTGTTTTATTGGAGGCTGTCAAGCCTGAGAAAGGATTATTTGCATTCATATTGACAATCTTATCGGAAAAAATTATACTGAAATTATAAAATTATATTTCATTCCGGGAGGGTTACTATGAATAAAAATGCTTTTAGACAGCTTTCCTATGGCGTTTACGTGGTGAGCACATGGGATAATGGACGGGCTACGGGATGTACTGCCAACAGTGCAATGCAGATTACGTCCGAGCCGGCGACGATTGCCATCAGTATCAATCATGACAATTATACCAACAAATGCATTCAGGATACAGGCAAGTTTGCCATTTCGATTCTGGGAGAGCATTCCGATCCGGGGATTATCGGTATTTTCGGGTTTAAAAGCGGTAAGGATCATAATAAATTCGACGAGACGGAGAGCGTGATCAGAGGATATCTTCCTGTGGTGGCAGACGCCTGCGCTTACGTTGTCTGCGATGTGATCGATAGGATGGAGACCACGACGCATACGGTTTTCCTGGGGCAGGTGGTGGATGCGGATGTCCTGAAGCAGGATGACCCGATGACCTACGCCTATTATCATAAGGTGATCAAAGGGAAAAGCCCTAAAAATGCGCCTACTTATATCGCGGAGGAGCAACCTTGCGCTGAAACCGCAGCAGGCGCCAAGTATGTCTGCGGAATTTGCGGTTATATCTATGACGGTGACACGCCGTTTGAGGAATTGCCGGACGATTTTGTCTGCCCTGTGTGCAAGCAGCCTAAGAGTGTATTTGTGAAGCAGTGATTTATAATGTAGTGATTTATAATGCAGTGATTTGCTCCTTTGAATATTGACGTTCTGCTTTGTTCCGGATACGCAGGTCGGCAAAAAATTCCCTGAGCACTTCACTGCATTCTTCTCCTAGTACGCCTCTTGTCACCGCGGCCTGATGATTGAACTGGGGCATTTCCAGAATGTTCAGGATGGAACCGCCGCATCCTGCCTTGGGGTTCATGCAGCCCATGACCACCTCGGAAATCCTGGCCTGGATGATTGCCCCTGCGCACATCTGGCATGGTTCCAATGTCACATAAAGCGTACAGCCTTCTAAACGCCAGTCCCCAATAAATTTGCTGGCCTTCCTGATGGCTGTGATTTCTGCGTGCGCAAGGGTGTTCTTGTCCGTATTACGGCGATTGTAGCCCCGCCCAATGATTTTCCCTTCATAAACAATCACGCAGCCGATAGGGACCTCGCCCAGGGCACGGGCTTTCTTTGCCTGCTTTAAAGCTTCCTTCATGTATTTTTCCTGAACACTGCTAATGGATGCCATGATTTTCCTCCTCGAGAGGCATATCATTCCACGGTAAAATGTGTGGGGACTTCTGCGCCCGAAAATTAAAAATGTGTATGCCGCAAGCAAATTATAGGGGAAAAAGGAATGTGAGTCAACAGGAAAATTCAGAACTGTTACTAACAGAAATTCAGAACTGTTACCAACGGTATGGCAAACGGTAAACGGAGAACTTCGCAGGGCGTACTTGTTTTTCGCAAAAAACATGTTATACTTGTGATAGAGGAGAAGTTGTTCCATAGAAAAGCAAAGGAGGTTATCAACATGATCAAGGGTTTTAAGATGAAGCTGTATCCGGGGCAAGAGGCCGAGTATGAAAAGAGACACAATGAGCTGTGGCCCGAAATGCAGGATATGATTCACGAGCATGGCGGCAAAAATTATACTATTTTCCTGGATCGGGAGACGCTGACCCTGTTCGGGTACATTGAGATTGAGGATGAAGAGCTGTGGGCGAAGGGCGCGGATACCGCCATCAACCGTAAGTGGTGGGATTTTATGGCGGATATCATGGAGACCAACCCGGATAACAGCCCTGTGAGCATTGACCTGAAGGAAGTATTCCATCTGGACTGATTTGTTTTTTCAGAAAAGAGGAGGATAGCGGACATTCCCGGGAAAAGGAACTGTCCGCTATCCTTTTAAACATCATTCTTGCACATCATTCTCGCTTTTCCTTCCTGCCCGGGCGTCCTGACAGTTTTGAAGGGTGGTTTCCGCTATGGCGTGAAGCGCCTCCTCCGTAAAGAAGCCCTGGTGGGAGGTGATCATTACATTTGGAAAGGAGAGCAGCCTTGCAGTGGTGGAATGCTCCAGGATCTCGTCCGAACGGTCCTCGAAGACATTGTTGGTTTCCTCTTCATAGACATCCAGCCCGACGCCTGCAAATTTATGCATACGGATGCCTTCGATCAGGTCGCTGGTTTTCACCAGTGCGCCTCTGGAGGTGTTCACCAGGATCACGCCATCCTTCATTTTCTTGATCGTATCAAGCTGGATCATATGGTAGGTGCCGTCTGTCAGAGGACAATGGAGCGAAATCAGATCACTTTTGCCTAACAGTTCTTCCAGGCTGACGTACTCTACAAAATCCTTCAGGGAAGGGTTCTCGTAGACATCATGGGCGATCACCTTCATGCCGAAGCCTCTGCAGATGCGGCACATGGCGGCGCCAATCTTACCTGTTCCAATAATGCCGGCTGTTTTTTGGTAAAAATTAAAGCCCATCAGCCCATTCAGACTGAAATCGTTTTCCCGGACCTTATTATACGCCTTATACAGACGCCTGTTGCACGCCAGCGCCAGGGCCATTGCGTGTTCCGCCACCGCTTCCGGTGAGTAGCCCGGAACGCGCATGACGCGGATGCCCAGCGCTCTGGCGGCATCCAGGTCTACATTGTTAAACCCGGCACAGCGCAGCAGGACCAGATTCACCTTTTTAGCGTGAAGAATGGTAAGCGTTTCTTTGTCGATATTGGAACTGACGAAGGCACAGACCGCGTCAAAGCCTTCTGCCAGGGAAGCTGTTCTGGGGACAAGGTCTGTCCTTAAAAATTCAATCTCAATATCCGGGTAATTGGGAAGCTCCTTTTCAAAAGAGGCCTTATCGTAAGCCTTTGTATCATAGAATAATATTCTCATGGGATTCCCTTCCTTCTGTTAAAGTTCTGATAAACTTTTTGTTTTATGGAATAAGTTTTCCGCTTTGAGGGGAAAAAATACATGGCAGGCCGGATAAAAGTTTCCCGGAAAGCGGGTTATTCTATTTCGCTGTAAAAATAATAGGTTCCGGCTTCCACATGATGCTCTTTTTTGGCAATGACGATCTCGGCATCTACAGGAGTGGTGATCTCATAACGCCAAAGCCCCTCTGCTTTTCTCCATTTTGAAAGAATCTTCCCATGTCTGGTATCCAGAGAAGCCTCAAGCCAGTCCAGTCTTTCATCAGGAACCGGAGCGATCCGCACCCTTTCGTAGCCTGGGGCTTCCTCTACCGGCGTGATTCCCGCGGCAACTCCATAGACCCAGTCAACTACGGAGCCATAGGCATAATGGTTAAAGGAATTCATGCCCGGACTCCAGAAGCCGCCGTCTACCATGATACCGTCCCAATGCTCCCAGACAGTGGTAGCGCCCCTGGTCACAGGATAAAGCCAGGAAGGATAATCTTTCCGGAGAAGCAGCGAATAAGCCAGGCCGGCGTAACCGAAGCGGCTCAATACATGGAGCAGATAGGGCGTACCCACGAAGCCGGTTTTCAGATGGATACCGCATTCCCTGATCATGTCCGCTAGCTGGTCGGCCGCAGCCTGGGGATCTTCTGCCAGGCCGAAGTGCGCTGCAAGCACACACTCTGTCTGTGTCCCATAGGTCGGATAGGTTCTGCGGAAGGTCTGTACGATTTCCCGGTAAAGGGTCTCATAAGCGGAAACGTCTTTTCCCAGAACTCTTCCTGCCTTGATGACAAGGGCGGTGGAATGGGCGTAAAAGGCGGAGGCGATAAAGTCCTTTCTGCTGGCCCCGCTGCAGTTCTCAGTGGGTACATCCAGGGCAAGCCAGTCTCCATAGTGGTCCATTCCTGTCCAAAGCCCGGGCTGTGTGGTATGCAGAGTGATATAATCCACCCATTTATGCATGCATTCATACTGGTTTTTTAAAATTTCAAGATTGCCGTATGCCAGGTAGACTTCCCAGGGGCAGATCGCAGCGGCGTCGCCCCAGGCCGCGCTGGCATTGGGATTACGAAGCAGGTCAGGGATGACATGCCCGACGTAGCCATCCTCACCCTGATCCGCCGACATGTCGGCCAGCCACTTGGTAAAAAATTTCTCCACGTCGAAGTTCAGGCAGGCGGTGCGGACGAATGCCTGCGCATCTCCGGTCCAGCCCAGCCGTTCGTCCCTCTGCGGACAATCGGTCGGAACATCCACAAAGTTCCCTTTTTGTCCCCAGACGCAATTATCGAAAAGGCGGTTTAACAGCTCATTGGAGCAGCGCAGATAACCTGTGCGTTTCATTTGGGAATGGAGTACCACGGCGGTGAAGCATTCAGGACGGACAGCCCTGGTTCCGCCCGGAAACCGGTTGACCCGGATGTAGCGGAAGCCCCAGAAGGTCAGCCTGGGCTTATACGTCTGCACGCCGTCATGGCAGATATAGCGATATTGTGCTTTTGCCCCGCGGTAATTTTCATTATAAAAATTACCTTCCTTATCCATCACTTCCGCAAAGGAAAAGTCCACTGTTTCTCCGGCGGAAGCATTCACTGTGGTTTCCACGTAACCGGTAATCTCCTGCCCGAAGTCCACGATAGTCTCTCCCCTGGGAGTGGTAAAAATACAGGCGGCAGAAATCCTTTCTTGTTCCCTGATCTCTTCTCCCTGCTGTGGGATCAGGGTTTCAAAGGGTCCGTCAAAGATTTCCACGGGGCTGTTTGGCGCGGCGGTGATATTTCCGTCGAAGATTTCCCCGTCATAGATTTCAGAGAAACGGACGGGTCCCTCCCCAACCTTCCATTCTGCCCCGGAGCACTCTGTGCCGGTACAGATAAGCCGATTTGCGCCGTCTGTATATTCAATCTCCAGCTGTGCCAGAAGGGCAGGAGGGTTTTCCCGGAGCCGGTTTTGTATTTCAGAGCCCCAGCCTGGCATGGGGCTGCGATACCAGCCTTTTCCTACGGTAACCTGCAGGCGGTTTGAACCGCAGGGTTCCTGCCCGGTCGGGGATGACCCTTTCTGCTGTCTTCCATCGGTATTCGGGTCAGGAGCGGTTGCGGATCCTGCAGCCTGTAAAAGTGAGGTCACATCATATTCCTGATACTGCAGTCTTTTATGGTAAGTCGTCCAGCCCGGCGCCAGGATGAATTTCCCGACCCTGTTATCGTTCAATACTGCTTCGTAGACTCCCAGGGCGGTTATGAACAGTCTTGCTTTCTTGACCGGCTTGTCTATTTGAAAATTTACCTCATATACGGGAGCGATATCCCCCATATCATCTGACGGTTTCAGCCATTTTGCCTTCCAAATCATGCTTAAATCCTCCTTAAATCGATTTGAGATGGAATTATTCTTGACATTTATTATAGCAAAAGATAGAATGAATGAATAGACCTTTTGATAAAATCAATAATGGAAATATTGCGTGCAAGTGAATATTTTACATAGAGAGAGTTTAATGGAAGCAGGAGGAACGGGCAGATGGCCAGACTTGATGAGGTTGTTGCAAAAGAGGTATTTGAAGCGTATGGATTTCAGGGGGAGGTATTGGAGAAGATTCCATTCGGTTCCGGCCACATCAATGATACCTACCGTGTTACAATGAAGGAAGCGGATGGTAGGATAACGAAATATATTGTACAGAATATCAATACCAATGCATTTAAGAATCCGGATCAGCTGATGCACAATGTGATGAGTGTGACGGATTACCTGCGTCGGGAGATTGCCAAAAATGGCGGGGATCCGGAACGGGAAACCCTGCATATGCTGCGTACAAAGGATGGGGGGAATTATACCCGGGATCACAACGGCGATGTATGGCGTTCTTATATTTTTGTGGATCATACAATCTGCCTGATGAAGGCGGAGACCCCGGAGCTTTTCTATGAATCTGCAAGGACATTTGGAAGGTTTCAGCGTATGCTGCGTGATTTCCCGGCGGAAACCCTGTATGAGACCATTGAGAGATTCCATGATACGGAAAACCGTCTGGCGAATTTTAAGAAGGCGCTGGAGGAGGATAAGATGGGCAGGGCGGCGCAGTGCGCGGAACAGATTGCTTTTGTGAAAGAGCATGAGGCTGACTGCAGCGTGGCGATGAATGCGCTTCGGGAGGGAAAGCTGCCCCTGCGCGTTACCCATAACGATACAAAGCTCAACAATGTTTTGATGGACGAGAAAACCGGAGAGGGGATCTGCGTGATCGATCTGGATACGGTAATGCCGGGTCTGTCCATCAATGATTTCGGGGATTCCATCCGCTTCGGCGCGAACCACTGCGAAGAGGACGAAAACGACATGTCTAAGGTACAGTTTGATCTTCCCCTGTACGAGATCTATACAAAAGGCTTTTTGGAGGGCACGGGCGGCAGCCTGACTGAGGCGGAGCTGGAATACCTGCCCTGGGGCGCCAAGCTTATGACCCTGGAATGTGGGATACGTTTCCTGACAGACTATCTGGAGGGGGATGTTTATTTTAAAATCAGTCGGCCGGATCAGAATCTCGACCGGTGCCGCACCCAGTTTAAGCTGGTGAGCGACATGGAAGAGAACTGGGAAGCCATGAATGAAATTGTGCAAGGTTTATGCAAAAAAATTTAAAACGGATGCAATAAAACACTCTTTTTCTGCATTTATTGTGTGACAGGAGGAAAACCTTGTTATGTTGTCCATGACAACGATATCCGGCTCCCTAGGGGAGCCGGATGAGTTGGAAAACTGTATAGAAAGGATCGCAGGGGGCGATAAAGCCGCTTTGGGGCGGCTGTATGAGCTGACAGGAGCCGCAGTGTATGGCTTTGCATTATCTATCCTGAAAAGCAGACACGACGCCGAGGACGTGCAGCAGGATGTATACCTTCAGATCTGGAAGGGAGCCCGCCGTTATGAGGCAAAAGGGAGACCCCGCGCCTGGATTTTCGAAATCACGAAAAATCTCGCCCTGATGCGTATGAGGGAACAGAAGCGCACTGTGCCGACGGAACCGGAGGACTGGCAGGATATGTGGGCGGACGTTCCGGCTGTGGACCATGAGGACCGGATGATGTTAGCGGCCCTTCTTAGGCTTCTCACAGAGGAAGAGCGTCAGATCGTGGTGCTCCATGCGGTATCCGGAATGAAGCACAGGGAAATTGCAGCTCTTTTGAAGATAAATCTTTCAACAGTTCTTTCCAAGTATAACAGGGCTTTAAAGAAGCTCCGCGAAGCGGCGAAAGGAGAAACACGATGACGAACCGGGAATGTGAAAACAGGATTCGTACCGCATTGACCCACGCGACTCCCGATAGGCTGGAGAGCATACTTTCTTCCTGTACAGAACAATCTGACCCTGTAGTGGATGTCCTGCACAGTCAGGAGGAAAGGAGTACCAGGATGTTAAAGAAGCGGAAAGAGAGATTTGCGATTGCGGCATTTGCGGCGGCAGCTGCATTGATGTTATGTATCGGTGGCTATTCCCTGTTTCGCCAGGGCGGCGGGCAGGTGGATTCCATTATTTTGCTGGATGTAAACCCCAGTATTTCCCTGTCGGTGAATGAACAGGAAAAGGTACTGGCGGCGGACGCGTTGAACGAGGATGCGAAGGAGATCCTGGGGAGCATGGATCTGAAGGGGACCTCCCTGGAGGTGGCGGTGAATGCGCTGATCGGTTCCATGCTGCAGAAAGGATACCTGGGAGATATGCAGAATTCCATCCTGGTTTCCGTAGAAAATAAGGATGCGGTAAAGGGCGAGCGGCTGAAGCAGAAAGTGTCTGCCCAGATTGCCGAGGCGCTGCGGACGGATTCCATGGACGGGGCTGTTTTGAGCCAGACGGTAAACGCGGAGGATACGACGCTGGAGGCCCTTGCCCAGGAATACGGGATCTCAATCGGGAAGGCGGCATTGATCCAGGAAGTGATCGCTCAGGACAGCGCCCTGGCCTTCGATGCGCTCGCCCCTATGACGATCAACGAAATTGCCCTGATCGCTTCCAGCAGAAATGTGACGCAAGGCCAAAGCCCGATTGCGCAGAGCGGTTCTGCCAGCGCCCAGGCTTATATTGGAGAGAAAGAAGCGCTGGTAAAGGCGTGTGAACATGCGGGCGTATCCGTAAATGATGTTTATGACCAGGAAGTGGAATTTGACATTGAAAGAGGTGTCATGACCTATGAGGTGGATTTCAAGGCAGGAACCGTGGAATATGAGTATGATATAGGCGCCATTACCGGAGAAGTGATCCGTTTTGACCGGGAAGAGAAGGGTATTGGCGGCGGTAACGTCGGTCAAAATCCTGGCAGCGGTTCCGGGAACGACAGCGGAAGCAGTACGGAAGGCAGCAGCGGAAGCAGTATGGGAAGCAGCAGCGGCAATCCCGGTCAGGGCAATGAAAGCGGCGCAGGCAGCCCCGCGACATCTTATATCGGTGAAGATGCAGCTTTTGCGGCCGCGCTAACCCATGCGGGGATTGCGGATGCGTCAACGGTGGACAGAAAAAGGATAGAGCTGGATTCTGAAGACGGTGTGATGGTCTATGATGTGGACTTTATGGTGGGAACCATGGAATACGATTATGAGATTGACGCCGTTACCGGTTCGGTTATCTGGTATGATGTAGAGAATGAAGGCGCACCGGGAAACGATGCCGGAAGAACTAACGTCGAAGGAAATAATACCGGAGGAAATAACGCCGGAGGAAATAATGCCGGAGGAACTAACGCTGACAGCCCTTCGACAACCTATATTGGAGAGGACGCAGCCTTATCCTCTGCCCTGGCTCACGCAGGGATCACAGATACTTCCTCTCTCAGGGAAGTCAAGAAGGAACTTGACCGTGATGACGGCAGGGTGATCTACGAGGTTGAATTCAAGGTCGGAAACACGGAATATGAATACGAAATAGATGCATATTCCGGTCAGGTCCTGAAGGCTGACAGCGAGATAGACGATTGAGGAAAAGGATTACGATAGAAGGAAAACGAGAGGGTGATGAAAAGCTTAGGAAAACTTTTCATCACCCTTTTTACGGAGATGAAGGGATTTGAACCCTTGCGCCGCGGAAGCGACCTACCGCATTTCGAGTGCGGACCCTTCAACCACTTGGGTACATCTCCAGTTAGTGGTACATCCCACATGCTATTTTATAGTAAGTTGCAAATTTTAGCAAGTAATATTTTTATTTTCTTATTTTGTAACAGTTGGTCACAGTTCCCCAGGCAATGGAGGCTTCAGCCCCAAATGGCTGTAAGCTTGCAAATTGCTGGTCTGTGTGTTACAACCCGAGTTTGCCACTTGTTAACGCGAAATGGAGCCTTCTTTCGGCTCCATTTCCCTGTATATACGTGGTTTTTTC
>CANPYG010000074.1 GCA_947588205.1 uncultured Acetatifactor sp. | reverse complement strand
ACGCCGCCCGACATCTCGCTGCCCATGGCGACGCCGAAGCCGCTGCGGAAGGTACAGTTTTCAATGGTGATATTCTCGGAAGGGATCCCGACCCTGCGCCCCTCCTCGTTTCTGCCGGACTTTACGGCGATACAGTCATCCTGGCTGGCGATCATGGAATCGGTGATCACAACATCCCTGCAGGAATCGATATCTATCCCGTCTCCGTTAAAAATCCCCTGATACCTGTTCCCGTTTTCATCATATTTGGTATGTACCTCGATATGTTCTATCCTCACATTCCTGCAATATAAAAGATGCAGGCACCATGACGGCGACTGGCGGATCACCACATTGCGGATGGTAACGCCGTCCGTATTGCGCAGGCAGACCGCCCGGCCGCGCTTCCCCTTCTTCTCCTTCATCTCCACGGCGAAAAGAGCCGCGCCGTTGGCATCGATCACACCCCCATTCCCGTCGATGGCGATGTTCCTGTGGGGCGCCCCGTCGGTATTGAGAAGGCTGGCATAGCAGAGCTGATCCAGACCCTCAAAGGGGTAACCCATGACCGAGAAATCCTCCACATTGTCGCTGCCGAGAAGCTTTGCGCCCTCCTCCAGGTAAAGGGTCATATCGCTTTTCAGGTAAAGCGCCCCTGTGCGGAATACCCCTGCGGGAACATATACCGTTCCGCCTTTTTCACAAAGATCTATGGCCCGCTGAACCGCCTTGGTACAGATGCTTTTTCCATCCGCCACTGCGCCGTAATCCAAAATGTTGTGCTTCGACATGATGCTTGCCTCCTTGTCTGCCCATCGATCATCGTTCGGACAAAATCCATGCAAAGATTATAACACAAATCGCTCGAGAACGCCACTATTGAAAAAAACTGAGCGGCAAAATAGTCCATGGAACAAAAATCATCATTGTACAGATCACAGTAAATATTTTTGATTTCATAACTACTCCTTTCCTTTACGGACATCCCTTCCAAAGCAGATGCAGGACAGCAACAGGCAAAAGACTGTGATCGAAGCCGCCACAGGAAGCCATGGAAGTATTTGAAATTGTCTTATGGTCAGATTGACCGCCAGTTTTCCGTATTCCGAACGGACCGCAAAAAGCGGATAAGCCATAGGGTATATAAGCCATGCCCTTGTATTGATCAGTAAAATAGAAGGAACCACTGACGCCAGTCCGATTCCGACAGAAAATACCGGCGTGCGGATGCAGACTGCCAGAAGCCAGAATACCGCGAGCATCGGAATCGAGGTCAGCCACATCACAAAGACCTCTTTCATGACAAACCATGCCGAAAGGGAAAAATCATAGCCTTGCATTCCGGATACGATCCCCACGCAAAGAAAATACATTCCGGCAGCCAGCAAAAACTGAACGATGGAGAATGCCGCCAGGACAAAGAATTTCACGAGGCACAGCCTCACGGTGCTTACGGGCAGGGAGAGCATCTTCAGGATTCCATTGCCGCTTCTCTCGGTCTGGTTTAACAGCACGGTAACCACCACCATGACGGACGGATACAGGAGCCAGGTCATTCCTAAAAAGCCCTGGATGAAGAAATTGTGTTCGGGAGAAATTCCTTCCGCCTGCATTGTAAAATTCAGATCCGCATTGAGAATTGCAGGCAGCCACAGGATAACAGTAGCTGCAATCTGGATCAAAAGGATCTTTGAGCGCCTTACCTTCTGAAGCTCCACGCAAAAAAGGGACGCCAGGCCCATCAAAACCACCTCCTGACTTTTAAGAAGACGAATTCTAATACAATAAAAAGGGCGCTCTCCGCTCCTGCAGCCGCTGAAAGCTTCCATACGGTTTCGGGAACCTGCTGTAAAAGCTTATGAATTTCCCCGGATATCTCCTGAAAGGGCATCGCGAAAGGAAAAAGGGAAAGGACAAAATCGTCCTTGGGAAGCATTGTGGCAAGAAAGATGCAGACCACCCCAATTCCCAGTGAAACCCACATGTTTTTACAGACGGATGCAATCAGAAGGGAACACAGCAGGGCGGGTAAAAGCATCAGGAATGAAAAACCAAAGCCTATAAGCACCTCCGGAAGCATTCCTTCCTCCCCAAACCAGTGTATAGTGCAGAAAAGCACAGATGCCGCCTCTATGAGAAGCACCACCGCACAGACCGACGCCATCACAAGAGCCTTTCCCAAAAACAAGCTGCCTTCCCGGAAAGGAAGCGACGACATTTTCAGGATCGCATTCCCTGAATGCTCCGTATGATACATGATGCATGCCCCCGTCAACACGAGCAGGACATTTATCATCGCCATCAGCTGCCAGTTCGCCTGCATCAAAATGTGGAAGGGAGAACCCTCCAAGGAAAGGAAGCTTTCCGGACGTACAGCCAGATTGATTACCGGAAAAGCTGCCGAAAGCAGCCCGCCCGCCAGAAACGCCGGATAAAAGCCTGTTCTTTTTAATTTTTTTCCTTCCAGATATAATCCATTCTTCCCATGGCGAGAACCAGTCATCTTATCATCCCCCGCCTTCCGTTATCCTCATTGACCATCGCAAGAAAGACCTCCTCCAGATTGCCCGTGGGATATCCCTGCGTCAGACCATACGCCTTTAAATCCTCCAGGGTTCCTTCAAAAAGAATTCTTCCATGGTTAAGTATCCCGATCCGGTCTGCCATCAGCTCTATCTCAGAAAGCAGATGGGAAGAAACCAGAACCGTACAGTCAAACTGCGCAGGCAGGGAACGGATAAGCGCCCTGATCTCATGGATTCCTACGGGATCAAGCCCGTTGGTCGGCTCATCCAGGATCAAAATGGGCGGTTTCCCCAGCAGGGCTCCCGCAAGCCCCAGCCTCTGCTTCATGCCCAGGGAATAATTTCTCGCAAGTCTCCTTCTGTACTGCGTCAGACCGACCAGATCCAGCGCCTGCGAAACGGCAGATTTCGGCAGACCCAGGATCCTGCGGATAATATCCAGATTTTCCTCTCCTGTGAGATTCCCGTAAAACGCCGGGGATTCGATCAGAGATCCGATCTCCTTCAAAATCTCCACCCTGTTTTCGGGATTTTTTTTTCCATCCACGACGAAATAACCTTCTGACGGCGTTGTGAGTCCCAAAAGCATCTTCATTGTCGTGGACTTTCCCGCGCCGTTTGGACCCAGAAACCCATAGACCGAACCCCTGGGAACATGCAGGTCAATTCTGTCAACCGCACGAAAACCCGCATAGGATCTGGATAATTGATGCGCTTCAATAATGTTCCTATCATTGCTCATACCATTGCTCCTCTTTTCTTCCTGTTTTCCGGTAAATACGAAACTCCCTATTCCCGGGATGCGGGATTTCGTAAGTTCCCTGTTCCCGGGATGCGCAGCTTCGCAAATACCATCTTTTTCTTACACAAAATATTTTACGCCTTCAACCTTGCGTCAACATTCTCCCTGCCTTACATTTCCCTTACATTTCAGCGGCTGATGTGGAAGTATGGGGGAATATATGGTACAATGTCGACAGGAAGGGCACCTGTCGACTTCTGAATTGAATGTGCGCCTGATGGCGCACGGAATCATGGTATAATATCGACAGAGAAATAGAAAAGGAGCCTGCGCGCATGAATGATTCCGAATACAGACATTCCGATCACCTGAAAAATCGGCACATTCTTCTGGTGGATGATGAAAAAGAGCTTTTAGACATGGTTCTGTCCATCCTGGAGGGCGAGGGATACCACAATATTACAACAGCAAGAAGCGTACAGGAAGCCCTCCTGTTATCCGAAAAAAATCCGCCGGATCTGGCAATCCTGGATGTCATGCTTCCGGATGGGGACGGTTTTTATCTGATGGAGCAGCTTAAGAAAAGGTGCGACTATCCCGTTCTCTTTCTGACGGCACGCGGAGAGGATGAGGATAAATTTAAGGGGTTTAGACTGGGCGCGGACGATTATATCGTGAAGCCGTTTCTGCCGAGGGAGCTGATTTTCCGCGTCGCCGCGATCCTTAGAAGAAGCTATAAAGGGGAAAATCCCCTGGTTAAGCTGGAAAACAGCATGATCGATTTCGATCGGGCTGAGGTAATAAAGGATGGGGAACACATTCCCCTGACCGCCAAGGAATATGATCTGCTTCTTGCGCTTTACCGCAATGCAGGCAGAATTGTCACCATTGACGCGCTGTGTGCCGCAGCTTGGGGCGATAACCCTTTCGGATATGAAAATTCCCTGATGGCGCACATCCGGCGCATCCGGGAAAAGATTGAGCAGAACCCATCAAAGCCGCAGTCCTTGATCACGGTCAAGGGACTGGGGTATAAACTGCTCGTCGGCTGACCGCCCTAAATGGACGCCTGCCGCTCCAAAAAAATATACGGGAGGAAAGAGAGGAAATGAAAAATATACTGAGATTGATCCGGAGATTTATCGGTTTAATGATCTTAAGCTTTCTGCTTTTGCTGTTGCTGAATATAATCTTCATTTACATGATTGCATCCGATCAGGTTTCCAACGCAAGCCCATGGAAAACCGCCCAGGAAGCGGCTGATGCCATCCATGCCACAGAGGAGGGATATTCCATGTCCACGGAAACCCTCTCCATGCTGGGCTCACAGGGGATCTGGGGAATCCTGATCGACAACGGCACACTGGAGGTTATATGGCAGACAGAAAACCTGCCGGATTCCGTTCCCCTAAGCTTCACGGCATCCGATATCGCCTCTTTTACCCGTGGATATTTGAGCGATTACCCCACCTTTCCCTGTTCCGGCAAATACGGGCTGATGGTACTGGGCTATCCGAAAACCAGCTTCTGGAAGCATATGTGGCCGAGCTGGGACTACCGATTCATTTCCCGCATACCTTATTTCTTCCTGGGAATCTGCGCGCTCAATCTCGCCGCTGTTTTTCTCATCTATGTTACCGCCAACGCCCGGCTGCTTTCCTCCGTCAGGCCGATCACCAACGGCATACAGGCGCTTCCCACACAGGAAGCTGTCCATGTCAGGGAAAAGGGGCTATTATCCGATATCGCGAACTGCATCAACCGAACCTCCGAAATCCTGCAGGCTCAGAAATACCAGCTGCAAAAAAAGGAAACCGCCAGGGCGGACTGGATCGCCGGAGTTTCCCACGATATCAGAACCCCCCTGTCCATGGTGATGGGTTATGCGGATCAGCTTAAAAACGACGACGCGCTGCCTGAACGGGCCAGGGAAAAGGCCTCCATTATTTTACGGCAAAGCAAAAGGATACGGGATCTGGTGAGCGACCTCAACCTCTCCTCCAGACTGGAATACAATATGCAGCCTCTTCATCTGAAGGAAGAGAATGCGGTCGCTGTTTTAAGACAGGCCGTGACGGATTTTATAAATGACGATATTGATCATAAGCATCCGATCAAGTGGCTGACAGAAGAAACCTTTCTCAACTGTCCTGTGATGGCTGACGCCGCTTTGCTCATGCGGGCCGTTTCCAATCTGATCCAGAACTGCATCCGGCACAATGAAAACGGCTGTACCATCTTCGTCTCCATAAGACAGGACGGGGAAAAATGTTTGATCCGCATTGAGGACGACGGGATCGGCGCATCAAAGGAAAAGTTTCAGGAACTCAACGCTTCTCCCGGTCCTAACGTCGGCTTCAGCAAAGACACAACCGATAAGACCAATAAAACCGATAAGACCAACGAATGGGATGGACGGCATGGGTTGGGCCTGCTTCTCGTGAAGCAGATCATTTCCTCCCACGGCGGAAGCGTTCTGATCGGTCAAAGCGGCTTCGGGGGATTTGCCGTGACAATTACACTGCCATGCCTGTGCATTCACCGGGAAGCCTTATGACGTAAAGCCCTTTGCCTCAGATTCCCATTTGCGCATATAGATTGCGGAGCTCTTGCGCCTCCTCCAGGGTATTCTTCCATTGATACCGTTTCAGATCCACCCGCCAGCGCATATGCGTAAGGCTTTCCACCGCAACGCCCTCTTTTTCCAGCATAAGCTTTTGCTGCAGGGGATACTCAAAGGCAGCGGCGCCGCTTAAAACACCGGATGCGTTCACAACGCGATGGGCAGGAACGTCTCCCGCCCGTTCACATTTCAGTCCATAACCAACCTGCCTCGCATGATTCGGCAAGCCGCATAAAAGAGCGATCTGTCCATAAGTCGCCACCCTGCCTGCCGGAATCCTCCCACATACAAGGCGCATTCTTTTATAAAAGTCCATACCTTCACTTCCCGAACAAAAAGGATCAAAGAATGTTTTCTCTATTATAAATTATTTCCGGCCTTGTTTCAAGGCTTTCTGATTTTCTTAAGGGATCTGCACCGATCGGTCAAAAAGTGTGTTTTATACAGAAAAAAAGATGAGAAATTGTCTATTTTATCGCTTGAATCTTAGATGTTTTCGTTGTATAAATAACAAGGATATTAAAAACAGAATTCTTTCTACGTGAGGAGGATTTTATCATGTATACATTATTGTCCGTATCCATCGCCATTTTGGCTGGATTGCTCATGACCAGGGTTTTCAAGCCCTTTAAGCTCCCTTCCGTGACGGCTTACCTGATCGCAGGGGTTCTGATCGGTCCCTATTTCCTGGGGGCGCTGGGCATCGAAGGCCTTGGCTTTAATACCGGGGAGCAGGTGGGCGCCCTGTCCTTGATCTCAGAAGTTGCCTTGGGCTTCATCGCTTTTTCCATCGGCAATGAGTTCCGCTTAGAGGACCTGAAGGTCACCGGAAAGCAGGCCTTTATTGTCGGCGTTTTCCAGGCCCTTACCGCAACCCTGTTTGTGGATCTCGCCCTTTTCGTCATGCACCTTATGATGCCTGACAAGCTTTCTGTTCCGCAGCTTATCACCCTGGGGGCCATTGCTACGGCTACCGCCCCTGCGGCCACGTTGATGGTAGTTCGTCAGTATAAGGCAAAGGGGCCCTTGACCAGCCTTCTGCTTCCCATCGTTGCCCTGGACGACGCCGTAGGCCTTATTGTTTTTGCCGTATCCTTCGGGATTGCCAGAACCCTGGAAAGCGGAATCGTGGATATGGTCTCCATCCTTGTGAACCCCCTGATCGAAATCGTCGCCTCCCTGCTGTTAGGAGCCCTCATGGGATGGGTGCTCACCCAGTTGGAACGCCTGTTTAACTCCAATACCAATCGACTGAACCTGGCCATCGCCTTTGTGTTCCTGACCGCCTCCTTGGCAATGCTGGAATTTGACATCGGATCTGTCCACATCGGTTTCTCCTCCCTGCTGGTATGTATGATGCTGGGAACGGTTTTCTGCAACATCTGCCCCTTGTCCCACGACCTGATGGGGGCAACCGATAAATGGACCTCACCGCTTTTCGCTCTGTTCTTTGTCATCAGCGGCGCTGAACTAGAGCTTGGGGTATTCTCCGACCTTGCCATTGTATTCATCGGATTGATCTACATTTTATTCCGCTGTGCCGGAAAATATCTGGGAGCCGCTGTCAGCGCAAAGGCGACCAAATGCTCCCCTGAGATCTGTAAATACCTCGGCATTACCCTCTTCCCTCAGGCCGGCGTGGCCCTTGGGATGTGTGCCACCGCCATGCAGTTAGGGGCGGAGGGAGCCCTGATCCGCAATATTACCCTCTTCGCCGTATTGATTTACGAACTGTTGGGACCTATGGCCACCAAGCAGGCCCTGACCCTGGCAGGGGATATCAAGCCTATGTCCGATGAGGTGAAGAACCGCAGACAGTTAAAGCTGCAGGAAGCGTCCAACCGGAAAGCGGGGAAATAGATGCCTGATGAAAAATCCTTAATTGACAAAGTTTTCTGCCTTCGCTGCCCTCCTTCCCTATGCGCCTTGTACGCTTTGGGAAGGAGGATTTTTGTCATCAAGATTTCTTAAGGATGCCACTCTACAGCTCAAATTTTAAAAGAAATATGCCTCGGTATGCGTATTTTCCCCTCTTCCGCAAGTCACGATGCACTCCCTAAGTCCGTCCAGGATCTTCACGCTGCAGCTGACCCCGGTATAAGCCTCCGTGTCCATCCCCACATTCTGTTCCCACAGAATCTTGCCGCTCCCGGAATCGTAAATACGAAGTCTCCAGCCACCCTTCCAGTCATCCGTCAGGTTCGGAATTGCAAGGGTGGCAAGATAGCTTCCCTGATCCGACCCGAAAATCCCGTCTTTTCCGGTATCCTCCCCTTCCAGCTTTAATGTGCGCAGCACCTTGCCTGACTGATCCGTCACCAATACTTTTCCCTCCGCATTCTGGAAATCCTCCAGGAACCAGATCTCATCTTCATAAACAAGCATATCCCCTGATAAAGCGAAATCAGATACCGTATGGCAATCCAGGCCGCTGCCGTCTGGGTTCATGGTTCCATAAACGGGAACGGATTCTGATTTGCCCTCCGGGATGGCTATGCCGGTAAAGATCAGGCGCTCCTGCCTGGAGGAGGAGCCGGCCGCCTCTCCTGTAAAACGAACGCTTGTAACAGTGATATTCTTTAGATTCCCGCTTTTTGCATCGGAATCCGTGTCCAACAGGATGCGGAAGGCGTTTTCCTCCGTCTGATACAGATAAAGCCTACGGATCCCTGCGATCGCGATCTGTTTTCCATCCTTCGTGACAGCAGCGGAAAACTCCACCTCGTCCTTCTTCTCCTGATCCTTTAACAGTCTATGGAGATCTAGGCTCTCCTGCAGATTCAGCTTCTCATCGAAGATCCAGCAGCGCATACCCTCCTGATGGTCGGTGGATTCCGCAAAACTCAGGGAAGATCCCGAATCATTTCCTGTACCGCGCTCCTGCTCCACTTCCCCGAACAGCGCATATCCCTGGGATAAAAGGCAAAGTCTGTCCAAAGAAATCTGACCTTCAGGAAACTGATATTCCCCAAGAACCTGATCCGACTCCGGGTCATACAGGGAAAGCTTCTCCGCATAAACCAAAAGCTTCCCGGCCCCCGCGTACTTGATGGATCTGATCTTTCCCTGGAACCTGCCTGCGTCGAATAAACTTGCTGAACCCTGATTTCCTTCGGAATTTCCCAGGGTCTGGGCGGAATTTCCCGACTGCCCCGCTTCTCCCCCGGTTTCAGGTATGCTGCCGCCTTCTGCAGCAAAATCGCCCTTCTTTCCGTTTTCTTTTTCATTACCATCCTTGCCAGGATAAAGATCCTCCGCCAGAACGCCCCCGAAATCATCCTGATTCTCCCAGTCCTCTTTCCCGTCGCCGCAGCCCGTAAGGGCTTCCAAGCAAAGCAGGACCGCCAGACCGCAGCAAAACATTTTCAGACTTTTCCGGCGCCCGTCTCCAAAAACATATCTTCTGATTGCATTCATATGATGATACTCCCTTCTTTCTTAAATGACTCTTCAAACTCTTCTCAAACATTTTTCCAATAATGAACCCTATGTAACCCTATGTTTCTAATTTTTTTCAGTTTCAGTAATTCTCGCTCACATAAAGCGCCGCCCGGCTCTGGATCACGTCCATGACCTCTTCCACCTTTTTATCCCCGCTAAAATACAGCTCTGCCTCCTCCGACACGATCTTCCAGATCTCCCCGTCGGAAATCCCGCTGTACTGCATCTGGCCAAGCCCCTGATACAAAGCGTCGATCTCTTCTTGGGTGGCGGGCTTCCAGGTCTCCGATCCCGGTCCGTCCCCGTAGGGATTCTGGGTCATGACCCTTTCAATTCCTTTCTTCAGGATATCCTGTCTCACCGGCAGGCAGAACCTGACGTGCTTCGTCTGAAATTCTTCCTCCAGCAGGGAACGTACAAATTCCCAGGCACCTTCCTTAAATTCGCAGCTCTGGGAAATCCCCACCGGCATCCGCGCCGTCAGGACAGCCCTTCCCCCTGTTTCAGAAGGGAAGCCCAACAGGGAAATTTCCTCCTCCCCAAATGCTTTCACGCTGTTCACATATTCGGTGAGATCCGTAACATAGATCCTGTTGAAAAGCACCCTTCCCTCCGCTAGGCCTTCCTCAAGCTCCTTTTCCTCCAAATAAACGGTTTTTAGGTGATTAGCAGTGGTAAGAAGTTTTTTGAACTTTTCTCCGTCAAAAAAACAGGTTCCCCTCTCCCAGTCCACGAATTCCCCCATATCCGTCTCCAGGACTGCCCGAACCAGACCCAGGGGAGAAAATCCGTCCATTAGAACCTCATCTTCGGAAAGACCCTCCATCATCCCGAGCAGTTTGTCCACGGTAAAATCGACCGCCTCGCCTACCAGGGATTTTTTCCCTGCCAGAAGCTCCAGACGGAATTCCGGCATGATCCCGTACAGCCCTTCCTCCGTTTCATAGGTCTGAAGCACACCGGACAACAATTCCTCTCTGGAAATCTTTTCGTCACCGTCCAGGAAAGGATTCAGATCCGTCAGGATTCCCTTCGAAATAAAACTGCTCACATTCAAATAGGATAGATCAAACAGATCCGGCACCTTGCCGGAGGTGATCTCGTTATTGAGCTTCGACCGCCCGGTATCGCTGTTTTCATATTCCAGGATCTCTATCCGGTACGCCTCCTGGGACTGATTCCACTGACTGATCCAATCCTCCATCTCAAAATCCAGGGAAAAGGTAGCGTAGGTCAGGGTAACAGGCCCCTCCTGCACCTCTTCCTTCCCGCAGCCGGACAGAAGCAGCCCCGCCAAGAAAACCATCGCGGCAGTTTTCCACAGAAGCCCCGAAAAGCCCGGATTTCCTAAATGTTCCAGCCCTGTGAAACCCACTCTCTTCCTCATTTTGTCCATAAACGACCTCCTCACTTTTTTTGACAGAGAAATCATAGCTTTCAAAAGTCAAATCCCCGTCAAAGGTTCCTGAATAAATTCTTAAATTCAATCCTGAATGTATTCTTAAATTCAATTGGATTCTCAGAAGATTTTTGATATACTCACAGAAATGCTGACAGATCTCTTATCGGAACATTTACGGAACTGCGGATACGAAACGCTTGTGGCCAAAAACGGCGGAACAGCCGATGTCATGCACCATATTCAGACACGCTTACGCGGTTTTGCGGTTCGTTAAAATGATTTTTAAATGTGGAAATGTATGTATTTCTATATAGCGGCATTTTAAGCATACTTGTATTCCATAGTGTTTTGAACTCTTTTATGGGAATTTTTCTGTTATAATATGGCTCGTCACAATTAATAAAGTCCGCCATTGATTCGGCGAGAAAAATATGCTGTTCATCATATCCGACAACAGGTACAAAATGCAGCCAGTTTTTATCCGCTCGGACTCGCATCATCACAATTACCGGATTTCCTTTGCTGACCTCATTTTTAAGCGCAGTAATATTTCCGGCACAATACTTTACTTTAAAGCCATAGTGGGAAAGCATATTCAATATTCCTTTGGGTGATACTAATCCATCTTTCCTTTTATTGGAAATGGTCTCATATAATTTATTACCCTTTGCTTCAATATCCCAGTGCCGCAAAATGTATGCTGACGAAAACGCGGAACATTCATATTTTTTTTGCAAATCTATTCTGTTCGCTTTTTTAATAACAAACTCCTTTTTCCTGCATTTAATTGAAAAATGAAAATGTAATGCACCCATTAGAAAGCTGTCTATAATTGTTGCTATTATTAAATAATTTACAAACGTTGAGAGTAGTGTCAATATTATTTTTTCCATGATCAATCCTTTCTTTTTGACTGATGTAAACGCAGTGTGTATTGATTTTTCTTGAAGCTTTCGCTTTTTGCATAAAGAATGGTTAGCGATAGTAACCAGCGACACCGATTCCAATTGTTGCCCAATGGTTTGCTCTTCGCATATCCTTTGCTATATCTGCATTATTTTCGGTGGAGATGCCATTGGCTTTCATTTCTTCTATCATTTCCTTCACATCAGACAGACGTATTTCCCGATAGATACCTACACTGATATTGAGGAAGGAAAATGAATACCCCCGCTCTGTATCATCAATTTCTCCATCATTTTTTTGCCGCAACAGATCAACTAAATCATCCGCAGGGGTATCAAACGCGGAAACACCATATATGACAGGACGCAAAGAACCGTCGATGCCTCCCAAAAACTCAATAAATTCAACCTTTTTGTTTTCATCATAATCTATCGCCATATCGCTGTCATAGTAATAATATCGTTTCCCCGCAAGTTTACCCTTTCCGATTGCGGCTTCAACAGCAGCCTGTTCCATTCCCAAATAAACAGGAATACCATCAATTACTACTTTTTCTAAAGGATATATTTCTATATTCAACATTGTTCCCTTTCCCTTCTGCAAATCCCGAAATGTCGAACAGTCACCCACTCGACGCTGAACATTATACCACCCAAATGTGAAGAAATCTATCACTCTTTAGGTACGTTTATCAAAATATTTTTCTTAAATCTCTGTGTATATCGAATAGAAAACGCCCCGGCGATTTTATCCTCATCCGGAGCGTTCCTATCCGCTGTTCCTGCCCGTCTCAAAGACAAGCTCAAATAACATCCTGTTTTATGACCAGCCCGCAAAACGAAAGTTTTTTTGTTTCTTCGGGGAAGATTTTATTTTTTTTCGGCTCTTTTTTTTGCTCTTGCCTCCGCTCTGCATCCGAAATAGAAGCGGGGCAGGGCGGTCATCCGTCCGAACCTTGAGGGCTCGCGGAGCAGACGGTAGAGCCATTCGAGATCGAGGGATATAAAGAGCTTTGGCGCGCGCACCGCCGTGCCCGCATATATGTCGAGCGAGCCGCCGAGCGCCAGCGCCGCGCGAACTCCGGCACGGGAAAGCTTTTCAGTGTTTTCGTAAATCCATACCTCCTGCGCCGGCGCGCCGAGACAGACGTAAAGGATGGCGGGGCATGCCGATGCGATTTTTTCTATGACCTCGTCTGAGGCTGCCCCGTGCTTTTCGAAATATCCGTCGCCGCAGCCGACGACAAAAAGACCCGGGTATTTTGCCTCGGTTTTTTCTTTTGCCGCCTCGGCTACCCCCGGCTTGCCGCCGAGAAAATATACCGGTATCCCGCGCTTTGCGGAGAGGGCGAGCACTGCCTCTCCGAGCTCTACGCCCGCGATCTTTTCCGAAAGCGGCGTCCCGAAGATCTTTGCGGCCTTTATTATGCCCGTGCTGTCAGGGATAACGAGACCCGCGGAGTTGATGATGCGGCGGAGGCTCCCCGTCCCGTCCTCGACAGAGAGCTGCACTATCTCCGAGTTCGGCGTGAATACGGTGAGGAGCTTCCCTTCGCCCGATTCGGCATGTGAAACTATCGCTGAGGCGGCCTCGTCAAGCGTCACGTTGTCAAATCCGACGCCGCGTATGTCGACGCGGGGGCGGGAGCTTAGGTTCATATCCCGCAGAATTCGGTGACTGAGGCTTTGTATTTTTCTATCTTGGCGTCGGCAGCCTCGGCAGAGGCGCCGCCGACGAGATAGTAAAACTTCACCTTGGGCTCCGTGCCCGACGGACGGACGACGATGACGTCGCCGCCCTCGAGCGAGAAATACATGACGTCGGAGGAGGGGAGACCTGTGCCCTCGGTGTGTCCTGTCGCGGTCTCCGTTATCGTGCCGCTCAGATAGTCGCGGACGTGGGTCACGCGGGCTCCCGCAAACGACGCGGGCGCGTCGCCTCTGAGGTGCGACATGAGAGATGCTATTTTCTCCGCGCCGTCAAGACCCGACATCGTGATGCTGACGGTGTGCTCGCGGAAGAAGCCGTAACGTGCGTAGAGCGAGTCGAGCGCGTCTGCGAGCGTCATGCCGCGCGCGGCGTAGAACGACGCCATCTCACAGATGAGCATCGAGGCGACGACGGCATCCTTGTCGCGAGCGTATGTGCCCTTGAGATATCCGTAGCTCTCCTCAAACCCAAGCAGGAACGTGCCGTGCCCGGACTCCTCGCTCTTCTTTATGACCTCGCCGATGAACTTGAAGCCAGTGAGCACGTTGTGGAGCGTGACGCCGTTTTCGGCGCAGATACGGGAGACCATCTCGGTCGTGACGATAGTCTTGACGGCGAACGGCTCGGGTGGCATTTTGTTCTGCTCGCGGTATGCGGTGATGATATAGTCAAGGAGCATTGCGCCCATTTGGTTTCCGCTTATCGTGACGAATTCGCCCGATTTCGTGCGGACCATGACGCCGACGCGGTCGCAGTCGGGGTCGGTGGCGATGACGAGGTCGGAGCCGACCTCGCGCGCTATCTCGAGCCCGCGGACGAACGCCTCTTTGAATTCGGGGTTCGGATTCTTTATTCCCGTGAAGTCCCCGTTCGGTATCATCTGCTCGGGCACGGGATAAAGGTGCTTGAGCCCTATGCGGGAAAGGATCTCCGGCACCATGCGGTATCCGGCGCCGTAGAGAGGCGTGTAGACGATCTTGAGCGTGTCGGCGACTGCGGCGACGGCGTCGGGATTGACGGCCTCAGCCCTGACGGCGGCGAGATACGCCTCGTCGGTTTCCTTGCCTATTATCTCGACCGTGCCGCTCTTTACCGCTTCGTCGAACGCGGTGCGCTTGACGTCGTCGAAAATATCGACGGACGCCATCGAGCGCGCGACGACGTCGGCATGATCGGGC
>CANPYG010000073.1 GCA_947588205.1 uncultured Acetatifactor sp. | reverse complement strand
GTCCACGCCATACAACAGGAATTTCCCATTGCCTTTCTGTATCAGATAGTAAACACGGCCCTCTGGTCCCACCGTATAGCTGCAGACGCCCCTGGCGCGGGCTACCTCCACCGGTGAAAGGCTGCCCGCCTCCCCGGAAAGGTCTACCCGAATGATGTGGATCATCCCCCCTGCATACTCCGTCCAGCTAAAATAGAGAGAATCACCTGACACACAGAAATTTCCTCCATTGATTCCCACAATCTCCTCAAGCCCTGCATAAGACCCGGATTCCTGGGGGAGATACACATAGCCCTCTATGCCGATTTCCCTGAGGTCTTCCTCCTTCCTGCAGGAGCTGAGTACCAACATGACAGCAAAAAGCAAGAATCCGACCGTACCTGCATAACGCAAAAATCCAACCATGCCCGCGAAATGCAAAAATCCTCCCGTGTCTGTGAAACGCAAAAATCCTGCCATACCTGCGAAACGCTTCTTCATTCGCTTCTTCACTCTCGTCCCTCCGTTTCCCGCCATGCTTGTTATGCAATCTATCTTGTTTTGCAACCTGTCCTGCTTTTCAATCTATCTTGTTTTTCAACCTGTCCTTCATGATGGTGAAAACGCACAATCTTACCGGTGCAAATCTTACTCCTGCGGCAAATACTTTCACACTTATGGACCTTCCATGCTGCTCAATATAATAAAAACATCCATGCTACTCAGTATAATAAAAGCAATACCCGTTCAAGGCATTGATGAAAATGTGGTATACCCGCCCGTCGTTTTCATTCTCCGCAACAAACTCCCAGGAGGCCTCCGCATATTCCTCCTCATCACTTTCCTCGTTCACCTGGAAACGGGCATAGCAAAGCTGCGCCTCCCTGACTGTCAGGCGCATCGTCGGGGAAAAGGCTTCCGACATCAGCCGCACCCCTTCTGCAAAGGACAGGACAGAATCATATGCCTCCCGTTCCTTCACATCATACTCAAAGGAAAAGCATCCCACCAGAACGTCCAGCTTCCCTTTCTCCAGCATGAAAGCGACTCCCGGAGTAAGGTCCATTTTACGGTCGTCGCTCATAGAGGACACACTGAACCCCCCACCGTATTCCCCGAGATTCGCGACCGCCAGATTGAGCCCCTTATAAGCACAGCTGAATTCCAAACGATAGCCATCCTCGCCTTCCTCCAGCTCCACTGGCCTGACCCTGACCACCTTCGGCTGGAAATCCCCGAAATCTCCGTAGATTCCCTGCCCGATCAGTTCTTCTGCCTCCCGGACGGCATCGCAGATCCTTACCTCTCCGCCCAGCAGCGGATAACTGTCCGTGGAGGAAGTGTCCCTGTAATCGGCAAAATAACCCTTAGGCATATAGGGTCCTGCTAACGCTCCCTCCGCAGAGGCCTTATATCGTCTGGCAGTCTTATTGCCATTGAGATACTGTACATAGCCGGAACCATCGAGCGTCAAATATCCCTGTTCCGTATCCATGAACAGCATCGTCAACTTCGCTTCCCCATTTTTCAGCTTTTCAAAATTTTCCAAAAAGGAAGGATAACTATAAGGATATTTCAAAGAATCGTTCCTCCCAACTCCACCCAAAGGCCAATAACGGTAAAGCTCCTCCTTTTCCTCATCGGAATAAACATCCTCCCACTGGAAATCCACCAGGGCGTCAAATTTTTGCAGGAGTTCTTCCGCAGGCAGGGCAGGTTTCCTGGTCAATTCCAGGTCATATACCTTCTCCGCCTCCGGTGCGGTCACCAGAAAGTCCTCTCCAAAGATCAGATTCTGGTATTCCGTCTCTTTTACAGTTCTCACCTGATTGGAAAAATCCTCCGTAAGCTCGGTGAGCTTCTGCAGCTCAAGGCCGGAGACAGGATTTTCTCCACTGCTTGCCTCCGGCAGCGCATCCTGCTTCGAACAGCCCGTAAACAACAACAGCCCGCAGAGCCCGAGAATCCCCACACCTTTCCTCCATTTCCTTAAAAAAACTTCTCTCATTTCTGCCATAATCCTATCTTCCTCCTATCCTTCTCTTCTTTCAAATTCTTCTCTTATCTTTCCATAATCTCCTTTTCAGGCAATCGCGAAACACCTGTTCCGAAAACAGGCAGAAGGCAATATAGACAAAATAAGGGCGACTTGCCACCGCATCGGAGCCCGTTTTTGTCTATATTGACTTCCGCCGTCCCAGGCAACTACACAGCTTCGCAATTACTCCTCCCTCCTCCTCAAAACCCCCTTCTCCATCTCATTGACGGTATCGCACAGCACTTCGATATCCTCAGCGGAGTGGGAGGCCACCAGGATGGTCTTCCCCTTTTTCTTCATATCCAGAAGATACCCTCTCATATCCACAACCCCTTCCCGATCCAGGCCGTTCATCGGCTCATCCAGGATCAGCAGGGAAGGATCTTCCATAATGGCCTGGGCCAGTCCCAGGCGCTGGCGCATCCCCAGGGAATATTTCCTGACATGCCGTTTCAGGTCGGGATCCAGTCCCACCTGCGCCATGGCGGCCCGGACCTGCTTTCCGTCGATCTTCCCCCGGATATCCGCCAGGAGCTTCAGGTTTCGATAACCGCTGTAATAGGGGATAAAGCCCGGAGTTTCGATGATGAACCCCATATCCCGGGGAAAATCACAGTCCTTTCCCACCCTTTTGCCCTCCACATAGATTTCCCCGGAGGTGGGTCTGACAAAGCCACAGATACATTTCATCAGCATGGTCTTGCCGCTGCCGTTCCTGCCCACGATTCCATGAATCTTTCCCGCTTCAAAATGAACCGTCACACCCTTTAGGATCTCCGTTTTCTGCAGGGTGAGATTTAAGTCTTTGATCTGAATGGCATCCATTAGATTTCCTCCTCATTGATATTCATTTTCCTGACAGCCACCACGTCCAGCAGAAGCTCCGCCGCGATCAGCCCTGCAAAATACAGGTAGGAGGCCCACAGGGGCATCACAGGTTCCCGAAAGGCTTCCTGGTAATGGCGCCAGGTGACGGAATGAGCCATGGGAAACAGCCACTTGGCGTCCGAATTCAAAAAACAGGTTACAACGCCGCAGCCCACCAGGGTAAAGGCGGATATGATCCCCGCCGTCTTCATCCCCAACGCCCTGAAAAAGATCAGAAGCAGGCTTAAGGCAAACAGGTATAAGAACAAAAGAAGCGTCGTATGGAGCAGGATGGAAGGAAATGTGAAATGGTTGTACAGGTTCGGCGGAAGGAACCTGACCATCAGGCATCCCCTGTCTTCCGGGTACCTTGAAAGGTATTTTGAGACCGTGTCGCTCCAGTCCAGTCCGAATTTTCCCCCGGGCAGCGCCGCAAGGCAGCCAAAAAGATACAGAAGACCCAGGAAGGCGACAATGCCCAAAAGGGAAGATAGAACCTTGCCCCAAAGCCAGGACAGACGCCCGCTCCTGGGAAACAGGTATAGGGAATAAGCCCCCATATTGGGGAAGTCGGAATACAAGAGCAGGAAAACGGCAGGGAGGAACAGCATAAGGACGTCCGAATTGCCCAAAGCCACAAATACCTCGGACACATTAATGGGAATCCCCGTTTTCGCCGCCTTCCCCAACAACTCCACCACTACAAACTGATAAAGGAAGACAAAGAACATCCCCAGAGTCAACATCCTGGCGTTCAAAAAGATACAGCAAAATTCATGCCGGACAATACAGGCCACGGCGTTTAACTTTTCCTTCATTTCTACGCCTCCCTTCCCCTTTTCATGCTGATCAGGCAATACAGCAGAAAGACCGCAGCAAGATAACCCATATGCAAAAGCAGCACCCACAGAAAGCTGTTCCGGTATTCAAACAGGGTCAAAACCGCCTCCGGACTCCAGATATTGGCGATCTCGTAAGGGTCTAAAGGCAGGTTCAGATTCAGGGATCTTGCCAGATGCGGGAAAAGGGTCACAGTCTGACCCAGCATATAATGCAGGAAGAAAGGGGTACAGACCAGAATATATTTATTTCCGGTAAAAAGGGAAAGAAACATGGCGGCGGCAGACTGTTCCATGCCATAGAGGAAAATCTCCAGGAAAAATACCGCGATGACCGAAGGAAAGCCGCCGATCCCAAACAGCCCGCCCAGGGCGCTTCCCTGTCCCTGAAGGGATTCAAGGTAGAGGGCGCTTTCCTCTGCCGGAAACCTGCCAAGCCCCGGGAACATCCCCAGGACAGCCAGTCCGAAAATCCCGTACCCCAGTACCAGGACCAGTCCCCCGGAAATCAGGTAAAAGAGGCAGCTCCCCACATGGTAGGCAGGCTTCCCTGCGCGGAAAAGGAAATTCCTCCAGGAACCGCTGTTTTGTTCATCCGCCTTCAGGTTCACCGCCGCAAGGGAAACGATCACAGGCACGAACATCCGAAGCCAGGCCCCAAAGCCTTTCCGGAAAACCGCATAGGAACAGAACTGGGTACTGGTCAGGAGGGCTTTCTCCTGATAGCCCAGGTATACCTCCAGGATGCTCAGGCTGGATCCGTCCTGGCTGTTATAATAAAGGGGTGAAAAAAGACTTAAAGCCACGGTTCCCACTGCCGCCGCCCAAAGAACCGGCGACCGGAACAGCCTTTTCAGACAACTTCCAAAATAAGATACCATATCTTCTGCCTCTTCTTCCTTCCTCCGAAAAGATTCTGATTTCATTGTAGAGAAGAAAAGATTAAGATTCTAGTATCTAAATCATTAAGATTTTATGAAGATGAAAAAAAGCAGCCTGCATTTCTGCCGGCCGCTCTCTTTATTTACGCGCTATCCTTTTAGCTGCAAAACACCTCTATCCGCAACGAAACCTTCTCTCCTTTACACATGAAAACAGCTTCCCCCCACAAATTCCCTGCAGATGGAGTTATTGGGCAGGCTTTCGCTGCCGACGCTTAAGAAATAATCCAGGAATTTCAACAATCTCTTTGCCTCATAGAACTCCGGGGCGTCCTCCGGGATCCCGAACAGCAGCGGCTCCGCATACTGTTTCAGCACAGCCAGCTCATAGATCAGTGCGGAATTGAACATGGCGTCCGCCTCTTCCTGATAGGGGAAAATATTTTCCTCCTCCCCCCTGCGGACGGAAGGCCACATTTCAATGGTCCTTCTGGCGCTGGTTCCCCGGGTGCGGGCGTCTCTGACCATCCTGCGCAGCAGTCTGCCGTCCGTGGTAGGGATTCGGTTGTGTTCGTCCACGTTAATGCTGGTCAGGGCGCTGATATAAATCTTAAATTTACTTTCCTCTGGAAGGGAATAGGACATTTTCTCATTCAGGCCATGGATCCCTTCGATCACCAGGATATCCTCCGGCTCCAGCTTCTTATAATTTCCATGGTACTCCCGCCTGCCGATCTTGAAGTTAAAGGAAGGCAGCTCCACCGTTTCCCCTTTTAAGAGCCTGCTCATGTCCTCGTTAAATTGCTTTACATCGATGGCTTCCAGGCACTCGAAGTTATAGTTCCCGTTTTCATCCCGGGGGGTATCTTCGCGGTTTACAAAATAATCGTCCAGCGCAATGGGATGGGGAACCATCCCGAGTGTCTTAAGCTGGATGGAAAGCCTGTGGGAAAAGGTGGTCTTGCCCGAGGAGGAGGGTCCCGCGATCATCACAAACTTTACGCCGCCCCGGTTCACGATCTCCTTGGCGATCTCCCCAATCCTTCTCTCCTGCTCCGCCTCCTGTACCAGGATCAGGTCGTTCAACCCCTCCCTGCAGATCCGGTCATTCAGCTCCCCTACCGTTTCCAGACCCATCCTGCGACCCCAGAGCTCTGAATCCTTCAGGGTCTGGAACAGCTTTTTCATCTCTTTAAAAGGCTCGATCACAGTAGGATTCTTTTTGGTGGGAAGTAAAAGCATAAAGCCCTCTTCATAGGGGATCACGTCAAACCATTTTACATAACCGGCGTTGGGAAGCATATACCCATAATAATAGTCAAAATACCCTTCCGCCTCATAAATATTCACCGCCGAGCTTCTGCGGTACCGGAACAGTTTCTCCTTATCCGACATTCCCTGCTCCCTGAACAGCTCCATAGCCTCATGCAGCGGGTAGCTCTTTTTCATAAAAGGAAGCTTACGTTCTACCAGCTCCCTCATGCGTTCTTTAATCGCCTTGGCGGTTTCAGGAGTCGCTGGGAAAACCTTCCAGGGGCGGATGTAATTCCCATGCCCGATGGCAAATTCCACACGGCAGTTCTGGACGGCTTCCCTTCCGTACAGATCGAACACCGCCTTTAAAAAGAGCATATTTGCCGTTCTGACATAGGTTTTATAACCGATATCATCCCTTAAGGTCAAAAAGTGGATCTCACAGTTCCTGTCCAGCCTTTTGAACAGCTCCCTGATCCTGCCGTTTACCGTGACCAGGGTGATCAGGCCGCCGTACTGGTCCTGATAATCATTGGCGATGGTTTCATATGTGGTATTAAGGGGATATTCTCTTCTCTCCCCATGGATCGTCACTGTCAACATATCCTGCTCCCTTTCTCCTGTTGATAAAAAAGCTGCAGATGCTTCCTTATGTTCCCGTGGAATAATAAGCAAGCCCCTTCTCAATCTCGGCAAGCTCCCCTTCCAGCTCCTCCAGCCTGCTGCCTGTTTCAGGACTTCCCTCCCTGCGCAGCTTCAGGCAGATATCCTCCACCACCCTTTTGCGGTGCTTCAGGTAACGAAACAGAACCGGGTGCCTGCCAAGCAAAAGCTTCTCGCCGAACCTATCCCAAAGCGGTAAATCCACAAGTGGATTTACCGCTTGTGAAAATTCCCTGAAGGGAATTTTCACTTGAGGGGGCTCCACTTGGGGAATTTCCCCCGCCGGCACTGCCTTCATCAGGAAATAAAATTTCCCCATTTCCTCGATCATATTTTCATCGATAATGCAATAATGCTCCCGACGCAGGAATTGCCGAAACTGCGGGATCTCCGACTGGGGCTGCAGGATCAGTTCCCGAAATGTCCTGCATTTCTCCCCGCCGTCCGTCAAAATCTTCATCATCAGCCGCCCGCCCATGCCGGCGCAGATTAAAGCGTCCGCTTCTCCAGCATGGTAAGCCTCCAGCCCATCGGAAAGCCTGGTCTCTATGTAATCCTCAAGCCCCCATTCCGCAATATGCTCCCTAGCGCGGGATAAGGGACCGCTTCTCAGATCCATTGCGATCGCCCCGGGACTGATTCCCGTCTGCACCAGATAAATGGACACGAAACCGTGGTCACAGCCCACGTCGCAGACCCTGTTTCCCGGGCTGACCATCTGTGTCAGCGCCTTTAGCCTGTCCGAGAGCTCCACTTCCCTGCCCATCAATCCAGATAATCCTTTAACTTCCGGCTGCGGCTGGGGTGGCGCAGCTTACGGAGCGCCTTCGCCTCGATCTGACGGATACGCTCACGGGTGACCTTAAATTCCTTGCCGACCTCCTCCAGGGTACGCGCCCTTCCGTCATCCAGGCCAAAACGAAGGCGCAGCACCTTCTGTTCTCTCTCCGTAAGCGTTCCCAGCACCTCCACCAGCTGTTCCTTGAGCAGGGTAAAAGCAGCCGCATCCGAAGGCACAGGTACATTGTCGTCCTGAATGAAATCCCCCAAATGGCTGTCCTCTTCCTCGCCGATGGGGGTTTCCAGGGACACTGGCTCCTGGCTGATCTTCAAGATCTCACGAACCCGGTCTACAGGCATGTTCATCTCATCCGCAATTTCTTCGGGAGACGGTTCCCTCCCCAGTTCCTGCAAAAGCTGTCTGCTCACCCGGATCAGCTTATTGATCGTCTCTACCATATGCACGGGAATACGGATGGTTCTCGCCTGATCCGCGATCGCCCTGGTGATGGCCTGACGGATCCACCAGGTGGCATAGGTGGAGAACTTATAGCCCTTCCGATAATCAAATTTTTCCACAGCCTTAATAAGACCCAGATTGCCCTCCTGGATCAGATCCAGGAAAAGCATTCCACGTCCGACATACCGCTTCGCAATACTGACTACAAGGCGTAAATTGGCCTCCGCCAGGCGCTTCTTCGCCTCTTGGTCGCCCTGCTCCATCCGTTGCGCAAGCTCAATCTCCTCATCCGCAGACAAAAGAGGAACCTTACCGATCTCCTTCAGGTACATACGGACGGGATCCTCTATGCTGATGCCATCGGGGATTGTGAGATCCAGATTTTCCACGTCCACATCTTCCTCGTCCGAAAGAAGGATCGGCTCGTCATCCACATCGTCGGTATCCGAGATGCGCAGCACATCCACGTTGCTTCTTTCAAGGGCATCCAGGATCCGGTCGTACTGCTCCTCCTCCAGGGGCATATCAGCAAAAAAATCCACAATCTCCTGATATTCCAGCACATTTTTCTTCTTTTTGGCCATTACCAGCAGGTCTTTTACCTTCTGTTCAAATTTTGCCTGTGTGTTTTCATCCATACTCTGGTTCCATCCTTCCTGTCGAAATATTCCATATTATCGCGCCACGCCGGGCGTACATTCAAAATTTCGTTTTGTACTATTCATTTTAACCCTTAACTCAGGGAAATATGCGTTTTGGCAAGCTCTTCCAGCGCTTTCTTGCCTTCTATCGCCTGTTTTAAGGCATTTACGTCGCTGCCGAGCCTGGAGGTATAATATTCATAGCTGTTTTTCTTGACTGCCAGCAGAATATCCTTAAAGGCTTTTTCCTTTTCCGCTTCCGTATTCAGCTGCGGAAGGCTCGTGTTGAACAACAGCGAAACCTCTCTCTGCTCCTCTTCCTCATCGAACATACTGATGATTCCGGCGGGATTCACTTTCCCCCCTTCCAGCTCGCAGAACAGACGCTCCGCCACCTTACGATACAGTTCCTCCGTAAAATCCTGGGGAGAAAGATACCTGGAAACCTTACCGTAAAGGGAGGGCATGTCCACCAGCCAGGTGATCAGCAGTCGCTGATTGCGCTTTTCATTGTCCTGCACCGTATTTTTAGACTGTATACCCGACTTGGGTCGCACCACCGGACGGGCGAGTCCGGTCTGGGACGCCGCGCTGCCCACCAGTCTGCGTAGGTCGTCGGAAACAATGTGATACTTTCCTGCGATTGCGGTAAGATAATTCTCTCGCTCCACCGCCTCCGAAAATCCGCACAGCTTCTTCGCGATCTCCCTATAGAACCTGGTCTTGGAATCCGGGTCTTTCAGGTCGTATTCCCGTTCCAGCATACGGATCTCAAAGAAAAAGCTGTTTTCCGCCTCATCGATTCTTTTCTGGAAAGCTTCCCTGCCCAGGTTCTTTATAAATTCATCAGGATCCTTATAGGGCTGCATATTGATTACCTTTGCCGCAAGCCCCGCCTCTCGCAGGATGCCGATGCCCCTCAGCGCAGCCTTCACACCGGGTCCGTCGCTGTCGTAGGCAAGGAGCACGTTATCCGTATAACGGTGCAGGATATTCGCCTGCTCCGCCGTAAAGGCCGTCCCCAGGGAGGCCACCGCCTGCGTAAAGCCCGCCTGGTGCATGGCGATCACATCCATATATCCCTCGCAGAGAATGATATTTCCCGCCCGCGCGGTCCTCGCAAAATTCAGTCCGTAAAGATTGCGTCTCTTATCAAAAACAGGGGTCTCCGGCGAGTTCAGATATTTGGGCTCCCCGTCCCCCATCACGCGGCCCCCGAAGCCAATGACCTTGTGGTTAATATCCTGTATGGGGAACATGACCCTGTTCCAGAACTGGCTCACAAGTCCGCTTTTCTCCGTAAAATTGGCGACCCCGGCTTCCTTGATCAGCTCGTCCTCAAAGCCCTTGCCGCGGAGATATCCAACCAGCTCCCCGCCGTTTTTGCCGGCATAGCCCAGACCAAACCTCTTCATGGTTTCGTCGGAAAGCCCTCTTTTTTGCAGATAGCGATATCCGATCTCCCCATGGGGCGTGCGGAGCTGGTAATAGAAAAACTTAGCGGCTTCCCTGTTGATCTCCAGAAGCCTTGCCCTCCGGTTCTCCTTACGCCTCATTTCCTCGGAATACTCCACCTCCGGGAGGCTCACTCCCGCACGGTCCGCCAGCGCCTTGATCGCCTCCTGAAAGGTGTAGTTCTCATAATTCATTAAAAAGGTAAATACATTTCCCCCTGCGCCGCAGCCAAAGCAATGATACATCTGACGGTCGCCGAGCACATGAAAGGAAGGGGATTTCTCATTGTGGAACGGACACAGCCCCCAATAACTGTTACCCCTGCGGGTGAGCTTAACATATCCGGAAACCACTTCCACAATATCATTTTTTGAGCGGACCTCTTCCACCAGCTCTTCCGGATAAAACATTTATCGCCATCTCCTTACCTTCACTATCCTGTTCTTCTCCTGAAACCGCATCCCGGCTGTGGGAGCCTTGGGGGAGCTTGTCCCGTTCCGGCTGTGGGAACCTTGTGGAGCCTGTTCCATCCCGGCTGTGGGAGCTTGTTCCATTCCGGCCGTGCGGACAGCAGGAATACCTACAATAACCATCCTACTTACGCTACGTTTTTATACCGGCCAGGACTTGGGAATGTAGATTTCTTCATATGTTGCGATGGCGAAACGGTCGCTCATGGCGCCCACAAAATCACATACCACTTTTTCCCTGGGTTCCCCTTCCGAAAGAAGTCTGAGGAATTCCTCCGGCAGGTCGTCTATGTGTTTAAGATAGTGATGGTAGAGCGTTTCCATCAAGATCTCCGCCTTGCCTTCTTCGCTCTTGGCCTCCGGGTTTTCATAAACCCTTTCAAACATAAATTTGCGCAAACGCTTCATGGCGGCGTCCACCGGCTCTGACATCAGGATATCATCCTTCCCCATGCTCGTCGTCACAATATCATGGATAAAATGATTGAGTCTCTGGTTGGGGGTGACGCCCAATATCTCGCTGATATCCCTGGGCACATCCTCCTCCGTCAGGATGCCTGCCCGCACCGCATCATCCATATCGTGATGAATATAAGCGATCTTATCCGACAGACGCACAATCTTACCTTCCAAGGTATGGGGCATTCCCACAGTCTGATGATTCAGGATTCCGTCCCTTACCTCGTAGGTCAGATTGAGACCCTTTCCTTCCTTTTCCAGAAGATCCACCGTGCGGACGCTCTGCGCACTATGTTCAAAACCATAAGGACAGACACGGTTCAGTGCCCTCTCTCCGGCATGTCCAAAGGGAGTATGGCCAAGATCATGACCGAGGGCGATCGCTTCCACAAGCTCCTCGTTCAGCTTAAGCGCTTTGGCAATGGTCCTGGCATTCTGGGACACCTCCAGAGTGTGAGTCAGTCTGGTTCGATAATGATCCCCCTCAGGAGTCAAAAACACCTGCGTCTTATCCTTTAATCTGCGGAAGGATTTACAATGGATGATCCTGTCCCTGTCTCGCTGGAATACCGTCCGGATATCACACTGCTCCTCAGGATGGAGCCGGCCCTTGGAATCGACGCTGTGCATGGCATAAGGGCTCAGGTACTCCTGCTCCCACTGCTCCGTTCTTTCTCTTATCGTCATTCTCGCTTTCTACCTCCAGGAAAAATCCTCTTATCATGGGATGCTGCACATTTCTAATACCTATATTCTGCATTTCAAAGCAAATTCCTTTTTTTACGCGCTAAAAAGAAAAAAATTCGGGTGTGCAATCTGTCACACCCGAAAACAGCCGCCAAAAATCAATCGGTTTTCCTTTTGTTCCCAAACGCTTCGTTCCCAGCGCTTTGTTCCCTAGTCGTTCCAGGGATCCCGGATGGTATATCCATCCTCCTCAAACAAAGCGTCGTAATCATAAGAATGGTAGAATTCCCATACCTCATCCAGATATTCCTCCAGGTTGTCTTCCGTAATCTCATCATGTCCCTCATGGAGCCAATTCAGGATCTGAGTATTCACTTCCTCCCTATGATGAGCCACATCCCTGTAATTGTACGGATCACACACAATATCGTATTCCGTATAGAACGCGAAAAGGCGGATATTTTTCTGTCCGAGGAACTGACGGAGAATGATTTCCTGAGCAGCCAGATATCGGTCCAGCTCCCCCATCTCATTGATGTAATCGAAGAAATAAATGCTGTATGGAGAAACATAAAGATAAAAGGTCACCTCGGGGTGCTCCCACGCCACCCGGAGAATATTCTCCGTCATGTTTTCCCTGATCCTTAGCCCCTCTTCCTCCGTTACGGAAGCATTTCCCGTATATTCCACCCGATTTCTGGAATAATTGGCCTGTATACCGACCGGACCAAAGGTATAGACCTCGTTCCAATTTGCATAATCATCCAGAGTCTGCGTGGGCTTCCGAAGGACTGTCCGTGCCAGATCTACCAGAGTTCCCTCTAAAAATATCTCCATATTGAACAGATATGCGGTGTCATTCCAGGGGTTATCATCATAAAGATAAGTGGGATAAGAATCCGCGGGATAATCTCTGTCCTCCTTGCCGTCAAAGGCCCGGAAAAGGTCAATGTTCCGAATCACGTACCTGACGTCGGAATTATGGGCAAAGGCAAATTCCAGCATCTCCTTCACTTCGCAATGGCTTCCCCCGCTGAAGGGCAGCTTCACGCTTTGTACCCCAAAAACCGTATCAAATTCCGAAGGTTTAAAATTTTCCGACATGGAGGTTCCCACGATCATCGCATCATAATCAAAATTTCGGGCAATGCCATAATTCTGGTATCTTTCATTGCTCAGTTGATAACTGATCCCGGATAAAGGCTTGTGGAAAAGGAAATAGGGATCTACCAGCGCCGTAACCCCTCCAAAAAACAGCAGGGCTGCCAGCACCAATGCCAGAAATAACACTACCCATCTTACATGTTTCTTATTGCTCATTATCCCTACCTCAAATCAGAAATTGAAATACAGGAACGTGCTCACGTTCTCAAATGATAAGATACACCACACAAGAAGCGCCGCGGCGAATACCGCACTCCACACCGTCAGCTTCCTGCTTTCTACCCTCTCCAAAACGTTGCGGGTAAAAAAGACCGCGCAGCATGTCGCCGCGACGAATACTGTCGTCAGGACCGCAGGAATATATGCGCTCATAGGCAGGCGCTGCAACACAAAGTCCAATCCCTTGACCTCGAAACAGGCGGTAAAATAAAAAGGCAGTCCTCCCATTCCTCCTGTAAATACCCTTCCAAGCAGCGCAAATGCCTGTCCAAAATCTGCTGCGCGGAAAAAGACCCACATAACGTTGACGAAGAGAAATGTAAATGCTCCCCGTATCAGCCTGGGAATCCTTTCCAGCTTATCCTTCAGAAGTCTTTCTATGACCATAAGGAGTCCATGGCACCCGCCCCAGAACACAAAATTCCAGCTTGCTCCATGCCAGAGACCGCTTAACAGAAAGACGATCATCACATTGACACAGGTTCTGGTAAGCCCTTTTCTGTTACCGCCCAGCGGAATATATACATATCTGGTAAAAAAGCGTGTCAGCGTCTTGTGCCATCTGTCCCAGAAATCTGTAACGCTCACCGCCTTATAGGGCGAATTGAAGTTTACAGGGAGTTCCACATTAAACATTCTTCCAATGCCCACCGCCATGTCGCAGTAGCCGCTGAAATCGAAATAAATCTGCAGTGTATAGGATAGGATCAAGAAGAGCGCGCTCGGCGAGTTCAGGTCAGGGATCACCGTGTATCCGGCCTTCACGACTTCACCAAAGACGTCCGCAATGATCACCTTCTTGGCAAGACCCAGGACAAAGGTATAGATGCCCAGTGCCAAATTCTCCCAGTTCAGCCAGCGGTTCTTCCGATCCTGAAACTGGGGCAGGAACTCATCATAGGTTACAATAGGACCCGCCACGAGCTGCGGGAAGAAACTGACATAACAGGCATATGTGATGAAATCCGTCTCTGTCACCTTGTTCCAGTAGGCGTCCACCAAATAAGAAAGCTGCTGGAACGTAAAGAAGCTGATCCCCAGCGGCAGCGCGATATGCAAAAGCCCGAAATCAGTATGAAAGAGCGTGTTCAGATTTGACAAAAAGAAATCCATGTATTTAAAATATCCCAGGATTCCCAGATTCGCAGCAATCCCCAGAACAAGCAGGGTCTTCCTCAGACGATGCTCCAGCCGGCGTCTCATAAGAAGACCCAGACAGTAATTGAGCAATATGCTGGAACATATGATGATCAGATAACCGGGATTTAAATATCCATAGAACCACAACGACATCCCAAATAAAAACAGATTTGCCACACCTGCTTTTACTTTATTAAGGACGAAATACCCTATAATACAGAGCGGTAAAAACAAAAGAACAAAAACATAGGAATTAAAAAGCATAGGATTACCTCATAAAAAAGAGGCTCGTAACTGCGGGCCCTTTTATCTGTTCTCGATACTTCATCTCCAGAGGCTTCCGTTCCCCGATATCATGCTTATCCCCAAAACTCCTCCACAGACGCAAACTTCCTACAATACAAAAAACGCATAACCGAAGAAACCACACTCGGTTTCGCGCTGTTAGTGCAGAGAAAGGGACTTGAACCCTCATGGTATTGCTACCACACGGACCTGAACCGTGCGCGTCTGCCAATTCCGCCATCTCTGCAGG
>CANPYG010000072.1 GCA_947588205.1 uncultured Acetatifactor sp. | reverse complement strand
GACAAAAAAATAAGCCATAACTGGCTTGGATGAAGGATTTTTGCGATATGGCAATTAAAAGAAGTGTCAAACACCCGCCTTTTCTACGGGGAAAGAAATTTTTATGCAAAATGATAAAAACTATTGCAAAATTTGTTTTATGTAGTAAAATAAACTGTGCAAGACAAAACATAGTAAAAAAAACTACATCCAGGAATATAGAAACCAGAAATGGAGGTTCTCATGTATCAGATAATCAGTGATGGGTCCTGCGACCTGCCAGACTCGCTGGCAAAGGAAAAAGGTGTGGAGGTTGTTCCTTTTTATGTTTCCTTTGATGATGAGACTTATCTAAAGGAAATTGAAGAAATGCCCATCAGGGCGTTTTATGACAAAATGGTGGAGCATGAGAATGTTATTTTCCCGAAATCTTCTCTTCCCGCTATTGAGGATTACAGAACCGTATTTGAGAAATATGTAAAGCAGGATATCGCGGTCATCTGTATCTGCATTACCACCAAGTTCAGCGGCTCCTATCAGGCGGCCTTAAGCGCGAAGGGCATACTGCTGGAGACTTATCCTGACGCCCGGATCGAGGTCATTGACTCACGGATGGATACTGTTTTGCAGGGGATGTATGTGCTGGAGGCGGTAAAGCTGAAGGAGCAGGGCGTAGAATATGAAGAAGCGGTGAAGCGCCTGCTTGCTGTCTGTGAAACAGGAAGAATCTTCTTTACGGTGGGGAATGTGGATTATCTGAAGCACGGAGGAAGGATCGGTAAGCTGTCCGGCCTTGCCGCGTCTTTGCTCGGCATCCGTCCCCTGATCACCTTAAAGGAGGGGGAGATTTTCCCGTCGGGCATAGCCAGAAGCCGCAGAAGATCCATAGAGGCTGTGCTGAGCCTTCTGGACAATCATGTAAAGAATCTCCTGGCTGCCGGGGAGAAGATGTCGGATTACATTGTGGATGTAGGGTATGGTTATGATATTGGGGAAGCAGAGGATTTCCTGAATAAAGTGAAGGAACGTTTCCGGGGCGTGCTGGATGTGGACAGCATAGAGAAATACCAGATCGGCGCCACCATAGCGGTCCATACGGGTCCCTATCCCCTGGGGGTCGGGTTCCTGAAGAAGGCGTAGAAATTGAATTGACAGACTCATAAAAATCCCCGGTTCACGTTAGCGCCTGAACCGGGGATTTAAAAAAAGGGGAGGATTAAGTATTATTTTCATCTTGTGTATTGATCAAAGGAGGGGGTTCCAATGATAGTAGTATTATGCCACCGTTTCTGGAGCTTATACATCTGATTTCCAGAAAATTCAAATTTTTTTTCTTTTTCCCATTACTCTTGTGTTCCGGGAAAATCTGTTATATACTACTTGTGTAAAAGGACTGCCTGAATGATTTGATTGAATGGTTTGACTGAAGCAGTCCCGGGCAACACAGTAAAAACAGATAAGGATGGTAAGGACATGGCGTTATTAGAGCAATGGAGAAAGGTTGCGTATAATGAGAACTCCGACAGAAATCAGTTAAAGAAATTTTGGGATATTTATTTTGAAGCGGAGAAGGGGATCTATGCGAAGCTTCTTGCGAACCCGGACGAGGTGGTAACGGGCAGCGTAAAGGAGCTGGCGGACAGGTTTGATGTATCGGTGCTCACGATGACGGGCTTCCTGGATGGCATCAATGACAGCCTGTTGGAGAAGAATCCCATCGAGGAGATGGAGGAGGATACCCAGGTGAACCTGGGTTTTGACAAGACCCTCCTTTATAAAAATATGGTGGCTGCAGGCGCGGAATGGCTCTATAACCTGGAAGAGTGGGATGCAATTTTTGATGAGGAAACCAGAAAGGCACTGTATAAGGAGCAGAAGTCGTCCACCACGATCGTAAAGGGGGATAAGGTTTACCCCAACGATCCCTGTCCCTGCGGAAGCGGTAAGAAGTATAAGAAATGCTGCGGCAGGAATAAATAAGGAAAAACAAAAGAAAGCCCGGACGATACGTATGTCCGGGCTTCCCTGTCACACTCTTATTTCATCTGCTCTTCCTGCTTCTTGATCATTCTACGAACCATCTCGCCGCCGATAGAACCAGCCTCCTTGGAAGTCAGGTCGCCGTTGTAGCCTTCCTTCAGGTTTACGCCGAGCTCAGATGCAACCTCAGTCTTAAAACGATCCATAGCTGCCTTTGCTTCAGGAACCTCAACTTTATTTGATCTGCTGTTAGCCATTCTTTTCACCTCCAATACTGTAGTCTAGTTTGTCTATATTCAAGATAAGTGTAACATACACTTATCTCGAACGTGGTTTCCCGGATTTATCCCGTCGGTTGCATCCTGGTGCCCTTGCCTTCCACATCGCTGTTTTTGGCTTTCCGTTGATTTAAGTGTTTGTTATCGCTTATCTTGGTTATAGTATGAACCTCTCTCAGAAAAATATTATGGTAGTTTTTGGCTGTATTTGCGTTTTGTTGACAAAAGGCTCTGTAAATGTTACGATCGGTAGGAATCATTTCATGAGGATGCCGAAATGATGCAAAAAATAAGTAAAATGAAAAAAATGGGTCATTATCGGTTATCTTTTATATTATAAAAGGAAGCGTGAAGATGAAAGAAAAAGGAAGGTTGATCATGCTGGGCGCCCTGTTCGGCGCGGCGTTTGTGATCTGTCTGTTGCTCCTGTGGAAGATATGGCAGGATCCGCTGTTGGAAGAAGGGCAGGAATCTTTGGCTGTCCAGGCGGGTCTTACGGGAGATGCTTCTACAGAAGAAGTTTCCGGGGGAACAGGAGCAGATGGGGAAGGAGAGTTTATTCCGGGTCCTGAAGGAACGGATCGGGAGGAAATTGGCTCTGTTGACATTACGGAAGGGGAAGGGCCGCCCGTAGAGAAGTTGGAAAACCAGCCTGTAGGGGGAAATGGGGAGGCGAACAATCAGCAGCCGGGGCAGCAGGCGCTCCGCAATGAATATGAAGCGATGGAAGAGAGGTTCGAGTCCATTGAGCGTAGAGAGGATATCGGGGAGGCGGGCTATACTGTCATAGAAGATCAGGTATTCCTGCATATTTTTGAGACCTTTGGCGAGAATGAGATCGTCTTTATCCCCGCGATGGAGAACCAATACCACAGGCTGGCTGTTTTCCTGGCGGATGCGGAGGGAACGATTCTGTGGAAGACCGATCAGCTGGAGACCAATTACTCTTTCCGGGAAGAGTTAGCTCAGCCGAACAAAGGAATCGCCGCAGTTTCCTTCCAGGATTTGAACAGGGACGGACTTACGGATATCGTTCTGATCAGTAACTGTGAAAACGAAACAGGGAACTATGCCGGTACGCCTTATAAGGTGGGAGATGTGCTTTATCAGGAGGAGGGCTCCTTTTACCGGGACTGGAGAATATCCGACCAGATCAACCGTTTCGGGATGAACAAAAGCGTTGACTTTATTGTCGCGTGCGCCAGAGACGGCTATTCTACGGAGTTCCTTTATACGGCTACCTCCCTGCAGGAGCTGCTGGACAATGGTTTTGAGATTTTCGAGCAACAGCATTATAAGAGAAATTTTGAAAAGCTTGGAACCCTTGAAATCGTGCCGGGCGTTTATTCCGTGGCGGAATATGATATTTTTATGATCTATCTGGTCAATGAAGAGGGATATATCGCGTGGAGCTTCCAGCCCATGGAGGACTATGACAGTCTGTTTTCCATGATGGGAATGCTCTGCCTGGACCTGGACGGAGACGGCATGAAGGATCTGGTGATTCAGGCGAGGTTCAGCTATGAAGGACCGAATGAAGAGCTGGTGGTGGATACCAGGTGCCTGATCTATTATCAGCGGACGGATGGTTTTGTGGAGGATACGGAGTTTGAGAAGCTGTATCAGTTTACGGAAAAGGACAGACTGAAGGACGATATTGTTGTAAAGATACGCGATTTTTGGGGATGGGAAGTTGAAAAAGAATGATTAAGATACTGGTTGTAGACGATGAAAAGGCGATTTGTGATCTGATTGACATAAACCTGACCGCGGCGGGCTATACCTGCAAGACGGTGCAGGATGGCCTGAAGGCGATTGATATGATTGATAAGGAGGCGTTTGACCTGATCCTGCTGGATATCATGCTTCCCGGAGCGGATGGTTACGATATCATGGATTATATCCGGCCATTAAAGATTCCTGTCATTTTTATCACGGCGAAGCATACCGTGCGGGACCGTGTGAAGGGGTTAAAGCTTGGGGCGGAGGATTATCTGGTCAAGCCCTTCGATGTGGTGGAGCTTGTAGCCCGTGTGGAGGTGGTGCTGCGCCGCTATAATAAGGCCCAGCGGATTTTGCAGGCGGGGGATGTTGTGGTGGACGTGGAAGCCAGGAAGGTGACGAAGGCAGGCAGGAATGTAGAGCTCACAAACAAGGAGTTCGGCCTTTTGGTCCTCTTCATGCAGAATAAAAACGTCGCGTTTTTCCGGGAAACTCTCTATGAAAAGGTCTGGGAGGGAGAATATTTTGCGGACAGCCGCACCCTGGATCTTCATGTGCAGCGTCTGCGCAGAAAAATGGGCTGGGAGGACAAGCTGGTGGCGGTTTACAAGGTTGGGTACAGGTTGGAGATCGAAGAATGAAATTTTCCTATAAAATTCTTTTTTGTACCATTATTGTAATGGCGGCGGCTTTTGGGTTCAGCGGATACTTTTTTGTGGATTTCGTGTTCAGGACGTCCCTTGAGAGGGAGGTCAGTCTGGCTATGGACGAAAGCAGTATTCTGCAATTTGCCTTTGAAACCGCGGCGCTGAATGTACCCTCCCAATACGATATCCTTCCGGACCGGACCGTGGAGCAGATCGGCTCCCGTCTGGAGTCCAGCAGGCAGGAGGGCGGAAGGCTGCTGCGCCTCTCGGATGAAAACAGGCAGATTCTTTTTGAAAGCAGCGGCTATACGAAGGATGTCACCCTGCTTACCTCCATAGAGGAGGGCAGCAGAACCTGGCAGGTCATCCCTTTAGAAGGGCGTTATTATGTTCAGACAGGTTCCTGCATTTATACGCTGGACCGTGTCCTGTATCTGGAAACCATGCATGATGTGACTACAGTATTTGAAGAGCGCGCCCTGGGCTTTGCGGTATACCGCAGGGTGACGGTGACTATCCTGATCATCAGCTCCGTCCTCATGAGCGTGCTGTCCTTCTGGCTGACCAGGCCCATCCGGCTCCTGACCAGGGCCACCAGGAAAATGGCAGAAGGAGAATACGGTTATCGGGCGAGGCAGATCAGCAATGATGAATTGGGTCAGCTGACCAGGGACTATAACAAAATGGCGGCAGCCCTGGAGGAAAACATCCATAAGCTGGAGAATGAAATCCAATCCAGGGAGGAATTTATCGCCGCCTTCGCGCACGAGCTGAAGACCCCTCTGACTGCGATCATCGGATATGCGGATCTTTTGCGTTCCCGAAAGCTGAACGAGGAGAAGCAGTTCGTATCGGCAAGCTATATTTATTCGGAAGGAAAGCGTCTGGAGGCGATGTCGTTCCGGCTGTTGGATATCATTGTGACCAAGAAGGAAGAGATTCAACTGCAGCAGGTGTCCGTGGAGGATATTTTCACCTATCTGGAAAGCATGTTCGCCGAAAACGGCTATCTTATCCGCGTGCAGTATGAGCCGGGAACGGTGAATGCGGAGGTCAACCTTATCAAGTCCGTGCTCCTGAATCTGGTGGATAACGCCTGTAAGGCGTCTGAGCCCGGAAGCGTGATTGAGATAAACGGCTATTATGATGAAGAGGGTTATCGTTTTGAGGTCCGGGATTATGGGGAAGGGATTCCGGAGGAAGAGCTTGAGCGGATCACGGAAGCGTTTTACATGGTGGATAAATCCCGTTCCAGAAGCAGGAACGGAGCGGGTCTGGGTCTGGCGCTCTGCGTGGAGATCCTGCGGCTGCATGGCAGCAGCCTGGAGATCGAGAGCGCACTGGGAGAGGGAACGAGGATGAGCTTTATCCTGGGATAGATGTACTTAAGAGGAAGGCTTTTGCCTGAAGGACGGATGAGATGAGGAGGAAATCCATGCATAGGATGAAGTACGGCATTTGTGTAGTCCTGCTGGCTGTGGTGATGGTGGTGCTGGCAATCTGGGGTCCCGAGGCCCTGGCGAAATATCAGGATCGTTATATTCTGAACCGGCTGGAAGCGAAAATGGTGGAAGGGGAGAGTGAAGGATATCGCTACACCCTGACCAGTAATGAAAAATTGTTCATCCTTTCAAAGTGCCTGAACAGTCAGAATCTTCCCGGAAGCGAACAGAACAGCATGGCGCGGGGAGAAGGCACGAATGCCGGATACCAGGACCTGACGGGGAGCTATGCTTTTGTGGTCAATCACAGAGATCCTGTGGCGCAGGAGATTACGGATGAAGAAATATATGAAAGCTGTAACGGGGGGATTCGTGAGCTGATCGGACTGGGTCTTCTGCCGGAAACGACGAAAGAAACGAGCGCGTCTTCCTATACGGCTGTAAGATATTCCGCAATTTATGTACCGGAACCCCGCAACAACGTGTCTGTCTGGAGGCTGAGCCTGTCTGCCGGCATCCAGAACGCGGACAGACAGAACCGTCTTCAGGACGCCTATATTGACGCCGATACCGGTAAAATCTATGAATTTTATATCCGGACGCAGCTTGCCTGGGAGGACATTGATCCTGACGCAATGATCCAGGCCTGGGCTGGTTACATCGGTCTGGGTGAGCCCCTGGCGTATGAATCGCTCAATCCATTGGAAGAGACTACCCCGTATTATTGCAAGTATAGCTTTGAAGGGATGGAGAACGATATTACTGTTGTGACGATAGGATTTTATGAAGGTATCAATGAATTGTTTTTGAAGATATCAAGATAAGTTATTAAAAAAAATTAAATAAATGATACAAAAAGTATGATAATTTGATGCGGTCCCTGCGTAAAATAATAGTAATGATTACGCAGGGACCGTTCTTTTGATTACGCAGGGACCGTTCTTTTGGCCTGCCGTTCCCGGGTGACAGATAAAATGGCAGAGTGTAGATTGAAGGCAAAACATAGCAGAAGGCTGAAAACAAGGCAGTAAATGATGCGGTATAACGGGCGGTTGATTTGGATGCAGAGAAAAAGTGATAGCAGAGGAAGAAATTATAACGGGTGGAAAAAACGGAGAATAAAATATGCGTCGATCATTTTCGGCGTGGCAATAACGGGAGTATTTGTGACTGTCATGCTTACCCGGGCGATGGACTTTATTCCCGTATCGGATGAGGCACATGTGGATGGAACAGAGGTGAATTCCGTAATAAACAATACGGAAAATCCTATACCGCAGGAAGGGACAAGTTCCGTATCCCGGGAAGAGACAATTTCCGTACCGCAGGAAGAGACAAGTTCTCAGGATACGATGCGGTCTGATGATATTTTTTCGGAAAGCCCTGCTGAACCCACGGAGGACAGTCCGGAAGAGCACCCCTCGGACAGCGTGGAGCCGTATGGGAATGGCACAGAGGCGGGCGAAAGTAGCGCTGAGCCGTATGGGAATGGCACAGAGGCGAGCGGAGGCAACGCGGAGCCGGAAGAGGAAATTCCGGTCCGACATAAGGAGCCCGGCGAGATCCTGGTGGTGATTGATCCCGGTCATGGGGGCGTAGATGAAGGCTGTATGGGGGGAGACGTTCAGGAAAAGGATATCAATCTCGCGATTGCTCTGTTGGTAAAGCAGAAGCTGCTGGATATGGGATATTCAGTCCTTATGACAAGGGAGGCGGATGATTATCTGTCCCTGGAGAAACGTGTCGAGATCGCGAACAGGAATTATGGGGATATTTTGGTCAGCATCCACCAGAATTCATATGAAGGCGAGGAGGTCTGCGGGATTGAAACATGGTATGAGGAAGCCGATGCTGTATCAATAGGGGAAGAGAATCCGAAAACCCTGCCGGATACCACGGACATAGAGGCTGAGACCCCGATGACGGGTCTGGAAGAGGCGTTGAAGGCCGACCGCGCTTCCTCCAGCCGCCGGCTGGCAAGACTGATACAGATGGAGACGGCGGCATCCAGCAAGGCTGGGAACCGGGATGTGCGGGAAAAATCCTATTATGTGCTTGCAAATACATCCATGCCCGCCTGCCTGGTCGAGACGGGTTTTCTTACCAATCCGGAGGAACGCAGTCTGCTTGCCGATGAAGCATATCAGGAAAAAATAGCGTCAGGCATTGCCGACGGGATAGAGCTCTATTTTCATCCGAAGACCATGTATCTGACCTTTGATGACGGTCCCAAACCGGAAAATACGGAAACGGTTCTGGATCTTCTGAAAGAGCAGGACATTCATGCTACATTCTTCCTGGTAGGAAAGAATGTAGAAAGGTATCCGGAGATTGCCAGGCGCATCGCGGAGGAAGGGCATACCATAGGGATTCACAGCTATAGCCACGATTATAATAAAATATATGAAAGCGTGGACAGCTTTCTGGAAGATTTTCAAAAGGCGTATGATGTCATCTATGAGGTCGTCGGTGTGGAACCTTGGCTTTTCCGCTTCCCCGGGGGCAGCGTCAATTCTTATAATAAGGAAGTATATCAGGATATCGTAGATGAAATGACGAAGAGGGGCTTCGTATATTTTGACTGGAACGCCAGCCTGCAGGATGCGGTGAAGAATCCGGTACAGGAAGAACTGCTTGAAACCGCCCGTACCTCGGCCCACAGCCGCGATAAGGTGGTGATGCTTGCCCATGATGTGAAGGATGCGACGGTGGAATGCCTGCCCCAGCTTTTGGATTTATTCCCGGAATATAAGATGGAACCCATAACCAGGGAGGTCACGCCGGTACAGTTTAAGAAGGATTAGGAACATTTTGCCGGTTTTTTCAGGACGAGACGGCCGTAGCGGGTTTTGCAGGTTCTTTTGGACAGTATCACGCGTTTCTTCGTTCCCAGCTGGCGTCTTTCTTAAGAAGGTTTGTGGAAAGCGGCTTCGCGGCGGAATTCATAGCGGAATCTTTGCTAACCTGGACCATGGCGGGCAGGAACTTCGACGAAATTTATGATGTGATTGCGAAAATTTTTTGAATCTATTTCTTCAAGCAATAATGCAATTACCTATAAAATTGTTGTTGTCATTTGAAAGGAGAGGTGAGCCATGGGTTGGTCTTATCTGGGAATTTTCTTCCTGTTGAGCTTGATCGTTTGTCTGTGTGGGTTTAAGAAATATGTGTATTTTTTGTCCATCGGTTATGGTTTTTCCGTATCCGTCATCGGGGCAGCGTTATTGGTGATGAGCATGATGGGGATTTTTAAGGCGCAGCTGCCTCATTATCTTTTATTTGTTCTTTTGATCGTTTATGGGTTCCGTCTTTCCGGGTTTTTGCTGATCCGGGAATTTAAAAACGCCGCTTACCGTAAGGTCTTGGCGGAGGCTTCCGGCGATGAGGGCAGAATGCCGGTTTTCGTCAAGGCCGTCATGTGGCTGGCGGTGGCCGTTTTGTATGTGGCACAGACTTCCCTTGTTTATTTCCGAATGTATAACGATGGGGAAAGCTCTGGATTTGTATGGGCCGGCATTGTGATCTGCGCTTTGGCGATTCTGATTGAAACGGTGGCTGACCAGCAGAAGAGCGCCCAGAAGGCTGTGCGCCCTGAAATGGTGGCGACCAAGGGTCTGTACAAAATCGTCCGCTGCCCCAACTATTTTGGGGAGATCCTGTTCTGGACCGGTTTGACCGTTTCCTGCCTGGATGCCTTGAAGGGCTGGTATCAGTGGGTGACTGTATTGGCGGCTTATGTCTGCATCGTTTTCGTCATGTTCAACGGCGCGCAGCGCCTGGAAAAGCGGCAGATGGCGCGTTATGGCGGCAATGAGGAATATAAGGCTTATGCCGATAAGACTCCCATTATCATTCCGCTGCTTCCGGTCTATCATCTGAACAGGCAGTGAAGTTCCATTGGTTGAATCTTTTTGGCGTCACTGCCGTTATTTTGCTCCAAGATCTTTATAATAAGATGGTCAAAGGCGCCTGCGCCCTGCTGGTGGCCGGCTGTGTCAATGTCTTTCTGGCGGGCTTCAGCAAGGCAGCCTGGAAGCTGCTTTATGCGGCGGGTATTTGTGACTTTGTGGTATTGGAGAAAATGTTCCTGCCGGTGAATTCCCTGGGGCTGCTTTTCGTGGGCTTAAGCCTGGTGGGTATGCTGTGCTGGAAACGCAAGAATGCATAAAGCGGGTCTGAAGGATTTTTCATAACCGTCAATCGGTTGAAAACAGGCAAAACCTGCTCTTTACACCCATCTATAAATTTTTAAAAAAATGGGAAAATGATTTGTCAAAATGAATGACTTGGATACCGTCGGATTTTGTTCTGGCGGTATCCAAAGACCATAGATATCTTTCGTAGAAAAAAGAGAAGAGGTGCTTAGTCCTCTGAAGATGCAGGGAATCCATATTTCCGGAAAGCCTCTTCCAGAAAAGCAGGATCTGAGGAAAGCCTTGGGATCTGGTCGGCTTCTCCGTTGGCGCACATGCACTGGATGAGATTCAAAAGCTTGTTTTGTCCCTGTGCCAGTCCTAACTTCTGCCCTTGCTCCAGACCTTGTGCTCGTCCCTGTTCTAGACCCTGTTCCAGTCCGATGCGTTCTGCCTTTTTCTCCGCTGCCTGGATATAATCTGCAAGCGTCATATAGCGTTCCTCCCATTCTCTGCTTTTTTTAAGACTTACAATACGCCTATGAAGCTTAGCAAGCGTACCGTTCTGTGTGCCGACTGCACATTTATCGCTGCTGTCCTCTACGTAATGCAAAAAATCTACCAAGGCTTTCGGAACGTCCTCTGAATTGGTTCCCTTGGTATTCAGGAAAATTTTTGTAGTTCCATCATTAAGGGGAAAATTCCGTTCCTGGCAGCGATTTTCAAATACGTATCGATATAAGCCGTATCCAAAGGGATCATAGGTGCAGATGAAGATCACGTAGTTTGGATGAAGAGCGTTATAATCCTCACCTGGTTTCAAGGAAACAGAGTCCATCCGTACCTGATAGAAACGGCTTCGTTTCGCAAGGTTTTCCTTTTCGTTCTGCATTTCCACATCATAGTCCACCTGTACCTTAGTGGAAGCGAATACATCCAACCGCACACTTTTGTAATCTGAACGAAAAAGAATATTATGTTCAGAATGAACTTCGAGGGAACTGATGGGGATCCCCAAGATCATTTCCAGCATTAAACGACAGTTTTCGGAATCTGACATTACAGCGGCAAACAAAAAAGCATCGCTCAAATTGAGCTCCTGAAATTTTTTCTTACACATAACCCTCCTTCCGGGTGTGTGAAGAGTGTTTTGCCTGTGTTCTTATTGTATCCTGTTTTTGAAGTAAAATCAACTATTAGTTTCATCGTTTTTATAGGTTTTGTTATATAGGCTTCGTTATATAGGGGGCATAGGGGCGGGGCGGCTTTGGAAAATCGGTCTCATTCTTTTGATAATATGATTGACAAATGATGGATCAAATGGTACAATACATTTAGATGTATGGAATACAATGCATCAAAGAAGGATGTCGGTTTCCTTTCCTGAATCTCGCATTTGTTGCTACATAGGCATACTTTAACCAATATTTTTAACTGCACAAAAGATATAACTGCACAAAAGATATAACTGCACAAAAGATAATACATGAAGTTCTGGGCTTCTACAATGCATTTTGCATTTCCGGCGATTCCGCCACGGATTCTCAGAAGAAAGCAAGCGAATAACAAACATCCGTGGCGGGAACACAGGAAAACCGTTTTTTCAGGTATCCTCCACGGCAATTTTGGAAGAAGGAGGGTTACATTTTTGAAAGAAAAAACGGAAGGAACAGAGAAAGCAAAGAGATTGAGGGTTCCATTCAGGTTTTACCGGAACCTGAAAGGCAGGTTATCTGTAAGAAGGAATGTAAAGGACAGGCTGTTCTGTTATATTTTTGAAAAGGACAAGGCGGCGCTCCTGGAGCTTTACAACGCATTAAACGGAACGGAGTATACGGACCAGGACGCCCTTAAGATCATGACGGTGGAGAATGTGATCTATCTGTCGATGAAGAATGATCTGGCTTTTACCATTGCAGGCGTTTTGAATCTGTACGAGCAGCAGAGCACAGTTTGTCCCAATATTCCGGTGCGGTTTCTGATCTATCTGGGGGAAGAATACCAGAAGATCATTGACGAATACGGAAGTGAGAAATTGTACGGTACGAAGCTGTTGAAGCTGCCGACGCCCCGTTTAGTGGTTTTCTATAACGGAAGCCGTGAGGAACCAGAGGAGCGTTGCCTGTATTTATCCGATGCCTATGAGCATCCGGATGAGAATCCCGGGGTGGAGCTGCGGGTACGGATGTTAAATATCAACTATGGATATAACCAGGAATTGATGGATAAGTGCCACAGGCTTTGGGAATATTCCTATTTTGTAGAACAGGTGAACGCCGGACTGCGGGAAGGAAAGGGAATGCGCCTTTCTGCAGGGAAGGCTGTTGAGGTATGCCTGGAAAAAGGCATTTTAGCGGACATATTGAGAGAAAGCCGGATGGAGGTGTTGGGTATGCTGCTGCAGGAATGTAACGAAAAGAAGGTCTGGAAATATCTGCGACAGGAGGCCTGGGAGAATGGACTGGAAGAAGGCCGCGCAGAAGGTCATGCAGAAGGCCGCGCAGAAGGAATCAAGATTCTGATAACAGGCTGTCATGCATTGGGCGCCTCTTATGACAGAACCTTTCAACTGGTCTCGGAAAAATACGGCCTGAATGAGAAAGATACCTCAGAACATATGTCAAGATATTGGGGCTAGGGCGGAATCCAAGGACTTGTATGTGCGTCCTATGGCTGTAATAAGGTTAGATTTCAAATTGAATGAAGTCTAACCTTATTTTTATCATTAAAAAAATTAAAATAACCTTATTTTCTTCTGAACTTTGACGCTTTTTTAGACCAGTGATATGATATACTTTTTTCAAAGGTAGGGTAATATTTTTTACCCGCATTTTTATAAAAGTAAAGATAATATATTTCTTGCATTCCCAAATTGATTGTAGTAAAATACATATGATTACGGGGAAGATACGACAAAATTCCTGATTTTCCGAAAGGCGGGATGTGTATGACAAATAAAGAATTAAGGCGTCTGAGCAGGCAAGAGCTGTTGCAGCTGTTATTGGCCCTCAGTGAGGATTTCGAGGAGTTGAAGAAGAACCTGGCGGACACCAAGGAAGAGTTGGGGGCTCTGACAGACACCTACGAGAGACTGAGAAAACGTCTCGACAGCAAAGACGAGAAGATTCACAGACTGCAGGATGCCCTGGAAGCCGAACGCAACAGACGAAGCATAGAGTTGTCAGAGGCGGGGAACATTGCAGAAGCTGCACTTCGACTGAACGGGATTTTCGAAGCGGCGCAGAGGGCTGCAGACCAGTACCTTTATAATATGCAGACTTCGCAGGAGGAGCGCCTGAAGCTGGAGCCGCAGGAGGATCCGGAGCTCATGGAGAAGGATAATGACGACGACCTTCCGAGGACTCTATCAGGGAAAGCTGATGGGGAGGAACCGGAAGAGGGCGCAGAAGCTTCCGACGAGGGTCTGACCTTTGTAGAGGACTTACAAAATTAAAGATTTGTAGATATGGAGATGAGAAAATGGGCAAGAAAAATAAGATTGAGGATCTGGAAGCCCCTACAATATCGCAAATCCAGTCGGAGCTTCGCAAGGAACAGAAAAAGAGTAATCATAACAGGGTGATAAGAACTACAGTATTCTCCCTGTTGGTAGTGGCAGCGGCGGCGGCGCTCATAGCGATCCTGCTCCTGCCGGTGCTCCAGATCAGCGGAACGTCCATGTCGGACACTTTACAGGACGGAGACGTGGTGGTGGCGCTGAAGGGAACAAAATATAAGTCGGGCGACATCATCGCTTTCTACTATAATAATAACATCCTGGTGAAGCGGGTGATCGCAACATCAGGCGACTGGGTGAATATCGACGAGGAAGGGAACGTCTACGTGAACGACGAGCTGCTGACAGAACCCTACATCAACGAGAAAGCCCTGGGGGAGTGTAACATCACACTTCCCTATCAGGTACCGGATGGAAGGAATTTCGTAATGGGCGACCACAGGGATACTTCCATTGACAGCAGGAACACGGCGGTCGGATGCGTCAGCGATGACCTGGTCATCGGCAAGCTGATGGTGCGGGTCTGGCCCTTGTCGGAACTAAGTTGGTTTCAATGATGAGCAGTGATAGAAGAAAGGAGGCAACACGATGGAATCTTCAATCATGAGAAATGCATCAAGATTCTTGCGTGAGCAGAAGAAAAAGAGGAAATGGCAGAAGGTGTTGGCGTGCCTGGCGCTGGTAGTGGCAGCCGGAACCACGATCGCACTTATCATGCCCGGTCAGGCACTTAACAGCACGGAAAAAGTGTTGGATTGCCAGATAGAGGTGCATCAGCATACGGCTGACTGCTATGCGGAGGATGGAACCACCCTGATCTGCGGGCTGGCTGATTATGTTGCCCATACCCATAACGAGCTTTGTTATAACGAAGAGGGCGAGCTGATCTGTAAGCTGCCAGAGATGCCGGCACATCAGCATACGGCTGACTGCTATGCGGAAGAACGCGTCCTGACCTGCGGCCTGGAGGAGACCCCGGAAGGCGGAGCTGGAGGGCAATCTGGCCCAGGTGGACGCCGGTATCAC
>CANPYG010000071.1 GCA_947588205.1 uncultured Acetatifactor sp. | reverse complement strand
TAATTTTGACAAAAAAAATAAAGCCAGTAAAGGCTTTTGGAATTATTTAATACAGTTAGGCTGTCAAACTACCGGGAATAAAAAATTTACCGTCTTATTTTACTATAATCCGCTGAAAAAATCCATAGGAAAAATGGAAGAAAAATTTTGTGATTCATAAATCTTTAAGAGAAATCACACTTTTTTCACGTTTCTGCTATTGATTTCTGCTTTTTTTGTCTCTATAATAAAATAGGTTTGAAATATTGAATTGAAAATAGTTTTTAATTTTGAATCGCTGGTTTTACATATGGAAAAACTGTGACCATAGATACAGGCCGTAATGATGTAATAGAAATGAGGATTGTATGGATAATCAGATGAACGAATACGATAATGGAAATGGTTATAATAACGGGAATGGTTATAATAACGGCAATGGAAGCAATGGGGGAAATGGTGGCAATAACGGCAACCAGAAGCAGCCGAACTGGATGATCTATCTGCTGTCTGCCATCGCTGTATTGACGGTTGTAATGATATTCAGTAATTTTGTCCTGAATTCGGGTTCTGAATTCGAAGTAAGCTATTCAGAATTCCTGGCCATGCTGGAAAAGGGCGAGATCAAGACTGCGGTTTTAGGGAGCGACGGATATTTGACCTTTACCAAAAGGAGCCAGACGGACGAAGAAAGCGGCGGTAATCCCTTCTCCCAGCTTGGGTATGGGGCGAGGGATGTGGAGTACACCACCTATGTGATGGAGAATGCATCCGACCTGACCAAACGGCTGGAAGAGAGCGGAGTGGAGGAATTCGAAGCGAATCCTTCCAATGGAACCGCGCTTATCATGAGCATTCTTTCCTTTGTGCTGCCTGTGCTTTTGATGTGGGTGCTTTTAAGCTTCCTGTTGCGGAAGATGGGCGGAAACGGAGGCCCCTTCAGCGTGGGCAAGAGCACGGCGAAGGTCTATGTGCAGAAGGAGACAGGCGTTACCTTTAAGGATGTGGCAGGCGAGGACGAGGCAAAGGAGTCCCTGGTGGAAGTGGTGGATTTCCTGCATAATCCGGGAAGATATGCAGGAATCGGTGCAAGACTGCCCAAGGGTGCATTGCTGGTGGGACCTCCCGGAACGGGTAAGACCCTTCTGGCGAGGGCAGTCGCGGGAGAGGCGCACGTTCCCTTCTTTTCCCTGACCGGTTCTGATTTTATCGAGCTATATGTCGGCGTGGGCGCCAGCCGTGTGCGTGATCTGTTTAAAGAAGCCACAAAGAACGCCCCCTGTATTATTTTTATAGATGAGATCGACGCCATCGGACGGAGCCGTGATTCCAAGTACGGCGGCGGCAATGAGGAACGGGAGCAGACCCTGAACCAGCTTTTGTCGGAGATGGACGGCTTTGACAGCTCCAAGGGCATCTTAATTATCGGCGCGACCAACAGACCTGAGATATTGGATAAGGCGTTGCTTCGTCCCGGACGTTTTGACCGACGGATCATCGTGGATAAGCCGGATCTGAAGGGGCGTGTGGAGATTCTGAAGGTACATGCCAAAAATGTCAAGATGGACGAAACAGTGGATCTGGACGCCATTGCCCTGGCAACCAGCGGGGCGGTTGGTTCGGATCTTGCCAATATGATCAACGAAGCCGCCATCAATGCGGTAAAGGAAGGGCGGCGTCTGGTGAGCCAGAAGGATCTGTTCAATGCGGTGGAGCAGGTGCTGGTCGGCAAGGAAAAGAAGGATCGGATTATGAGCAAGGAAGAGCGCCGGATTGTGTCCTATCATGAGGTAGGGCACGCTTTGGTGGCGGCCCTGCAGAAGAATTCGGAGCCGGTTCAGAAGATTACGATCGTGCCCAGGACCATGGGCGCGTTGGGATATGTGATGCAGGTTCCGGAGGAAGAGAAGTACCTGAATACAGAAGCGGAATTGAGGGATATGTTGGTCGGGCTCGTGGCAGGAAGGGCGGCTGAGGAAATTGTCTTTGATACGGTGACAACAGGCGCCGCCAACGATATCGAGCGCGCCACCAATATCGCCAAGGCGATGATCACCCAGTACGGCATGAGCAAGCGGTTTGGCCTGATGGGGCTTGCTACCGTGGAGAGCCAGTACCTGGAAGGCAGAACAGCCTTAAACTGCAGCGACCAGACCGCCGCTGAGATCGACCAGGAGGTGGTGGAGCTTCTGAAGGAGAGCTATGAAAAGGCGCTTTCCATGCTCCGGGAGAACCGTGAGCTGATGGATAAGCTGGCCGGCTTCCTGATTGAGCGGGAGACCATTACCGGGAAAGAATTCATGCAGATTTTCCGCCGCGAGAAGGGACTTCCTGATCCTGAGGAAAAGGCGGAGAATGTAAAGCCGGCGGACCGGCAGGCGGTTGAGGCGAATACGGCGGCGGGCGCAGGAGCCATTGCAGGAATCAGCGGTGCGCCGCAGGAAAGTGTTCCGGCATATCCGCAGGAGACGGCGGCGCTGGGAGATGGAGCGGCAGCGCCGGGAGGGCTGGCAATACCCGAAGAGAAAGCATCGGCGCTTGGAGAGCCGGCGGCATCCGAAGATGGGGCGGCGGTACCGGGAGGGCTGGCAGCAACACCGGAAGCGAGGGCAGCAGCGCCGGGAGAAAGCGTGACAGCACCGGAGAAGATGACGGCAGAAACGGAAAACTCAGGGGATGTACCGGAAGAGGAGCCTGCCCAGCCTGAAAAGGAGCCTCCTGTAGTGGGAAGGTTCTCCAACAGGCCGTTAGAGGACTGACGGACAATCAAGCAAAAGCTATTATTGTGATGAAAAGATAAAATATCCTGTGGTTTCCACAGGATATTTTGCAAATACAAGCACTGTACGATACAAGCACTGTACGATAAAAATTTTACAGGACACACAAGAATTCTGCAGGTCTAAAAAGATTCAGCAAGGTTTAAAATTTTTTACAGGACATTGCGCAGGGGAGAAAAAGATGTTGCAATTTGAGGAAGAGTTAAAAAAATTGCCGAATAAGCCGGGCGTCTATCTCATGAGGGATGCCCAGGACACGATCCTTTATGTGGGGAAGGCCGTCAACCTCCATAACCGTGTGCGCTCCTATTTCCGGGAAAATATCGGGCGCGGTCCGGCTATTGATAAAATGGTGGGTCTGGTTGCCCGGTTTGAGTATATTGTGACAGATTCCGAGCTGGAGGCGCTGGTTCTGGAAAATAATCTGATTAAGGAGCATTCCCCCAAGTACAACACACTCCTGAAGGACGATAAGACATATCCATATATTAAGGTAACGCTTGGGGAAGACTATCCCAGAATCCTTTTTTCCAGGCAGATGAAGAAGGATAAATCCAGATATTTTGGACCCTACAGCAGCGCCGGGGCGGTAAAGGATACGATTGAGCTGTTAAATAAGCTGTTTCAGCTGAGGACCTGCAACAGATCCCTTCCCAGGGATATTGGCTTGGAGCGTCCTTGCCTGAATTACCATATCAAACAGTGCCTTGCCCCCTGCCAGGGATATCTCAGTAAGGAACAGTACCGGGAGCAGGTGGCGGGCGCGCTGGAATTTTTGAACGGAAGCTATGATAAAATCCTGAAGGATTTGGAACAAAAAATGCTTCACGCGTCCGAGAATCTGGAGTTTGAGGAAGCTGCCAGGTACAGGGACCTCTATAACAGTGTGAAGCAGGTCTCCCAGAAACAGAAGATCACGGACAGCGACGGGGAGGACAAGGATGTAATCGCGTTGTACCAGGATGAATCGGAGGCGGTGGTACAGGTGTTTTTTGTCCGCGGCGGCAAGCTGATCGGCAGGGAGCATTATTACATGACGAATGTGTCCGGCAAGAAAAAGCCGGAGATCCTGGGAGATTTTGTAAAGCAGTTTTATGCGGGAACTCCTTTTATTCCAAGGGAGCTTATGCTGCAGTATGAGATCGATGAGATCCCCCTGATAGAAAAGTGGCTCAGCGGACGGCGTGGCGCGAGAACCTACATTAAAGTGCCGAAGATCGGCTATAAGGAAAAGCTGGTGGAGCTGGCCGCCCAGAATGCAAAGCTGGTTCTGAGTCAGGACAGGGAAAAGCTCAAACGGGAGGAAGGGCGCACCATTGGAGCGGTGAAGGAGATTGCTTCTTTGCTGGGAATTGAGAAGGCGGACCGGATGGAGGCCTTTGATATTTCCAATATCAGCGGCTTCGCAAACGTGGGTTCCATGGTGGTCTATGAAAAAGGAAAGCCCAAGCGGAGCGATTACCGCAAGTTTAAAATCCGCACGGTTTCCGGACCGGATGATTACGCCTGTATGAGGGAGGTCCTTACGAGACGGTTTCTCCATGGCATGGAGGAAAGCAGGGAATTGGAAGAAAAGGAATTGGAGCAGGAATATGGGAGTTTTACCAGATTTCCCGATCTGCTTTTGATGGATGGCGGACGCGGCCAGGTAAACATTGCGCTGGCGGTGCTTTCCGAGCTGGGAATTGATATTCCGGTCTGCGGCATGGTCAAGGACGATAACCACAGGACGAGGGGGCTGTATTATAATAATGTGGAATTGCCCATTGATACCCATTCGGAAGGTTTTAAGCTGATCACCCGGATTCAGGATGAGGCGCACCGCTTTGCCATTGAGTATCACCGTTCCCTCCGGAGCAAGTCTCAGGTGCAGTCTTCCTTGGATGAGATCCCGGGGATCGGTCCCGCCAGGAGAAAAGCGCTTATGAGAGCCTTCCGTTCCATTGAGGAAATCCGGGACGCCTCTGTGGAAAGGCTTGCGCAGCTGCCGGAAATCCCGGTTCACGCGGCGGAGCAGATCTATGGATTTTTCCATCAGGAGGAATAATTTTTGAAATAAGGTAGAAGTTTTAGAAATAGAGGATGGCTCTCAAAAATAAAGTGTCGGTTGAATTGAAGTAGGATGTGTGTTAAAATATTTAGGAAAAGAACGGCAGGATTCCGTTTGGGGAAGACGAATTGAGAGAAGGAAAAGGCTGCGTTGCCGCGCCGGAGAAAGGGAGAAGGAAAAGCTATGGCGAGTGTCAGTTTACTTAGAGTGATTGAAAAGATGAAGCTGGAGAATCTCACTCCCGAGATTGATGTAACCAGTATCCGTATTACACAGCCGGATATCAATCGTCCGGCGCTGCAGCTGGTAGGATATTTTGAACATTTTGCCGCGACAAGACTGCAGATCATCGGATTTGTGGAATATACTTATTTAGAGAGCCTGTCGGATGAACGCAAAAGGGAGGTTTATGAGGATCTGCTTTCCTACGATATCCCCTGTATTGTGTTCTGCAGGGACTTAAAGCCGGATCCTATTTTCCTGGAAGTCGCCAATAAGCATATGGTTCCCCTCCTGTCTACCAAGAAATCCACCTCAGACTTTATGGCGGAGATCATCCGGTGGCTGAATGTAAGGCTCGCACCCTGTATTTCTGTGCATGGCGTCCTGGTGGACGTATACGGGGAAGGCGTCCTGATCACGGGTGAGAGCGGGATCGGGAAATCGGAGGCGGCCCTGGAGTTGATTAAGCGTGGCCATCGTCTTGTGACGGATGACGTGGTAGAGCTGCGTAAGGTCAGCGACGATACGCTGGTGGGAAGTGCGCCGGATATCACGAAGCATTTCATTGAGCTGCGAGGAATTGGGATCGTGGACGTGAAGGCTTTGTTCGGAGCCTCCGCGGTGCGCGACACGCAGCAGGTCGATCTGGTCATCCGCCTGGAGGATTGGGATAAGGATAAGGAATACGACAGGTTGGGCCTGGAGGAAAATTATACGGAATACCTGGGGAATAAGATCGTATGCCATAATATTCCCATTCGTCCGGGGCGTAATCTGGCGGTCATCTGTGAATCGGCGGCGGTCAATCATCGTCAGAAGAAGATGGGCTATAACGCCGCCCAGGAGCTTTATACCCGTGTGCAGAATTCCCTGGGGAGAAGACGGGATGAAGATGATGACGGCATCGCGTTCTAGCTTTGGAAGGGAGAGGAACCGGCAAGAGTCATATGAGATCAGGTTATTTTGATTCTGATACCAGAATCTTTGGAAGAGCATAGCGCATGAATCGGAGGATTTGCAAGCGATGGATGAAGCAGTGTTGGAAGCCCTGAAATTCATCATACCGGAAGATAAGATTTTCCTGAGGGAGCCGATGGCAAAGCATACTTCATTCCGCATTGGAGGTCCTGCGGACTGTCTGGTTGAGGTAGAGTCTGTAAAACAGTTGAAAGAGCTTCTGGCTTATCTGAATTCACAGAATGGGAAACGGGAGGATATCCCATACTTTATCCTGGGAAACGGAAGCAATCTTTTGGTAAGCGATAAAGGATATCAGGGGATCGTCCTTCACATCGGCTCAGGGATGAACCGGATTACGGTTTCAGGCAATACGGTGGCGGCGCAGGCTGGCGCGCTCGTGTCCCAGGTGGCGAAGACGGCGCTGGGATGCGGCCTGACAGGTTTTGAGTTTGCAGCGGGCATACCGGGTTCCATTGGCGGCGGCATCGTGATGAATGCGGGGGCTTATGGCGGGGAAATGAAACAGGTGGTGCAGGATGTGACTGTGCTTACGCAGACCGGCGAAGAAATGATACTGGATAATGAGAAAATGGAATTCGGTTACCGTACCAGCGTCCTGAAGAAAATGCCGTATATTGTAACGGAGGTTACCCTGAAGCTGGAACCGGGAGATCCGGTGAAGATAAAGGAGAAGATGGATGACCTCGCCGCAAGACGCAGGGAAAAGCAGCCTCTGGAATATCCGAGCGCCGGAAGTACCTTCAAGAGACCTGAGGGGCATTTCGCCGGGCAGCTGATTGAGCGGGCAGGGCTGCGGGGGCTTCAAATCGGCGGAGCGCGGATATCGGATAAACACTGCGGTTTTGTGATTAATGCGGGCGGAGCCGCTGCTTCGGATGTGCTCGCCCTGATGAAAGAGATACAGCGCAGAGTAAAGGAGACGTCCGGCGTGGAGCTGGAGCCGGAGGTCGTGCTTTTGGGACAGTTTTAAAGGAGTTTGTCTATATATCTGTGATGTGGAGGAACGGATGAGATTCGTAGTAGTGACAGGAATGAGCGGAGGCGGGAAGAGTACCGTCCTTAAAATGCTTGAAGATATTGGCTTTTATTGTGTGGACAATCTTCCCGTATCCCTGATTGAAAAATTTGTAGAGCTGATTGCAACGCCCAACAGTGAGATCACCAAGGTCGCCCTGGGGCTGGACGTACGTGCGGGACAGTCCTTTGAAGACGCCACGATGATCCTTGAACAGCTTAAGAATGCCGGCTACAAGATGGAGATCCTTTTCATGGAAGCGGATGATTCCGTCCTGATCAAGCGCTATAAGGAGACTAGGCGCGTACATCCCCTGGCGCAGGAAGGGCGTGTGGAGGACGGCGTCCGCAAGGAACGCCGCGTTCTGGAGGCTATCAGGGAACAGGCGGACTATATCCTGGATACCACAAATTTACTTACAAGGGAATTAAAGGAAGAGCTTGACCGAATTTTTGTGCAGAATGAGGAATATAATAGTCTCATAGTTACTGTGATGTCCTTCGGCTTCAAGCATGGGATACCCGCAGATGCGGATCTGGTCTTTGATGTGAGATTTCTTCCCAATCCCTTTTATATCGACGAATTGAAGCATAAGACGGGCAACGACCGGGAAGTGCAGGAATATGTCATGGGTTTCCCGGAGGCGGGGGAATTCATGGAGAAGCTTAGCGATATGGTACAGTTTCTCATTCCCAACTATGTGAAGGAGGGGAAGTACCGGCTGGTGATTGCGGTAGGCTGTACCGGAGGCAGGCACCGCAGCGTGACCCTTGCCAATGAACTTTATCAAAGACTGAAGAACAAAGGAAAATACGGCTTAAAGCTTTATCATAGAGATGTGTATCACAGGAGTACCTAACGATGTCATTTTCCAGTGAGGTAAAAGAAGAACTGGCAAAGCATTTTAGCCCTGCCAGACATTGTCAGATCGCCGAGCTTGCGGCGCTTCTGCTTTTCTGCGGACAGTATGGAAAGGATGCGGAGAACCGCTATACCATAGGTTTTCAGACAGAAAATGAAGCGATTGTAAGAAAAGGCTTTACATTATTGCAAAAAACATTTAATATAGATACTGATGTTGAAATGAGCGAAGAAGAAATGCGGTTATTTTACAACAAGTTCGGCAGCCTGGAGGAACCGATAAGTTTCTTGCTCATTAAGAATTCTTGTTGTCAGCGTGCCTTTATCAGGGGAGCGTTTCTCGCGGCAGGTTCCATGAGCGATCCGAGGAAGGGTTACCATCTGGAATTTGTGTGCAATAACCGTGGGAAAGCTGAGCAGCTGCAGGGCGTGATACAGGGATTCGGCATAGATGCGAAGATCATTCTTCGCAAAAAGTATTACGTTGTCTATCTGAAGGAAGGAGCGGGCATTGTGGAACTGCTCGCCACGATGGAGGCTCCGCTGTCATTGATGAATCTGGAGAACCTGCGCATTTTAAAAGAGGTGCGTAATTCTGTGAACCGGCGCGTGAACTGTGAGACAGCCAATATCGGCAAGACAGTAAGTGCCGCCGCCAGACAGATCGAGGATATCGAATTGCTGCGGGAGCGGTATGGATTCCAGGATTTGCCCGATACCTTAAGGCAGATGGCTGAGGTGAGGCTGGAATATCCGGATATGCCCCTGAAGGAGCTTGGGGAGCATCTGGATCCGCCGGTGGGAAAGTCAGGGGTGAATCACAGACTTCGGAAGCTGAGTGAGATGGCCGAAAGATTGAGAACGTGAAAAATGAGGAGGAAAATATTATGACGCGGAAGGCAATTGAGATCAAACTGAGCAATGGCCTGGAGGCAAGACCGGTGGCTGTACTGGTGCAGGTGGCGAGTAAGTATGAGAGCTCCATCTACCTGGAGGTGTCCGGCAAGAGGGTGAACGCCAAGAGCATCATGGGAATGATGAGTCTGGGGCTGAACAATGGTGAGCAGGTGATCGTTACTGCAAACGGTTCTGACGAGCAGAGCGCTGTTGAAGATATTGAGAGATTCCTTGGCGGCGAGAGTGTGGCATAGTACATGAAAGAAGAATGACAGAATCAACGGCGAGGCAGTAATCGTTATGTTGATTCTGTTTTTCTTAGCGCAAAGACTGCGCGTAAGGCGCGGTATCAGAGAAGCCTTTTTTCCTTAAGGTTAGGCTCTTGCGGAGGCTGGTGAGATAATGACGGACAAAAAAATGCTTTTCATTTATAATCCCAAAGCAGGGAAAGCGCAGATCAAGGGCAGGTTGTCGGATATCCTGGAGCTTTTTGCTGCGGGGGGATACGAAATAACGGTATATCCCACCCGGAAGAGGGGAGATGCAGTGGAGATTACCCAGTACCGCACGCCGGTTTATGATATAGTGGTCTGCAGCGGAGGCGACGGCACCCTGGATGAGGTGGTGACAGGCATGATGCGGAGCTCTTTTCAAACTCCCATCGGCTATATCCCTGCGGGAAGCACCAATGATTTTGGGGGGAGTCTGGATTTGCCGAAAAATATGCTTCAGGCTGCAGAGACGATTGTCGTGGGCGAGAATTACCCCTGCGATATTGGTTCCTTTAACCAGGATGTTTTTGTGTATATCGCTGCGTTCGGGCTGTTTACGGATGTTTCCTATGAGACCGGCCAGGACATGAAGAATCTGCTGGGGCATATGGCGTATCTTCTGGAGGGCATGAAGCGCCTCTCCACGATTCGCTCTTACCATATGAAGGTTACCTGCACCGCCTGGAAAAAGACGGAGGGCTGTGACAGCGCCGGAGAATGCGGAGAGACGGAGGATGTCCATGTCATAGAAGACGACTTCGTCTTTGGTATGGTCACCAACTCGATTTCAGTAGGAGGTTTTAAACACATTACCGGCAATAATGTGAAGCTGGACGACGGCGTATTTGAAGTGACCCTGATCAAGCTCCCCAGGACACCCATAGAACTCAATAACCTTATGCTTTCCCTGGTGAACCGGGACATTGATACGGATGTCATGCACTGTTTCCGTGCCTCCCGCCTCACGATAGAATCGATGGAGGAGGTGGCATGGACCCTTGACGGCGAATATGGCGGCAGCCACAAGGAGGTTGTCATAGAAAATAACCACCGGGCCATAGAGATACGGGTGATGAAAAGGGATTCCCTGGATATAGGATAAGAGGAAAAGGAATCCTTGTGAAAATAGGTAATTGCTTTGATGATATTAGAAGTAATTTATTGAAAACCATTTATTAGCTTGGTTAAATTTATTGTATATTTTACTTTCCCGTCTGATGACATATGGATATAGTCTGAAAAAAAGGCAGGTTCTTTTGAGTTGAAAAGAACAATATGATTCTTTTCACAATTGGGTTCTTTTTGAGTATATTTTATAAGGGCTTCATATGTATAATTGGACAAATAGTACTCAATATGGTATTCGTCCAACAAGTTAATATATTCGTTAATAATTTTAAGATATATATTGTCTTGTGAAATCTCATAGTATTTGGGTGTTTCAACAAATTTTAAGATTATATTATTATTTTGACATAGTTTGATCATTTTGATAAGATAATCCATTTGCTTTGAGTTTATTACAGTTTCTGATACCGTAGGTTTATCGATATTATTTAAGGAATCTGTGGTCATTCCCCCAACCGTTCTGAGGTTTCCACCCTGAAAAGATGCTTGGTTAACTAAAGGATAATAAAAAGGCCATGCAAAGATTACATCATTATTTGCCCCCACATACATTTCCCAAAAGTCTTTAAAACCTACCTTGCCTGTTTGGTGAAGTTCCTTCCAAACTTTATTTTTGAAATCTGTATCTGTTTGAAGTAACAGACGGAGATCCCCAAGAGCTGGTTCGCTTGCTGCAGCATAAACATACATGTCCAAGTATATTTGATTGATTTCCACTCCTGAGTTTAGTAAATATTCTATTTCATAAAATTCAAGATAAGGTTGATTCCCATTATATGCTAATATAAATTCGTTTTCTCCCAGTTGATTATATAAGGAATTACTATCTATTCCCATTCTGAACATAGAGGAACCAATCCAGAGGTTTACCTCTTTTGGATTCTTTTTGCTTTCAGTAATTAATGCTTCCATACCAAAATTTGCGTTAGCCAGCAATAATCTTGCGTATTCATTTTTTATTACAATATAGATAAAACAAATCATCAAGGTAAGTAATATGGTTCTGATTATTTTTTTCATTAAAAATTCGCATAAAGAAAGCTGCTATTTCCAGTAATACCTAGTAAAACAATACAAAACAGGAAGACACCAGTCCATAGAAGGCTTTCTTTTCCTTTCTTATCATATTCTTCAAATATTTCTTTTAAAAATAGGAGCATTAACAATAAAAATAGTATGACGCAATAAGCAATGCTTGTATTATCTCCTGTAAAAATTATAATAGAATTGACTATCTCGTTATAGCTAATTGAAAATTCTGAAATCATGAGCCAGATATATTCAATAGCATTCGTTAAGGAGGAGGCACGGAAAAAAATCCATCCTAAAGTAACGAAGAACATTGTTAAGATCCAACATGCTATATTTTTTGCTTTATTTATTTTGGGGGTAGTAGAAGTAAAAAGAATATTTAATAATCCATGATAAATTCCCCAAATAATGTAATGCAATTGCTGACCATGCCAAATTCCACAGATCAAAAATGTAATAAGCACATTAAGATTTCTTCTCCAGATAGACTTTCGATTTCCCCCTAGTGGAATATAAATATAATCTTTAAGCCAGCTGGATAAAGAGATATGCCATCTTTTCCAAAAATCACGTATATTTCGGGATAAATATGGACGTGAAAAATTATTTTCGCATTTTAATCCAAACAGGTTGGTTATGCCAATTGCAATCTCAGAGTAGCCCGAAAAATCACAATATAATTGAATTGCATAAAATATTGCCCCTAAAATTAAGGCAACTGAAGGATATGAAGAAGGATTCTGAAATACCACATCTACATATTTAGCTAATCTATCTGCAATAACTACTTTTTTAAACAATCCAGAAATAATAAGTGCCAATCCCTCTGAAATTAAAACACTGTTGTAAGTTATATCAACCTTAAGCTGCGATAATATTGTTTGAGGTCTTGCTATTGGACCGCACAAAAGATGAGGATAGAACATAATATATACGCTATAGTCAATAAAAGAGTTATCAATTTTACATTTTCCTCGAAAAACATCAATTATATAACTTAATATTTTAAAACTATAATAGGAAATGCCAATTGGCAAAATTAACTCTGACAATGAAAAATGAAAAGTTTCAATGAAAAAATTAAAATATTTAAATATGCATAATATTGTGACTATTATAATAAGACCAGTAGTTAACCATAATTTTGCCTTTTTCTTTTGCGTGGTGTTGCTTTCTATTTTTTTTGCAATTACGAAACTTAGAACGGTTTCCGTTAGAAGTAAGCCTAGGTAGCAAGCGTTGCATAGCAAATAGAAAATAATGTTGTAAATGAATAGATGATATTTCCTATATTTCGTTGGAATAAGATAAAATATAGTCACTCCGACTACGGAAAAAAGCAATAAATAATAAATACTCATCCTACAGTTTTGACCTCTCTGATTTTATATGAATCCCAAATATATGACGAAATCATTAACGGATGAAACATACCTGCATCCTGTTTCGTGGCTATGCATAATACTGATTGATAAAAGCAATTTCGTATCTTCTTTGCTACGCATTATCGTTTGTATTATACGATAATACATAGTAAATTGCAACGATTTTTTTTAGTATAATTATCGCATCAGGATATGTATGTTTAAATAGAGGAGGTGAGGGAGCATAAATGGTAAATATTTTAGATAAAATTACGAAATTGAGAGAAGAAAGAAATTGGACTGAATATCAATTGGCTGAAAGATCTGGACTTACGCAGTCCACCATTTCATCTTGGTATTGCAAAAAAATGCTTCCTACGATTCCATCACTAATTAAAATATGTAATGCATTTGGTATAACTATGTCTCAGTTTTTTCTGGAAGATAATAATAAACCGGTTCTACTGAATGACTATCAGCTTCAGCTTTTGGATGCAGCTGCTAAACTAGACAATGAGCAATACATTGCTTTATTGGAATTTTTGCAGAAACTATAGGAAACATGAAAATTATATCTTGCTGTACCTGAATGATAAATTCGGTAATGGTCTTTATTATTAAAAAAATTTCTGCTTTGCAGTGAAGAATCGTGTTTTCTTTCCGATTTTTTTCTGCAGGGCAAAAGTTCAATCAACGATAAATTTAGAAAACCTATTCCATTTTTGCGGGATGTATGCTATATTGGTATCAATGTAGGCTGTTCCGGCGTCTGCGGCTGTAAGGCGGTGAATTTCCTGCCGGGCGGTTTCTCATAAAGCCCAATGGGCGGAATTACAATTATCATATCAATGGAGGTAGATTCATCATGGCATTAGTTTCTGCAACAGAGATGCTGCAAAAAGCAAAAGCAGGCCACTATGCAGTAGGCCAGTTCAACATCAATAACCTGGAGTGGACAAAGGCGATCCTTTTGACCGCACAGGAGAATAATTCCCCTGTTATCCTGGGCGTATCTGAGGGCGCAGGCAAGTACATGGGCGGATATCATGTAGTGGTAGGTATGGTTAAGGGAATGCTTCAGGATCTGAATATCACTGTTCCCGTAGCGATCCATCTGGATCATGGTACATTCGAAGGCTGCTATAAGTGCATCGAGGCAGGTTTTTCCTCCATCATGTTCGATGGCTCCCATTATCCGATCGAAGAGAACGTTGCCAAGACCACACAGCTGGTAAAGGATGCCCATGAGAAGGGCATTTCCATCGAGGCTGAGGTTGGCGCCATCGGCGGCGAGGAAGACGGCGTTGTAGGCATGGGCGAGTGCGCAGATCCCGATGAGTGCAAGATGATCGCCGATCTGGGCGTTGATTTCCTGGCAGCAGGCATCGGCAACATCCATGGCAAATATCCCGCTAACTGGAAGGGCTTAAGCTTCGAGACTCTGGATGCCGTTCAGCGCAAGACCGGAGATCTTCCCCTGGTGCTTCATGGCGGCACAGGTATTCCGGCTGACATGATCAAGAAGGCGATTTCCCTGGGCGTTGCCAAGATCAATGTAAACACCGAGTGTCAGCTTTCCTTCGCAGCCGCTACCCGTAAGTATATTGAGGAAGGCAAGGATCAGCAGGGCAAGGGCTTCGACCCCCGTAAGCTTCTGGCTCCCGGCTTCCAGGCGATTAAGGATACCGTAAAGGAGAAGATGGAGCTGTTCGGATCCGTAGGTAAGGCGTAAGAAACCCATAGGACGTAAATGGGATATAAAAGGTGGCGGACTCCGAAAGGTTCCGCCACCTTTTTAAAAAGCCCCATAAAATGCAGCGGATCGACCTGCCGCAGAATTTAGGGAGGTTTTTAGGGAAAGTTTCCCGATAAAAGGGAGGATGCCAGGAAAAATAAATTTCCCTGGCATTTATTATGAAAAAGTTATTTGTTAAACAATGAAGGTTTGCTTCGTCTATCGGTAAGCAGATACAGCAAAGCTACTTGCTGATTTTTAGTATATACACAAGAAATGTATAAACAATGATTGTAAATTAAAGATAAATTAAAGGTTTTGTAAATAAAATATGAACGACCCGGGAAAAAACTGAAAGGTCATATGAAAGAAAACGCATGGTTTATCTGCCCGGTAGTTTGACAGCCTAACTGTATTAAATAATTCCAAAAGCCTTTACTGGCTTTATTTTTTTTGTCAAAATTAA
>CANPYG010000070.1 GCA_947588205.1 uncultured Acetatifactor sp. | reverse complement strand
CAGGCACAGCTGGATGCACAGAGGGCACCCCTGGAATCCCAGCAGATGCTGCTTTCAATGGCGGGTTCCCAGCTGGGCAGCAGCGCCCGGAGCCTGGACCAGAAGGAGTATTCCCTGAATCTGAAAGAGACCCAGTTGGACCAGAGGGAGACCCAGCTGGACCAGAAAGAGACTCAGTTGAATCAGGGGCAGCAGGATTATGAGGCGCAAAGAGGGCAGCTGTTAGAGCAGTTACGGCAGTTGGAGGAACAGGAAGGGCAAATTGAAACGCAGCCTGAATACTTAAGGGATTTTTATGCATCTTTGATCGCTCAGGGAAAAGAGGCAATCAACCGTTCCCTTGAACGGCTGGAACAGGAACAAAGTCCCGAAGGGATTCAAAAACAGCGCGAGGATATTGAAAAGGAAAGGCAGGAGCTGGCGGAAGAAAGGAAAAAGCTTGCGGAGGAACGCGGTGGGCTTGCAGAGGAACGCGCTGACCTTGCCAGGCAGAACGAGGAGCTTACGGAGGGAGGAAAACAGCTTGAGGCAGGGCTTGCAACAATCGCTTCCTATCAGGCGCAGATCGATGAGGGAAGGAAACAGTTGGAGGATGCCTCCGCGCAGTTGAAACAGGCCTGGCAGGTAATAGAAAGCTCTAAAAAGCAGCTGGCTGACGGCAAGGTTCAGATCAGCCAGGCAAAGGCTGACCTCGCGGAGGGCCGCGCACAGATAAAGGACGGCTGGAAGGAGCTGGAAGAAGGGGAACAGAAAATAGCCGATGCCGAACAGGAGCTGGAAGAAGGCAGGGTAGAATATGAAGACGGTTTAAAGGAATATCAGGATGGTTATGAGGAATTCCTTCAGGAGACCGCGGATGCCGAAGCTGAGATTGCGGACGCGGAGCGGACGATCGCAGATATGGAGCCTGCGGAGAGCTATATTTTGGGCAGAAATACCAACGTGGGCTATGTCTGTTTTGAGAGCGACTCCGGCATTGTGGATGGGATTGCCAATGTTTTCCCGGTGTTTTTCTTCGCGGTGGCGGCGCTGGTCTGTATCACCACCATGAACCGGATGGTGGAGGAGCAGAGGACCCAGATAGGCGTATTGAAGGCTTTAGGCTACAGTGAGGGCCGCATTATGGGAAAATATCTCTTTTATTCCGGTTCCGCGGCGGTGATCGGATGCGTCCTCGGCTTTTTCGGGGGTACCTGGTTGTTTCCCAAGGTCATCTGGACTGCATACGGCATGATGTATAAGGTGGACAGACTGCTTTATGTGTTTGACTGGAAGCTGGCGGTCATTTCCCTGGCGGTATCCTGTGCCTGCTCCATCGGTACGACCTGGCTGTCCTGCCGCTATGAGCTGGCGGAGGTGGCTGCTGAGCTGATGCGCCCTAAAGCGCCCAAGGCGGGCAAGAGGGTTCTGCTGGAGCATGTCACCTTTATCTGGAAGCGCATGAAATTCCTTTATAAAGTGTCGTACCGGAATATTTTCCGTTACAAGAAGCGTTTCTTTATGATGATTGTGGGGATCAGCGGGTGTACCGCCCTTTTGGTGACCGGGTTCGGCATCAAGGATTCCATCGCCAATATCGCCGGAGACCAGTTCCAGCTGGTGCAGACCTATGATCTCGGGGTAACCTTTGCGGATCCTGTGGATTCCGGGATGGAGAATGTGCTGGAAGAGGTGCTGGGTGAGCGCAGCGCGGGATATGTGACCGTGCTGGAAAAGTCAATCGACATGCTGGCGGATGAACGGATTAAGACGGTCAATCTGCTTGTGATGGATGAAAATCAGGATTATTCCCCTTATTTGAGTCTGCATACGGCCGCGGGGGAGAAGCTTCCCTTGCCGGGAAGGGGAGAGTGCATCCTGAACGAGAAGCTTGCGGATGATTATCATGTAGAAGTGGGAGACACCATTGAACTGCAGGAAGATAACGAATCCATAACGCTCCGTGTCGCAGGCATCAATGAAAACTTTATTTATAATTACGTTTATATGACATCGCAGACCTATGAGGAGTTTACGGGGGAAGCGGTGGAGTATAAGACCGCCTATATCAATGTGGCGGAGGGCGTCGATGTCCATCTTTTATCCGCTTCCCTGATGAGGATGGAGGAGGTCGTCAATGTATCCGTCAATGCGGATATGGAACAACGTCTTGGGAGTATGATGAAGAGCCTGGATCTGATCGTGGTGGTGGTAATCCTCTGCGCGGCGGGGCTGGCGTTTATCGTGCTTTATAATCTGACAAATATCAATATCACGGAGCGTATCCGGGAAATTGCTACGATTAAGGTTCTGGGCTTTTACAGGCATGAGACGCAGGCCTATGTTTTCCGGGAAAATATTGTGCTCACACTGATCGGGGCCCTGGCGGGGCTTGTCCTGGGGCATTTCCTGCATCAATTTGTGATGGGGCAGATCCGGGTGGATATGGTTGCGTTCAACGTCCATATACGGCCAGTCAGCTTCCTGTACAGTGTGCTGCTTACTTTTGGCTTCTCCTGGTTTGTCAACAGGATCATGGGGCAAAAGCTGGATGATGTGAGCATGACGGAATCCTTGAAATCCGTGGATTGATGAGTTCCTGGAATTGGGTGGACGTAAGATGTCCATGAATCATACGGTAGGAAGGGTTGTACAGAATGACGAAAAGCCGTATGAAAAGGCTTGCTGATTTGTATAAATAAGAAGTTGCAAAATAAAACCACACATTATAAAATAAAATCAAAAGGAAAACAAATATAGATATTGATTAATTCAACAAAAAGCAACAAATAGAACCAACAAACAGCACCAATAAACAGGATCAATAAACAGCACCAACAAACAGAACTAACAAATGCAACTACAGACGGTCAAAACGATGTATGGGAGGGAAGCAGGATGAAGATTTTGGACACAAGGTTTGTAAGAGGTTTTGTAAAGATGGCGGACGACGGCTTTCAGCAGGGCTGGCATGAACGCAACGGCGGCAATCTGTCTTATCGGCTGACGCCTGTCGAGGTGGAGAGTATCCGCCCCCGTCTGAATGCGCCTGGGGACTGGGAACCCATCGGGGCGCATGTGCCGGGGCTTGCGGGAGAGTTTTTCCTGGTGACCGGCAGCGGAAAGTATTTCCGGAATATCGTGTCGGACCCGGAGGCATGCCTTGCAATCATTGAGCTGGATGAGACCGGCGAGAATTACCGGATCCGCTGGGGCCTTGTGGAGGGCGGCAGACCTACCAGCGAGCTTCCGGCCCATCTGATGAACCATGAGGTGAAAAAGCGGGTGACAGGCGGAATGCATCGTGTGATTTACCATGCGCATACTACCAATATCATCGCCCTGACCTTTGTCCTTCCTCTGAGCGACGAGGTATTTACCAGGGAGCTGTGGGAGATGGCGACGGAATGTCCTGTGGTGTTCCCGGACGGCGTGGGCGTCATCGGTTGGATGGTGCCCGGCGGCGAGGAGATCGCCATTGCCACCAGCAAGCTGATGGAAAAATATGACGTGGTGATTTGGGCTCACCATGGTATGTTCTGCTCCGGTGAGAACTTTGACCACACCTTCGGTCTGATGCATACCGTGGAGAAGTCTGCGGAGATTCTCTGCAAGGTGATGGCCATGACGCCCAATAAGCTGCAGACCATTACGGCGGATAATCTGCGGGATCTGGCGAAGGGCTTCCACCTGGAGCTGCCGGAGAGATTCCTGTATGATAAGTTTAAGTAAAAGAGCAACAGTTCAGGCGGCCGTCTGAACTGTTATCTTTAGAAGACCTTAAGAATAAACTTAGATTTTTTGTAAGAAAGAATTAAGATGACTTTTGCGGGAATCCGGTGTAAAATGGAACTGTCCGGGATGCCTGAAGCCATAGGAACGTGAAATGGCTGGAAGCGCAGAAAACTGGGCAGAAAGGAAATTGTTTTTATGAAGGGTTTGTTAAAAAGGAGCGGAGAGGGAAACAATCTGAAGAACTTGAAGGGTTTGAAAGGCATAACAGCCATATTCCTGGCGTTTATGCTTGTGCTTTCATTAGCGGGCTGCGGGAAAGGGTCATCCGGGGAAACCGGGGAGCAATCCGGGCAGCAGGGCCAAGAGGTGGGAATCGGCGGTTACATTTATGTTCCCCAGTATATGCCCATGAATATTTCAGGGAACCTAAGGAGTGCCCAGCTTGGCGGGGATCAGGTGTATTTCAGCGTCTATCAGTGGGATGAAGAAACCTATGAGAGCCGCACGGACTATTACCGGATGAAGGTCGGCACGTCTGAGCCGGAGCAGATTCCCCTGGAATATGACGATAAGAATGGAAATTTTGATGTCATGACCTATGTGGCGGACGCCGACGGCAATCTTTACCTCCTTTTTCGGGATTACAGCGCCCGGACGGAGCCTCAGTCCTCTGCAGATGGGCCGTCCATGGATTTTTATCTCGGGAAATATGATCCCTCCGGAAAAGAACTGTTCCTTGTGAACATTACGAAGGATATCGGTGAAAACGACGGTTATTTCTATATCGACCAGATGCTGATCGACGGACAGAAGCATCTGTACCTTAGCAGGGATGAATCAGTGTATCTTTTCGATGAGAACGGCGCTGCCCAGGGCGTGATCGAGCTGGGGGGCTATTCTAACTGTTTCGGAACCGGAAAGGACGGCAACGTCTATTGTTATCTATATGACCGTCAGAACGGGGGATATCGGCTCTGTCTTCTGGATTATGCTTCCAAACAGGTGGGGCAGACCTATCAGAATGTGCCTGACATCTACAGGAACTTTATCCCCGGCCTGGAGAAGGATTTCCTCATGTACGATGAGATCGGAGTATATGAGTACGATCTTGCGTCCCAATCAGGTGAGATGCTTTTAAAATGGCTGGACTGCGATATCTATGGCAGCAATGTCGTGGGGATAGCCCCCTTAGAGGACGGCAGGCTGATGGTACTGGCGCAGTCCGATTCTGAAGATAATGAATCCGGGGAAAGCTCCTTAGACCTTGCGTTCCTTACGAAGACGCCGGTATCGGAGGTGGAGCAGAAGGAAATCATCACCGTGGGAAGCTTCTATCAGGACAATGGCTTTCTTCAGAATGTCGCCGTCAGGTTTAATAAGATGAATCCGGCTTATCACATCAGCCTGAAATATTATTTTGACCCGAATACCGGTTATTCCGAGGAAAGCCTCCAGAACGCCATCAAAGTCATGAATGCGGAGATCATTTCCGGGAAAGGACCGGACGTGCTTGCCGTGGACGGCTATTCCGTGGATGTGTCCAGCCTGGCGCAAAGAGGTGCGATCCAGGATCTGACGCCTTACTTGGAGAAAAGCGATAAGGTGCATAAGGAGGATTATTTGGAGAGCGTGATCCAAGCCTTTACCTATGACGGCGTTTTGACCTGTATCCCGACCAACTTTGACATCCACACCGTCGCCGGCCGTAGCTCCCAGGTGGGGGATAAAATGGGCTGGAGCCTGGACGACATGATCGCCCTGATGGATGCCAATCCTGATGCGGTGCCTTTTGAATATACCCAAAAGGCGGAAATGCTCCAGGTCTGCATCGCCTTTAACCAATCCGCCTTTGTGGACTATGCCCAGGGCACCTGCAGCTTTGATTCGGAGGAATTTAAGAAGATACTGGAATTTGTCAACAGATTTCCTTCGGAATACGACGGCTCGGATGAGCGAAATGAGTTAGAGAAAATAAGGGACGGTGCGGTGCTTCTCCATGAGGTGGATCTGTATCAGCCGGACAGCATTACGGAAACTCCCCAGTTTTATGATGGGGACGATATCACCTATGTGGGCTTCCCCACCTTAGACGGCAGCGTCGGCTGCATGATGCAGGTACAGGATTCCTCCGCCTATGCGATCTTAAGCGCCTCCGGCCATAAGGAGGGGGCGTGGGCTTTCTTGGAATATATTCTCCAGAGGAAGGCATCGGACAGATACGGATCCGGCTTCAGCAGCAATAAAGCAGTTCTGGAAAGCCAGTTATCGGAGGCCAGCGCCCATCCTTACGAGGTGGATGAAAACGGCCAGGTGATGCTGGACGAATTCGGGGAGCCTGTCCGGGCGAACTACGGCTGGATGTCCTGGGACGACGGGGCGGACAAAATATATTCCTATGCGCCCCTGCCGGAAGAAGTGGATACCTTAAGGGAGCTCATTGCTGTGGCCCGCCCCATCAGTCTGGGGGATACGGAGATCCTGAGCATGATCACAGAGGAAGCGGAGCCCTATTTCCAGGGCCAGAAGACCGTGGATGAGGTTGCCGATATCATCCAGGGCAGAGTAAAGATTTACATCAGTGAAAATTATTGATTCTTTGGTAAGCACCAGGCTGCCCGCAAAAATGCGGACGGTCTGGTGCTTTGCATATATCGGTACAGGAAAATTCATAAAATCTTAAGGTGCTTTTTCCCGCAATATGGTTTATAATGTAGCATATCGGAATGAAATCAAGCGGCCGCGATAGCGGACATTTGATTTCATCCGATATGCTAACGAAAGAGCCCGGTGCGAAGCACCGCAGACGCGCAAGCGTCTGGAAGCGCGACAGCGCGGGGCTCTTGAGTCTACCCGGGACGGAATAAAGCCAAAGTACAAGACAGCGATGCCGTCTGGAAGCGCGACAGCGCGAGGCTCTTGAGTCTGCCCGGAACAAAATGAAACCAAGCGGAAGAGATTAGAACTGGGGGAGGGGTGTATAACCTTGGTTAAGGAGCGTAACAGGGAGGAGAAAAAGGTTCTGAAGGAGAAAAAGGCCCTAAAGGAAAGAAAAGTCAGGAAGCCGCTTCGTAAGGCTTCCGGAGTGCAGGAAACGGAGTCTGCGGGAAAGAAGCGTTCTCCGGTACATAAGCTTCCTCGTAAGAAAATGACAAAGATGAAGAGAAAGATCAAGCTGGTTTCAGGCATTTATATAGCCCCCAGCTTTCTTGGCGTACTGGCGTTTTTCCTTCTTCCCTTTGTCGTGATCATTTATTATTCTTTGGTGGACAATCCCATCAGCGGCAACTTCGTGGGCTTTGACAATTTTATAAGGCTCATCAATAACCTGTCTTTTAAGACGGCTGTCGCGAATACGTTCAGCTTTTCGATCGTGGCGGTTCCTCTGGCGGTGATCCTTTCACTGCTCCTGGCTATCATGCTGGATTCGAAGATCCCTTTTAAAAGCCAGTTCCGAACCTTTTTCCTGAGCCCGATGATGGTGCCGGTAGCCTCTATCGTGCTGATCTGGCGCGTAATGTTCGATTATAACGGTGCTGTGAACGATGTCCTCGTAGGGCTCGGAGGAGCGAAGATCGACTGGTTGAAGTCGAGCTATTCCCAGATTGTGGTGGTTATCCTGTTTTTGTGGAAGAACCTGGGCTACAACATGATCCTGTTTATGGCGGCGCTATCGAGCATCCCAAGGGATGTGATCGAGGTGGCAAGGCTGGAGAGCGCGTCTCCCCTGCAGACCTTCCTTTATATTAAGACGAGGTATCTGTCGTCCACCTTCTTGTTTGTGACGATCATGTCGTTAATCAGCTCCTTTAAGGTATTCCGCGAGGTATATCTGCTGACGGGGAATTATCCTTATGACACGATCTATATGTTGCAGCATTACATGAACAACGCGTTTAAGAATCTGGATTATCAGAGGCTGTCCGCTGCGGCGATCCTGATGTCCCTTGTGATGATCCTTATCATCGGTACGCTCTTTATCGTGGAGGATCGTTTCGGAAAGGATGTGGAAGGATGAAAAAGAAGAACATCGAACGAAGCGCAGTCCTGCAGCAGAAGGCTGTCAAACATGGCCGGGCGGTCAAGCGGGACAGACTGGATCGCAAATATTCCAGGGGGCGCATTCAGGGAAGACGTGCATGGTCGGGATTTAAGATCGCCCTTGCAACCTGTGTGGCCGCTGTCTTTGCGTTTTTGTTCCTGATGCCGATTGTACTGACGATCAGCAACTCCTTTATGTCGGGAGCAGAGATTTCCGCCAACTATGGATCCGTATTTGCGACATCGGATTCGGGGGGAAGAGTCTATGTCGCGGAAAAGGTTAATTTAAAATTTATTCCTGACATGGTATCCTTCAGCCAGTATGCGACGGTGTTGTTCAGAAGCCCGGAATATCTTCTGAAGTTCTGGAATTCCGTGATATTGGTAGGACCGATCGTGGCGTTCCAGCTGCTCGTGGCTTCGCTGGCGTCCTTCGGTTTTACAAGATACCGGGGAAGGCTGCGGGAGATTATCTTTTTCACATATATCATATTGATGCTGATGCCGTATCAGGTAACGCTGGTGCCGAACTACCTGGTATCGGACTGGCTGAATATACTGGATACCAAATGGGCCATCTGGCTGCCGGGAATCTTTTCCCCGTTCGCCGTATTCCTGCTGACGAAGTTTATGCGCAGGATTCCGACCTCAACGATTGAAGCGGCGCAGATCGACGGTGCGGGCGAGTGGCAGATTTACCGGCGTATCTGTATGCCGCTCTGCAGGGGGGCGCTTTGCTCGGCGGCGATCCTGGTGTTCATTGATTACTGGAACATGGTGGAGCAGCCCCTGATCCTGATGCGTGACGAAGAAATGCATCCGTTGTCCGTGTTCCTGAGCAAGATCAATGAAGGGGAAATCGGTCTGGCATTTGCGGTGGCGACCATTTATATGGTGCCGACTTTGCTGGTATTTTTGTATGGTGAGGAGTATCTCGTGGATGGAATCACATCCCAGGGTGGTATAAAAGGATAAAAATCCTGCCAAAAGAGCAGGTAATGGGAAAGGCGTGGTAAGAGTTATGAATGAAAAGAAGAGCAAGAGGCGGGATTGGGTTAAAAATGCGGCAATTATTTTTCTGACGATCATGTTGATCCTCACATTTTTTTCCAATACCATCATGAACTACTCCCTGCCGGAGGTGGCAGTGCAGTATGTGCAATCTGGAAGCATTACCTCCCAGGTCCGGGGAACGGGTACGGTGGAGAGCGATGACCCTTATGAGGTGAAGATCCAGGAATCCCGTAAAATTTCCAGCGTAGTGGTAAAGGAAGGGCAAGAGGTCCAGAAGGGCGATGTGCTGTTTACCCTGGAGGATACGGAGAGCGAGGAGCTGAAGGCTGCCCGCGCGGATTTGGAAGCGAAGCAGGAAGCGTTGCAGGATGCCCAGGATGGGCTGAATGATGCCTGGGATGCCTATTATACCGGAATGCTGGTAGGGGAAATCAGGGAAGAGGATATTCAGGCAGCCAATGGGAATGTTTCCGCCACCGTTTACAGACAGCAGATCACGGACGCCCAGAATGCGATGAAGCCTTTGGAGGAGAAGAAGGCTGAGCTGGAACAGCAGATCCAGGATATTGATACACAGATCGCCCTGGAAGGGGGTCTGGATTCGGCGGCGGATACCAGAGTGCCTGCAGCGAAACAGGCCCTGGAAAATGCGCAAAATAGTCTTACCGGTACAGAAAACGCACTGAATAATGCCCAATCGAACTATGATGTGAAGAAGGCCGCGCTGGATGAAGCCCAAAAACAAGTGGATGTTTCACCCGGTGATCTTGCCAACACCCAGTTGGAAAAGGCGCAAAAGGAATTCGGTGAGGCGGAAAAAGCCTTACAGGATGCCAAAACAGCCAGGGACAACGCCCAGAAGGCGCGGGATGACGCCCAGGCATCCTATAATAGTGCCGTGGCAAATCAGAATAACAGAAAGGGAAGCCAGACAGTAGCCAATCTGGAGGTCCAGAAATCTTATGCCGAGATAGAGCTGTATAATGTGCAGAAGCAGATTGATGACGCCCAAAAGGTGTTGGATGATCTCTTGACCCTTATTTCCCATAAGCATAACCTGGATACCTACCAGGATGCCATTTCCGATGCCCGCAAGGTTGTGGATAAAGCGGAGGAGGATGTGGCAAAGGCACAGGAGGAGGTCGGGAAGCAGGAAGCCAAGGCCATCGGCGCGACTGTTAAGGCTGATATTTCCGGTACGGTGTCTGCCATCCATATTGTGGCGGGTAATACGTCCGCTCCCGATATGGTCCTTGCAGAGCTTCGGCCGGAGGGATCGGGCTACACCATGAGCTTCTCTGTAACCAACGATCAGGCGAAAACCCTGACTCCCGGCATACAGGCAGATCTGGTCAATGCGTGGAGATATGACAATATCACTGTGACCCTTGCCAGCATCCGCCCGGACACTGACAATCCCTCCCAGCAGAAGAAGCTGGTCTTTAACGTAACCGGCAATGTGGCTGTGGGGCAGAGCATCAGCGTACAGGTGGGCGACAGAAGCGCAAATTATGATATGGTGGTACCCAACAGCGCGATCCGTGAGGACAGCAACGGCAAATTTGTCCTGACCATAACCTCCAAGGCGACGCCGCTCAGTACCCGTTACACAGCGACCCGTGTGGACGTAGATGTGGTTGCCAGCGATGATACCCGTTCTGCAATCACAGGCGGATTATATTCTTACGATTATGTGATTACAACATCCGATATTCCGGTGAATGCCGGGCAGCAGGTGAGATTGTCCGGTAACTAGAGAGGTTGATGAATATGAAGAAGTTCTTACATTCCCTGTCCCTAAGACAGGTGATCCTGGGAATCAGCGCTATCGTCTCCTTTCTGGTCTTCCTTGTGCTGTACGGGATCGCGGGGGCGCTCAGCCACAAGGAGCTTTCCCAGCAGATGGCGCGGCGTTGGAGCGCCGACGGGGATATGGCGCAGATCAGCTGCTTCTTTTCCCAGGACGCTGAGGTGTCCCATGACAGAATTGAAGAATTCCGGCATTCCATAGACGGCGCGCTGACGGAGGCATCCATTGTGCAGGATTCCCCCAATGCGAACGCGCGTCTTTGGGCGGATGCTTTCAGCGCGGGCGGACGGATTTCAGTGACCAGTGAACGGACGACGATCCAGGCGGACGCCTTGGGCGTGGGAGGCGATTTTTTCCTCTTTCATCCGCTCAGGCTGCTGAAGGGGTCCTATTTCTCAGAGAGCGATTTAAACAGCGATTATGTCATCCTGGATGAAGACGGTGCCTGGCAGCTCTTCGGCTCCAACGATATAGCGGGCATGACCGTTTTTATTGGCGGTAAGCCCCATATAGTTGCAGGTGTTGTACACAGGGAAAAGGGGCGTCTGGAGGAAGCGGCGGGACTGGATGGCACCCTGGTCTATGTTTCCTATGACACGCTGCAGAAGTATGGCACGGATTATGGGATCAACCATTATGAGATCGTGATGCCGAATCCGGTTAAGAAATTTGCATATAATTATGTGATGGAGCATATTGGTGTAGGTGAGGAGAACAGGGAGATCCTGGAAAACACTTCCAGGTATAGCCTGCAAAAGCGGCTGGAAGTGATTTTGGATTTCGGGCTCCGTTCCATGAACGGAAAGGCGATCATATATCCGTATTGGGAAAATATCGCAAGGGGATATGAGGATATCATCGCTTTGCTGACCCTTTTTGCACTGATATTTTTGTCCTATCCCGTGCTCCTTATCTTGATCGTGCTGGTAATCCTCTGGCGCCATAAGACCTGGACCGCCAGGAGTGTCTTCCTTTTCCTTCAGGATAAAACGGAAAGGGGAATGGACCGGCTGAGGGTTTCCCGGAAACAAAAAAGAGAGGCAGCGCGTGCGAAACGCAGGCGTAAGAAGGAATATAAAGATAAGTTTGATGAGGAGGAAGAATATGATGAATAAGGGTGTTATGAAAAGAATCCTGGCATTTGTCCTGGCAGCCGTCATGGTGTTGGGACTGGCAGGCTGTGGGAAAAAGGGGGGCGATAATCCCAACGGAGAACTTGCGAAGCAGTATGTCTATTCCTGGGAGGAGCTTCCTATCCCGATAGACGCGTCTGATTATTATGATATCAGCATGGTATCCTATCTGAATGGCAGAATCTATGTGATCGCGGATATATATGATTATAATGTTGACAACAATGCGGACGGGGCCGTTGACGATGCGGTTGTTGAAGATGCCGCCACTCCGCTTGCTGCATCCTCGTCGATTGCTGTTCCTGTTCCAGAGGATCCCGAGTATTCGTATGATAATCCATCCGGTCCTACGGAAATACTGACGCTGGTTTCCTTTCAGACGGACGGAAGCGATGTGAAAACAGTGGAGCTGATGCGGCAAACGGATGACGGAAAGGGCTATGGCTGGTTTAATAGACTGACCATCGGAAAGGACGGCAATGTATATGCCGTATGGGATCATTATATTACGGATGAAACGGACCCGGATAATCCTGTCAGCGTGGAGCGTCTGGACCTGATCTGCTGGAGCGGGGAGGACGGGAGCCAGAAATGGTCTAATTCCCTGAATGAAGGAATCTCCCAGGATGAGTATACTTATTTGAATAATATGTATGTACTGGAGGACGGCAGTGTCGTCGCAATCATGGATGGAAGCACCTGCAGGCTTCTGACCTTCGGCCCGGATGGCAAGCCGGGAAAGACGGGCGAGGCTGACAGCACTCTTTTTTCCAACATGAACATGAGCTTTATGAACCAGGACGGAACCATGACCCTGGTTACCTGGAATGATGACTGGACCAAGCTGCAATATTGCACCTATGACTTAAACACCGGCGTGGCTACGGAAAAGAAAGAGTTGCTTGGCAACCTCACATCCTATAATATGTACCCCAGCTCGGACGGCGGGATCATGCTGACAAACAGCAACGGTATTTTTACTTATGATATTGAGACCGGCGCCATCGATCAGATCATGAGCTACGTCAATTCGGATCTTCCGACCAGCTATATGAATAATGTCTGCTTTATGGACGAGGATCATTTTCTTGCCACCTTTAATGATGAAAATTATCAGACTGTGATCGGTCTCTTTACCAAGGTGAACCCGGAGGACATTCCGGACAAGGTGACCCTGGTATTGGGCTGCAATTATTTGAACAGCGAGTTCCGCAGAAGGATTGTGGATTTCAATAAAACAAACGAAAAATACCGTATCGTTGTCAAGGACTATTCCCAGTATCAGACGCAGGATGATTATATGGCAGGTTATACGCAGCTGAACAATGATATTCTTTCCGGCAATATGCCTGATATCCTGATAGCGAACGGAAGTATCCCGATTGATAATTATATCCAGAAGGGTCTGATCGCGGATATCGGCAAGCTGATCGAGGAGGATGAAGAGCTTTCCCAAAAGGAATTCATGCAGAATGTATTCGACGCTTACTCCACCAACGGAACCCTCTATTATGTGGTGCCTTACTTTACTATTTCTACCATGGTAGGAAAGAAGTCCCTGGTGGGGGATCGGATGGGATGGAACATGGAGGAATTCAATGAGGTGATGGCGGGGCTTCCGGAAGGAACCAGCGCATTCGGCGACATGACCAGGGATTCTTATCTGATGAGTCTGATGAGATATGCCGGTACGGAATATGTGGATTTCGCAGCGGGCAAATGTTCCTTTAACTCACCGGATTTCATCAGCGCTTTGGAATATGCCAAGACTCTTCCGGAAACAATCGAATATGATTATGATAATTATGACTGGACGTATTATGAGAACCAGTACCGCGAAAACAGGACTCTGTTGATGTCCCTTTATCTCTATGATGTCCGCAGCATCAAGCGCTATGCCTATGCCCAGTTCGGTGAGGAGATTTCCTTTGTCGGCTTCCCTACCGAGAACAAAAACGGCTCTTATATCGAGGGCAACAATCAGATAGTGCTTTCCTCCAAGTCTGTCGACCTTGACGGAGCATGGGAATTTGCCCGTTACTATCTGCAGGACGATTACCAGGAGAGGATGGTGGATGAGGGATGGGGTTTCCCTGTGAACAAGACGATCCTGCTGCAAAAGGCAGAGGAGGCGAAGGAAAGGCCCTACTGGGAGGATGAAGACGGTAATCGTGAATACTATGATGATACCTATTATTTCAATGATGAGCAGGTCATCATCCCTCCCATGACCCAGGAAGAATTGGATAAGGCTCTGGAATTCATTGAAAGTGTGAACAGGACCTTCTATTATGATGAAGAGATTCAGAACATCATCAATGAGGAAACAGGTCCGTTCTTCCAGGGCCAGAAATCGGCGCAGGAGGTTGCCGATATCATCCAGAGCAGGGCTACGATCTATGTGAACGACAGGTAAATGAAGCGGTAGGCTTCTTGAGGAAACAGGGTTTGTGCCGAATGGAAATGACACAAACCCTGTCCTTTTTACTGTTCTCTTTATTGTTCTCTTTATTGTTCTCTTTATTGTTCTCTTTACGGATCATTCGTAGTCCACTTCTATCACCGCAACGTATTCTGGATTGTCCTTCTTAAGCAGCCCGGAGATTTCTTCCTTGATGTCTTCCTCGGACATGGGAAAGCCGTATGGAACCGCTATGTCGAAGTCCACATTGGTGTGCCCGATACATTTTACCAGTTGGAAATCATGGAGGGAGATCCGTTCATCCAGCTTTTTGAGATGATCGTTTACCAGGCGTTTGACATGCTCGGTTTCTTCATCCCCGATACGGACGGGATCCATGTGTATGACCGCGTGACAGCGCAGACGGTCGAATAGTTCATGCTCGATGGCGTCTATCGTCTCGTGGAGCTCCAGAAAGCTTTCCTCCGCAGGCATTTCCGCATGGAGGGAGATCAAGGTCCTTTCGGGTCCATAATTATGGACCATCAGGTCATGAATCCCCAGCACCTTTTCATAGGATAATACGATATCCTTGATCCGGGCTACAAATTCCGGGTCCGGCGCCGGCCCAAGGAGCAGGCTGATGGTGTCCTTAGCCGCCTCAATCCCGGCATATCCGATAAAAAGCCCCACCAGCACGCCGCAGTATCCGTCGATTTGAAGCTGTGTAAAATGAGAGATCAGGGTGCAGGTCAGTACGACAGAGGTCG
>CANPYG010000069.1 GCA_947588205.1 uncultured Acetatifactor sp. | reverse complement strand
CCCGGACTCCTCCAGCTCCATGCCGAGGTTTAAGCCCGCCTGGCCTCCCAGGGTAGGCAGGATGCTGTCCGGCTTTTCCTTCTCGATGATGTTCTCCAGGACCTTCACGGTCAGGGGCTCAATATAAACCTTGTCCGCAATGTCCTTATCCGTCATAATGGTGGCGGGGTTGGAATTTACCAGGATGACCTCCACCCCCTCTTCCTTTAAGGAGCGGCAGGCCTGGGTGCCCGCATAGTCGAATTCCGCTGCCTGGCCGATAACGATGGGACCGGAACCGATGACCATAACTCTCTTTACATCAGGATTCTTAGGCATTTTCGATTCCTCCCTTCTGAGCAGCCGCGGCGCATCCCTCTCCTGCGCCCTCCGGACCTTCTGCGGCGGGCGCCTCTGCAGCGGGCGCCTCTGTTGTGCCCTGGCGCATCATATCGATAAATCTGTCAAATAAGTATCCGGAATCCTGGGGTCCAGGACAGGCCTCCGGGTGGAACTGTACCGTGAAAATATTCTTCCCTGTGTAGCGCAGCCCCTCGTTGGTCCCGTCGTTGACGTTCACAAAGGCAGGCACCGCAACGCTTTTGTCCATATGCTCCGCATCCACCACATATCCGTGGTTCTGGGAGGAAATATACACCCTTCCGGTGGCAAGATCCTTCACAGGATGGTTGCCACCCCTGTGGCCGTACTTCATTTTATAGGTATCCGCCCCGTTTGCCAGAGCCATGAGCTGGTGCCCCAGGCAAATGGCAAAAATAGGGATATCCGTCTGATAAAGCTTCTTAATCTCTTCTATGATCGCTGTGCATTCCTTGGGATCCCCGGGCCCGTTGCTCAGCATGATCCCGTCCGGAGAATCTGCGATGATCTCCTCCGCCGGGGTCCAAGCAGGGTACACTGTCACTTCACAGCCCCTTGCCCCCAGGGAGGCGGCGATATTGCGCTTTGCGCCGAAATCCATCAGGGCCACCCGCAGCCCTGCGCCGTTCAGTTCCTTTACCAGGGAAGGCTTCTTCTCCCGGATCCCCCGGGCGTAAGCCTCTTTATCAAACCGGGCGGCGCCGGAAAGAGGTCCGTTGTCCGAAAGGCTCTCAGCGGCTCTCACCACGTATTTTCCCCGGCAGGAAACCTTCTCTACCACCTTGCCCGTAGTGTATGCGGACAGCTTCGGCAGGATCTCCTCCAGACGATAATCCTCATTGGTGGTGATCATGCCGTTCATGGTTCCCTTTTCGCGCAAAATCTTCGTAAGCGCCCGGGTGTCGATACCGGCGATGCCAGGAACATTATTCTCTTCTAAAAATTGTTGGATTGTGTAATCAGAACGGAAATTACTGGGAATTCGGGAAAGTTCTCTTACGATGAAGCCATCGGGCCAGGGCTTTAAAGATTCCATATCGTCTTTGCAGATACCATAATTGCCAATAAGGGGATAAGTCATACAGACGGCCTGTCCCGCATAGGATGGATCCGTCAATACTTCGAGGTACCCCGCCATTGAGGTATTAAATACGATCTCACTGATGACTTCCCGGCAGGCGCCGATGTGAATGCCCTCGAACACCGTACCGTCTTCCAAAATCAAATATGCCTTCATAAATGACCTCTTTTCTGCGATACCAACATCTACCTTGGGTAATCGGCTTATTATAGCACACTTCTTTCCAAAGGGCAAGCACGCAGAAAAAATTTTTGTGAGAGGGTGAAGTGCTCCCGGTTGAAGTGCTAAAGAGGGCTGGCTAAAGTGGCTGAATTACATTATTCACTTGTCCTTTGAACTGCTCACTTGTCTGTCAGCCACTGTTTTGCCAGATCTATATCAATCTCTAGAATCTCTGCAATGGTCTCCACAGCATTTCCGTGCCTGGCAAGCTTTAATGCAGCTTCTCTGAAGCCCTCCATTCGACCTTTTGCATGACCTTCCGCCAGGCCTTCTTCCCGGCCTTCTTTCCGGCCTTCTTCCCTACCTTCTTCCCTACCTTCTTTCCTGCCTTCTTCCCGACCTTCCGCCAGGCCTTCTTCCAATCCGATTTCCCTTGCCTCTTGTCGCAAATACTTCCAGACTTTCTTTTCATTACATTCATGCAGCAGCATACCTAATACCTCCTTCCGGCTTTCGCTCAGGATATCCTCCAATATCCCCCTCCTGAGGCATTCCTCAACAGCTTCCTCTCCAGAAACCTGTATCCCCTTTCCCTCTCGCAACCCGGCATTGACCAACTCCACAAAATAAGAATATTCCCACAGTCTATGACACTTATCCATCAGTCTCTGGTTGTACCCATAATTAATGTTCAGCATCCGTACCCGCAGCTCCACGGCCGGATCCGCTTCCTGCTGTTCATACGCTTCCGATAAATACAGAAAGCTTTCCTCCGGCTCTTCCTTGTTCCCATTGTAGAAGACCACACACCGGGGCGTCGGCAGCTTCAGCAATTTCGTACCATACAGCTTTTCGTCCCCGTACTCCCCTATGATCTTCTGATACTCTTCTCCTAGGTAAATCAAGAACCGTACCGGAATATTCGGGCATACCGTGCTCTGCTGTTCATACAGGTTCAACACCCCGGAAATAGTAAATGCCAAGTCGTTCTTCATCGACAGGTAGATCACATTCTCTACTGTCACGATCTTAAGGGCGTCCGGATCCACATAATCCGTTCCATTCAACGCGTTATAGAGCTCCAGGAGCGCCGACCTGTCCTTCTCAAATATGTAGCAGAACAGCCTGTCCTTCACATTCCTCCGTACAAATGCCCGCTCCTTCAGCATCCGATGCAGCCACAACGGTGCCCGGGATTTTGCTGTAGTTTTCTTTTTCCTTTTCTTCACCTGTTCTCTCGATTCTTCCTTCACGAATCATAACCCTCCTTTTGTCTCTGTTTCCGTGAAGGGGTGCTGGGAAAACCGGATGCGGATGACCCCAAGCCTGCGTTTCCGTTCGGTCAGCCTGTCTGTCCTTCTACAATTTTCCTTCTCCCGCCACGGATACCTGTTGTTAAACTGCTTTTCGCTTTCTTCTGAGAATCCATGGCGGAACCGCCGGAAATGCATAAATGCATTGCAGAAGCCCAGAACTGTTGAGCTTATCTTTTGTATGGCAGGCAGATGCCTGTACAGGAAACAACTGCCTGGATATCGTAGGAGAAAAACCGAATTCTCTCTAAGATATTGTATCATATTCAATATGATATTCTTAACATACCATTCAATCTGTTGTTTGTCAAGTGTTTTTATGATGTGCTTCTATTTTTTTGATATGTTTCTCTAATATTTCTGCGACCCCCCCCCCGGCCAAACAGCCTCCGAACCTAAAATCAGTAGATTTCTTATCGTTTCCATGATATAATAGGGCTGCCTGAAAAATATCTATGAGGACATATATATGAAATGAGGATCAGCTTATGGAAAAACTGTTTTACCAAGATACGCATATGATAGATTTTGAAGCCTCTGTGCTGGAATGCATACAGGAGGCAGACGGACGCTTCCGCATCCTGCTGGACCGGACAGCTTTTTTCCCGGAGGAAGGCGGTCAGGGAGCTGACAGCGGTACTTTAGGGGACCTGAAAATATTGGATGTTCAGATCAAAAAGGATCTCATTTATCATTATGTGGCAAAGCCTCTTAAGGAGGGCAGCCTGGTAAAGGGGCATGTGGACTGGGCGCAGCGCTTCGACTATATGCAGCAGCATACCGGGGAGCATATTATTTCCGGACTGGTTCATTCAGAATATGGTTACGACAATGTCGGTTTTCACCTGGGAGCGGAAGAAGTGACGCTGGATTTTAACGGAACGCTTCACTTGGAGCAGATGCGGGAAATCGAACGAGCCGCCAACCGCGTCATATGGCGGAATCTTCCGGTTCTGGTTTCATTCCCGCCCTCCGAGGTTCTCGCAAAACTGGAATACCGCAGCAAGCTCGCCCTGACGGAAAATGTGCGCATCGTGGAAATCCCCGGAGTGGATGTCTGTGCCTGCTGCGCTCCCCATGTGGAAAGCACCGGTCAGATTGGAATGATCAAAGTCGTCAATATCCAGAGTCATCGGGGAGGAGTGCGCGTCAATATCCTCTGCGGAGAAAGGGCGCTCTCCGATTATTCCCTGCGCCAGGACAGTGTGGGCGCCATTTCCGTCCTTCTTTCAGCGAAACAGGATAAGGTGACAGAAGCCGTCAAACGTCTGAAGGAAGAGGGTTTACAGGCAAAAGAACGGGCAAATGATCTGCAGGCAAAATTTCTTGCGCTTCAGGTAGACGCCCTTCCGTCTCCGGAATATTCTCCCAATGCGGTGCTTTTCACAGGGGAATTAGACGCTATAGCCGTCCGCAATACGGTAAATGGGCTTTGCGCCCGTTATCCTGGCTACTGCGCCGTCTTCTCCGGCGATGAAGCTTCCGGATACCGTTATATTGTAGGCAGCGCTTCCTCGGACTGCCGGGAAATCGCAAGGCTTCTGCGGGAGCGTTTCGGGGCAAAGGGAGGCGGCAGCGCGCCTATGGTACAGGGCAGCATCCGCGCTGCAAAAGACGAGATTCTCTCTTTGTTTTCATAATAACATAGCGTGCGACATCCTGCGTATTACTGAATAATGAGCTATTGAATAATAAATCAAAGAATAATGGGCCGCCTTCTTCAGAAGACTGCCCATTATTCTTTCTCTTTAAACCACAATTTTTCCTTCGCTGCATTATTTAAAATACGACATTATATAAAATACGGCATTATTTAAAATACGCCACGCCTGACTCAAAGATCTTCATATCCTGTTCGCCGTAAATATTGACCGCCACGGAAGCATCCCGCCTCTCCGAATGTGCCATCTTGCCCAGGCATCTGCCGTCCGGCGATGTGATCCCCTCAATGGAGCAGTAAGAACCATTGATATTGTAGGTCTCATCCATGGAGATATTGCCCTCCATATCGGCGTACTGGGTCGCCACCTGACCATTGGCAAACAGCTTCTTAAGCCATTCTTCCGGCGCGACAAATCTGCCTTCTCCATGGGAAGCAGGATTACAATAGGTTGCTCCCAGGGTTGCCCCTGCCAGCCAGGGAGACTTATTGGAAACCACCTTTGTATATACCATTTTGGAAATATGCCGGTTAATGGTATTAAAAGTCAGCGTAGGGGAATCCTCTTTCTGACCCACGATTTCCCCGTAAGGAACCAGTCCCAGCTTAACCAGAGCCTGGAAGCCGTTGCAGATTCCCAGGGCGAGTCCATCCCTCTCATTTAACAGCTTCATCACCGCTTCCTTCAGCTTCTCATTCCGGAAAGCAGTCGCAAAGAACTTAGCGCTTCCGTCCGGCTCATCGCCCGCGGAGAAGCCGCCCGGGAACATAATGATCTGCGCCTGGTCGATCGCCTTGCGGAATTCATCCACGGAAGCCCTGATGCCCTCAGCGCTCAGGTTCCTGAATACCTTCGTCACGACATTCGCCCCTGCCCGTTCAAAGGCCTTGGCAGAATCATATTCACAGTTTGTTCCGGGGAATACCGGAATAAACACCGTAGGCTTTGCTACCCTGTTCCTGCATACATAGATTTGATCCGTTTTGTAAACATCGCCGTTCACGGTATTCCTGCCCGTGTACGCTTTGGTAGGGAACACCTTTTCCAGCGTTCCTGTCCAGGCGGCCAGCGCCTCGTCGATCGTAATCTTCACGCCGCCGTAAGTGAAAGCCTGCTCATCCGCCACGGTACCGATCACGGTATAATCGAGCTCCAGCTCCTCCAGCATGGAAAGCCTTCCGGCCGGCATCTCAGCCAGGATATCTCCCAGACCGTTATCAAACAGGTCATCCGTAGTCACCTCGCCGTCTATTGTCACGCCCAGCCTGTTCCCGAAGGCCATCTTGGAAACAGCGGCGGCGACGCCTCTGGCATCCAGAGCATAAGCAGCCACAATCGCCTTCTCCTGGATCAGCTGATGAATCTTTTCATACAGTTCAAGCACCCCTTCATACATGGGAACATCAAAATCATCTTTCTCTATCTCAAAACGGACCAGCACATCCCCTGCTTTTTTCAGCTCAGGGGTAATAATGTCGCCTGTCTTTGCAATATCCACGGCAAAAGAAACCAAGGTAGGCGGCACATCGATGTCGTTGAAGGTTCCGGACATACTGTCTTTTCCGCCGATGGAAGGAAGACCGAAGCCAAGCTGGGCATCATAGGCACCCAAAAGAGCCGCAAAGGGCTGGCTCCAGCGCTCGGGATCAGAGGTCATCCTGCGGAAGTATTCCTGGAAGGTGAACCGGATCTTGCTGCAGTCGCCGCCGGAAGCCACAATCTTCGCCATGGATTCTACCACGGCGTAAATCGCCCCATGGTACGGGCTCCAGGAAGACAAATACGGATCAAAGCCAAAGCTCATCATGGTCACAGTGTCCGTTTTGCCCTTCAGCACAGGCAGCTTCGCCACCATGGACTGGGTCTCCGTAAGCTGATATTTGCCGCCATAAGGCATGTATACGCTTCCCGCCCCGATAGAGGAGTCAAACATTTCCACAAGCCCCTTCTGGGAGCACACATTTAAATCGGAAAGGAGCGCCAGCCAGGCTGCCTTTACATCGCCCTCTTCCAGGCATTCTCCTACTTTTTCCACCGCCCATTTATCAAAATAATTCCCATCCTCCGCAGGAATATCCACCTTAACCGTCGTCTCCTGATGGGCGCCGTTGGTGTTCAGGAAGGATCTCTTCAAGCTCACAATGGTACGGCCTCTCCAATTGAGCACCAGCCTGGGCTCTTCCGTGACCACTGCGACTGGCACAGCCTCCAGATTTTCTTCCGCCGCATAGGCAAGGAACTGCTCCACATCCCCAGGGGATACCACAACCGCCATTCGCTCCTGGGATTCCGAGATGGCGAGCTCCGTTCCGTCAAGTCCCGCATACTTCTTCGGCACCTTGTCCAGATCTACGGTAAGGCCGTCCGCCAACTCGCCAATTGCCACGGATACGCCGCCTGCGCCAAAATCGTTGCACTTCTTGATGAGCCTGCTCACCTCCGCCCTGCGGAAAAGCCTCTGAATCTTACGCTCTGTAGGCGCGTTGCCCTTCTGGACCTCCGCTCCGCAGGTCTCGATGGAGCTTTCGGTATGCACCTTGGAGGAACCGGTTGCGCCGCCGCAGCCATCGCGCCCGGTCCGGCCGCCCAGCAGGATAATGACATCTCCGGGATCCGAAGTTCCACGAACCACATTTTTCCTGGGAGCGGCGCCCATCACAGCGCCGATCTCCATTCGCTTCGCCACATAATCCGGATGATAAATTTCCTTCACAAGACCGGTTGCAAGACCGATCTGGTTGCCATAAGAAGAATATCCGCTTGCGGCGCCCCTGACCAGCTTCTTCTGGGACAGCTTGCCCTTCAAAGTATCAGACACCGGTACGGTAGGATCCGCAGCGCCGGTAACACGCATGGCTTGATAGACATACCCCCGTCCTGACAGGGGATCACGGATCGCGCCGCCAAGACAGGTCGCCGCGCCGCCAAACGGCTCTATCTCCGTAGGGTGGTTATGGGTCTCATTTTTAAAGAATACCAGCCATTCCTCCGTTTCGACCTTGTCCCCGTAATCCATTTCTACCGGAACTACCACTGAACAGGCGTTGATCTCATCCGACTCTTCCATATCCTCGAGCCTGCCGTCTGCCTTTAATTTGCGCATCGCGATTAACGCCAAATCCATCAGACAGACAAACTTGTCCGTTCTTCCGGCAAAAATCTCTTCCCTGGTATCCAGGTAGCTCTGATATGTCGTCTCAATGGGGGAACGATAATAACCGTCCCCGAATTCAACCTCTGTGAGTTCAGTGGAAAACGTAGTATGACGGCAATGATCCGACCAATAGGTATCCAGCACGCGGATCTCCGTCATGGAAGGATCCCTTTTTTCTTCCTCATGAAAATACTTTTGAATATGTAGAAAATCCCGGAACGTCATCGCCAGCCCTAGGGAATCATACAAAACCTTAAGCTCTGCCTCCGGCATATCCTGAAACCCGTTAAAAATAGAAACATCCGCCGGCTCCTCATAGGCTGTGATCAGGGTGTCGGGCTTTACCATATCCGTCTCTCTGGAGTCCACAGGATTGATACAATACGCTTTAATCCTGCGGAATTCATCTTCTGAAATATCTCCGATGATAAGGTACGTAACCGCAGTACGAATCACAGGCTCCGCATTTTCATCCAGGAACTTCACGCATTGCTCTGCGGAATCCGCCCTCTGGTCAAACTGCCCGGGAAGGTATTCCACCGAAAAAGCCCTTCCGTTTGCCGGAACCTCAATCTCTTCCTCATACAGGTCATCCACCGGCGGCTCCGAAAATACGGTTCTGCACGCCTGTGCAAATATTTCTTCCGAAAGATTCTCCACATCGTAGCGAATAAAAACACGCACTGCTTCCACATCATTGATGCCCAGATAATTCTTCAATTCTTCCTGCAATTCGTGCGCCTTCACCGCAAAGGACGCCTTCTTCTCCACATAAATACGCTTAACGTTGCCCATGCACATCCTCCACTTATTTTTATTCAGGAGCTGACAATACTCTTTATTTCAACATTGTAACATATTTTTCCGAAAAGTACAGTAAAAAATAGAAAGATGAAATTTCGACTTTTTCGTCAAAATATTTATATTTTTCATCAAAATTGTGTGTAGACATTTGTAGAAATATCATATATACTGTAGATGTTCGGTTGAGATACCGAGCTGCTATATAGCAAAATTCCGGAAGAATTCCCCTTTTACACAATCGAAGCGTCTGCAGGTTTCCCCCTGCGGGCGCTTCGATTTTACGGGAAAAAAAGACAAGTAAAACCATTTTCCGGATGAAAGGATTTTGACCTTCCCTCAATATTTTCCCACATAATCCGTACCGGTCTCCTGGCGCATCTTCTCCACATATTTTGCCGGATCCTGCTCCATCCTGAGCATGATATCCACGGAGTCCAAGAACAGCTTTTCGCTGTGATACCGGTTTACTTCCAAATGACGGTCCAAATAAGCCTTAAAATGATCCACCTGCCACACCAGGATGTCCGCCAAAGTATAGCCTGCCGTCTTGTATTCACAAAGAAAATTTCCATAATCATGGTAATAGGCGAATTCCCGCAGCACACCGGGGGAATTCTTCAGGCGACCCCACAGCTCCTCGGCATACGCCCCGCTCTTTCCTGCCTTATAGGCAAGCTCCTTCAACCAATCCTCCAACGTCTTCATTGCAAGCGCAACTCTTTCCTCCTGCGTCATACCTTCCTCCTTATCGGGAATTGAGTGAGTAACAGTTCAGCCGCGCCCAAGCCGAACAAGTTCGGCTGGCAAAGCCGCGCTTACGCGCTTTCCGTCGCTTTGCGACTCCCTTTGCTCATAAAATGGCGCTCCCATGTCGAACAAAGTTCGACTTGCCGCCAGACATGATGGAAAATTCGTGCAAGCACGATTTTCCATCAAATCAGGCGGCTGGCTGAACTGTTACTTTATTTATAAAAACTTTGAAATTTTACTTGCTAAATCCTACATAGGGTGTTATAATACAATTCGTCAGTGAAAACACCCGTACAGGGTCATATAGGGGAATAGTACAGCGGTAGTGCGGCGGTCTCCAAAACCGTTAACGGGGGTTCGATCCCCTCTTCCCCTGCTGCAAGGCTCAGAATTCCTTTTTCGGAATCCTGAGTCTTTCATTTTTTATACTTTCCGGTTTTTATGCTTTCCAGTTTTTATGCTTTCCAGCCTTTTATGTCTCTCCGCTCATCTGTTCCGGTTCTCCTGCCCTCCTGGTCTTCTGTCACTCCGCCCTTCTACCGGAACAGGATATCGATGACGTCCTGTACATTTTTCACCCCAAGGATCTTGATGTTCCCATTTTGCTGCAGGCCATTCACGCAAACCGCCGGCACGACGCAGGTATCAAAGCCCAGCTTCTGCGCTTCCGCCACACGCATGGAGGCCTGGCTTACGGAGCGCACCTCGCCGCTTAAGCCCACCTCTCCGAACGCGGCAAGCTTCGGATTCAGGGGAACGTTACGGAAGCTGGAAAGGAGGGCGAGGACGATTCCCAGATCGATCGCCGGCTCCATCACGCGCAACCCGCCCGCAATATTCACATAGGCGTCGCAGCCGGACAGCTGGATACCGGACCGCTTTTCCAATACAGCCATAAGTAGGTTTACCCGGTTAAAGTCCGTTCCTGTAGTCTGTCTTCTGGGAATCCCGAAGTTGCTGTGGCAGACAAGCGCCTGGATTTCAATTAAGAGCGGCCTGGTACCTTCCAGGGAACAGACCACCACAGACCCACAGGCTCCCTCCGGTCTGCCCTCCAGCATGTATTCGGAAGGGTTAGCGACCTCCACCAGCCCTTCCTCCCTCATTTCAAAAACTCCAATCTCATTGGTGGAACCGAATCTGTTTTTCACGCTCCGCAGGATGCGGTAGGAAGCATGTCTGTCGCCTTCAAAGTACAATACGGTATCCACCATATGCTCCAGGACCCTGGGGCCTGCAACGGTACCTTCCTTGGTCACATGTCCCACAATAAACACGGACACCGTAAGACCCTTGGCAAGCTGCAGAAGGATTCCCGTCGATTCCCTGACCTGGGAAACGCTTCCCGGCGCCGAAGATATGTTTTCACTGTACATGGTCTGAATGGAATCGACCACCACCACCTGGGGCATCTGTTCACGGATGGTCTCCGCAATGGTATCCAGGTTCGTTTCGCACAGCAAAAGCATATTTTTCTCGAAATGCCCGATCCGGTCCGCGCGCATTTTAATCTGTACGGGGGACTCCTCTCCGGAAATATAGAGCACCTTGCGTCCGTCCTGGGCGAGTCTTCTGCACATCTGCAGTAAAATGGTGGATTTGCCGATACCGGGATCTCCGCCCACTAACGTGAGGGAACCCTGCACGATCCCGCCGCCCAGCACACGGTCCAGCTCCCGGATATGTGTCCTGATCCTCGTCTCCTCCACCACCGCGATATCCGCCAGCACCGTAGGAGATGTGCGCGGCATGCTCAGGGATTTCCCACCTGTGGGTCTTGCAGACATATCCACGGTCTCTTCCACCAGGGTATTCCACTGTTTACAGCCGGGGCACTGTCCCATCCATTTGCTGGATTCATAACCGCAGTTCTGGCAAAAATATACGGTTGTCAGCTTTCCTTTAGCCACGCGCCTGCACCACCTTCACGGGCACTTCTCCCGCATTTTCAAGTTCCACGCTCAGGGAAAGCTTTCCGCTCATACCTGTCTTCATGACTCCTATGCTTTCATTTGCCACAAAGACCTCATACTCCGTATCGTCCGTAAGCCCGACAGTGATCTGCGCGTCCTCGCTGCCCTCCACGACAAATTCCACCCCGGTATCCGTCTCCTTAAAATGCAGCACACTGGTTCCCGGTACGGATTCATACAGGAACATCCCATTTTTCTCAAGCTTGGTCATCTCATGGAAGGTCTTCACCTTCAGCAGATCACCCTCATGCCTGAAATCCTCAAGCTTAGCTTTCTTTTCAAGAGTATGATCGCCAAAGCTGATCCCTCCGTTTTCTTCACTGCGAATTAGTTCTTTTACTGCTGCCATTTGTACGTCCTCCCGGGTCTTTTTTTATTTCCTTATTTCACTATGATCCTTCCTTGCCAGATCTTTCTGACTGGATCTTTTTCAGAATAATCATTTCTTGACTGCAAAGGCTTTCATGGCTCCTTCACGGTAAAGGTCACCTTACCGCCCTTGAAGCCCGCCGCGACATGATCTCCCGGCTGTACCTTTTTCATCAGGATCTCTTCCGCAAGACTGTCCTCAATCACGGACTGAACCGCCCGCTTTAAAGGACGCGCGCCCATCTTGTTATCGGAATATTTCTCGATCAGATGCTCCCGCAGCGCGCTGGTGACGGTCAGGTGAATATCCATCTGAGCCTCACATCTTTTACAAAGGCCGGCTGCCAGGAGATTTACGATTTCTTTCAGGTTCTCCTTATCCAGCTGGTGGAACACGATGATATCGTCAATACGATTGATGAATTCCGGCTTAAAAATCCGCTTGACCTCTTCCATCACACCGGATTTCATCCTCTCATAATCCCTCCTGGAATCGCTTTGTGCCGCAAAGCCCAGGTTCTTCGGATCAATAATCCTCTGGGCGCCCGCGTTGGAGGTCATAATCAGTATCGTATTTTTAAAGCTGACCTTTCTGCCCTTGGAATCCGTGATATGCCCGTCGTCCAACACCTGAAGCAAAATATTGAACACGTCGGGATGCGCCTTTTCCACCTCGTCAAACAGCACCACGGAATAAGGATTGCGGCGTACCTTTTCACTGAGCTGCCCGCCGTCGTCAAAGCCCACATAGCCGGGCGGGGAGCCGATCATCTTGGAAACCGAATGTCCTTCCATATATTCCGACATATCTACCCGGATCATGGCTTCTTCTGAACCGAACATTGCCTCCGCCAGGGCCTTGCTGAGCTCCGTTTTCCCCACGCCGGTAGGTCCCAGGAAAAGGAAGGAGCCGATAGGGCGGTTGGGATCCTGCAGACCCACCCTGCCCCTGCGCATGGCTCTCGCCACCGCGGTAACAGCCTCGTCCTGTCCGATCACCCGTTTATGGAGAATACTCTCCAGCTTAAGCAGCTTCTCGCTTTCCTTCTCAGCCAGCTTCTGCAGGGGGATCTTCGTCCACATGGAAACCACTTCCGCAATATCATTCTCCCCGATCTGATACTGCAGCTCTTCCTCCTGCCGCTCCTTGCGTCTCTGCATCCTTTCATACTTCTTCACAAGCTCGTCCTGGTTGCGTCTAATCTCGCTGGCCTGTTCAAAAGCTTCCATGCGGATGGAACGCTCGATCTGCAGATCCATCTTCTGAATCTGCTCCAACAGCTCCTTCTGCTTCTCCGGCATATCCCCGCTGGAAAGCCTTACGCTGGCAGCTGCTTCATCGATCAGGTCAATAGCCTTATCGGGAAGGTTTCTGTCATTGATATAGCGGCTGGATAATCTCACCGCGGTTTCCACTGCCTCTGTGGTGATCCTCACCTTGTGGTGCTCCTCGTATTTCCCTTTAATTCCTTCCAAAATACGGATCGCCTCTTCCTCAGTGGGCTCCTCCACATTGACAGGCTGGAAACGCCGCTCCAGGGCGGCATCCTTTTCCACATATTTGCGGTATTCCACAATGGTGGTGGCGCCGATCAGCTGAATCTCGCCGCGCGCCAGGGAAGGCTTCAGGATATTGGACGCGTCTATGGCGCCCTCCGCCCCTCCTGCCCCGATCAGCGTATGAAGCTCATCAAGGAACAGGATAATATTTCCATCTTCTATCACCTCATGGATGACCCTCTTAATCCTCTCTTCAAACTCACCGCGGTATTTGCTTCCGGCAACCATACCCGCCAGATCCAGGGTCAGGACCCGCTTGTCCCGGACGGTAAAGGGAACATCCCCGGACACGATTCTGGACGCAAGGCCTTCTACCACTGCCGTCTTGCCGACGCCCGGCTCTCCGATCAGGCAGGGATTATTCTTGGTCCTTCTGCTCAGGATCTGTATCACACGCTGGATCTCCTGCGTCCTGCCGATCACGGGATCCAGCTTTCCTTCCCTGGCGAGGGCAGTCAGATCCCTGCTGTACTGATCCAGTATGGCGGTTTTGTTTCTTCCGTTCCCCCTTCTGCCCAGATCCTCTTTGTACAGATTGCTGTCCTGCCCCATGGCAGCCAGCGTATCCGCGTAAATCTTCGTCGGGGTCGCCCCCATTGTATTGAGGAGCCTGATCGCCACGTTCTCCCCTTCTTTGATCAGGGCAAGCAGAAGATGCTCCGTTCCGATCGCCCTCTGACCAAAACGCTCCGCCTGACGGTGCGCCTCCTCCAGAACCTTTCTGGCGCGGGGAGAGTATCCTTCTCTCTCTTTTACCACCGTATCCCTGTCAAAGGCAATCAGTTCCTTAATCATCTCCAATATCTGGTTCAGGGAAACATTGTTTTCCTCCAGGACCCTGGCTGCAACTCCCGTGCCCTCCTTTAACAGACCCACAAGAATGTGCTCTGTTCCAACATATCCCTGCCTTAACTGTCTGGCGCACCTTTCCGCATGGGAAAGTGCTGTCCTTGCCTTATCCGTAAACTGCGACTGCATTATTCCAGCCCTCCATAATCTTCATATATTTCATCAATCAATTCGTGGATCTCTTCTCTGCTGATGTTTTTACAGCTGCCTTTCGCCAGAATAACCTGCAGATCCTTCTTAATCTCCTCAATCGTGCGCAGCTTATCAATATCAATCGCAATGATGGCGCCCTTCCTGCGGTCCACCTTTATAAAACCCTCCTGCCTGAGCACCGTATAGGCTTTGTTCACTGTATGCATATTGATTCCGATCAGGTCAGCCAACTGACGCACGCTGGGCAGAGAATCGCCCTCGTGAAATTTCGAGGTCGCGATGCCGAGAATAATCTGATTGCGAAGCTGCAGGTACAAGGCTTCATCACTGTTAAAGTCGATCTCTATGACCACGCCCATGCCTCCTTTGTACATCTGTTATAGCCATGATATAACAGCCGGAATCAATTGTCAACAGGAAAAAGGAAGATAACCCCGCGGGCACCTTCCTTTTTCTTACAGAAGCTTATGAATTCTCATCCCCGTCCCAATTGTGCAGGTATGCAAATTCAAGATCTTCATCCTCATCATTTGTGATATTGACCGGCCTTGATGACGCCTGCTGTGCAGGTCTTGGCTGAGGCCTTGCAGTCTGTTGCGCCGCAGGTCTTGCCGTGGCGGGTCTCGCCTGTCCGGAGGTCTGGCCCTGCGCCTGCCTCATCACCTGCTGGGCATTCTGCCTTGCCTGACTGTTCGGGGCTGCGGTCCTGGACTGCATTCCCGGCTGGGAAGCTACAGGTCTCGGCTGGCCTCCCTGGGAAGCTGCAGGTCTTGCCTGACCCTGGGAGGATACCGGTCTGCCCTGGGTCTGCTGGGAGGAAACAGGTCTCGGCTGGCCCTGGGACGACATCGGTCTGGACTGGCCCTGAGAGGATACCGGCCTCGGCTGGCCTTGGGAGGATACCGATCTGGACTGACCTCCCTGCGGCACGGGTCTTCCCTGGGCGCCTGACGGACGGCCCGCGGCAC
>CANPYG010000068.1 GCA_947588205.1 uncultured Acetatifactor sp. | reverse complement strand
GAAATGCGGAAAGTGAAAATATATGACTATGGCGGCAAAAAGAATATTTGCGGCGATCGCATAAGACAGGCGCGGGCGTTGCGGCGGATCTCACAAAGCGAACTTGCGGCGCGTATGCAGGTCGAGGGGATCACGATCGAGCGGGACAGCATAAGCAGGATCGAGATCGGGACGCGTTTCGTGACAGACTACGAACTGAAAATATTCGCAAAGGTTTTGAATGTTAATATAATGTGGTTAATATCCGATGATAAAGAAACGCCGTGAGGGGAACGCGCCTGACGGCGTTTTCATTTAGAAAGGCGGGGAAAATCACATGAAAAAATTTTCACATATGACATATAATGATCGTCTGCGGCTTGATATCCTTATCAGGGCGGGGCATAGTCCGAAAGAGGTCGCGGGAATACTTCATAAACACGTCAGCACAATATACAGAGAATTAAAACGCGGGCGGTATATTCACACAAATAGCGATCTGACAGAGGAAGAACGATATAACCCGGATGAAGCGGACAGAAAGGCGCAGGACAACCTGAAAGAAAAGGGCGCGGGGCTGAAAATCGGGAATGATATCAAACTGGCGAACTATCTTGAAAGCCTTGTCGCGGATGAAAAGTATTCCCCGGACGCGGCGTTAGCAAAGGCGCGGGAACACCGGGACGAATTTTCAACTATGATCTGCACCACGACATTTTATTCATACATCGACAAGGGGATATTTCTAAAACTGACGAATAAGGATCTGCCGATAAAGAAGAACCAGAAAAAGAAAAAACAGAGGGTAAGACAGGCGCGGGCAAGCCGGGGCGAAAGCATAGAGAACCGCCCGGAGGAAATCGGGAGCCGGGAAACCTTCGGTCATTGGGAAATGGACACGGTAAAGGGGAAACAGGGCGTCACGAAGTCGTGTATGTTGGTTTTGACGGAGCGGAAAACGCGGGCGGAAATAATCGCGAAGCTGCCGGATCAGAAATCGGAAAGCGTGATCCGGACGCTTGACAGGATAGAAAAGAAATGGGGGGATCAGTTTTACAACGTATTCAAAAGTATAACAGTAGACAACGGATCGGAATTCGCGGATTATGAGGGGATGGAGCGTTCCTGCAGGAAAGAGGGAAAGCGGACGGAAATATATTATTGTCATCCATATAGCAGTTATGAGCGGGGCAGCAACGAGAACCAGAACCGGATGATCCGGCGGCATATCCCGAAAGGGGCGGACATTGACGAAACGCCGGACGCGGAGATCGAGCGGATCGAAAACTGGATAAACGACTATCCGCGCCGGAATTTCGGGTATTGCAGCAGTCGAGAATTGTTTGAAATGGAGTTAAAAGCGATATAATATGTTAAAAGTACACAAAAAAGAACGTCTGTTTTGTGCGTTTTGTGGAATCGCAAAAAATCAAAAATTCTTTCGCATTTAATGTTGACATTTTCATCCCCCAAAAAGCTCCTCAAATCTGATTGCGTTATGTACCGCGTTGTAGTATAATGAAATTTGTATTTGCTTCGTAGTTTTAAGGAAAAAATGATTTTCAGAAAGGTCTCTGAGAAAAGATATGTATCAAAACAGCCTTCGCCGCGTTCTATTGACATTATCCGGAATCATCCTCGCCGCATACCTGCTGTCCTCAGGCATTTTAACCGTTTTGGCATCACAGACCTGGGAGGAACGGATTGCGATGCAGAAGGAACGTCCCATTGAGTCCAACGAGGTCGATGGCTGGCCGGACGGTCCCGTCGTTACTGCGGATTCCGCCATTTTAATGGAAGCGGGCACCGGAACTATTCTTTATGCCAAGAATATTCATCAGGCACAGTACCCGGCGAGCTGCACCAAGCTCCTGACCTGCCTGATCGCTTCGGAGCGGTGCAGGATGGATGAGATCGTGACCATGTCCTACAAGGCCGTTTTTGATACTCCCCTTGACAGCAGTTACATTTCCCTGGACGTAGGGAATCAGATTACCATGGAGCAGGCCCTGAATGCGATCCTCATCAGCTCCGCCAATAATGTGGCCTTCGCTGTGGCTGAGCATATCGTGGATTCCGACTGGGAGGACTTCGCGGATATCATGAACGAGCGCGCGGCAGAGCTCGGGTGCGTGGATTCCCATTTTGTCAACCCCAATGGACTTCCCGACGAGAATCACTACACTTCCGCTTACGATCTGGCTATGATAGGCCGTGCCTTTTTTGACAATGAGCTGTTGAGCAGGATTTCCCGCACTACACGTCTCCATCTGCCTCCGACAGACACGCAGCCCAAGGATATCATCGAGAATACCAAGAACAAGCTGCTGCCCAACCAGACCATGGCTTATGAATACCTGGTAGGCAGCAAGACCGGCTACACCAACGCCGCACGAAGCTGTCTGGTCTCCTGTGCGGAAAAAGACGGCCTTAAGCTGATCTGTGTGATCCTGAAGGATGAGGCACCGCTTCAGTATGAGGACACTCTCTCGCTCTTTGAATACGGCTTCAGTAATTTCAAGCGGATGAATGTGGCGGAGAACGAGACAAAGTATAATATCAATACCACGGACAATTTCTACAGTGAAAACGATATCCTGGGAAGCTCCAGGCCTCTTTTGATGCTGAATCCGGACGATTATCTGGTGGTCCCGAAGACCGTTGCCTTTGAGGACGTGGTTTCCGAAATCTCCTACACAGAAGCCGAAAAAGATCAGGTCGCGCTGATCTCCTATACCTATCATAATGTACCTGTGGGAACAGCCTCTATTGAATTCGTATCAGAAAATTCAGGCACCTATGTCTTTGGAGATGCGGAAACCGGCGAGGCAGCTTCCGTCAACGACTCAGACTCCGGCAGTACAAAAGCGGATACCGGGAAGAATACGGGGAAAAATTCTGAAAAGGAGCCAGGGGAAAATACCGGAAGGGATCCCGAAAAAGAAGCAGAGCACCCTGTCATCCTCATCAATATCAAAGAAGCCATCCTATGGACAGCAATTGTCCTGGCTGTGATGGCCCTGATCTATGTCGTTGTAAAACTGATACGCTTTTACCGCTCTTCCCATCCCCACCGTCCGAAACGATATTTTATCGCCGACGACAATCCTTATCTTTCCGTTTCAGACGATCTACGCAAAAAAAGACGGGCGGCCGCCAGACGAGCGAAGGACCGCCGCCGGGCAAAGCGCCCCAATCGATTCAGGGACTATGATTTCTAAACTCATAGCCCCTGACTTAATGCTGTATCCTTTTGCGCGCGCTTTCTTTTCCCACGGTTGGAACGGTGGAGTTTGCGCAGCTCCCTGGAATGCGCCTCATGTTGGACGATCTCATCGGATTCTTCCTTGGAGACCAGCTTCGTCGTCTTAACAATGTAGGTCATTCCCTCATCTGTACGCCTTACGCGTATTTTCCCTTTCAGATATCCATGCTTTTCACAATATGCGGTACAATAATATTGCCGCCCGTTTGTGGTAAACCATTTCACGATTTTTTTCAGATTGCGGTGGCAGAGATAGCACTTACAGGAGCTTACCTCCGGATCCGCAAAAGCATCCTCTTTCGTGTCGAACTGCCTGGAAATATATTTCGCGTAGTTATCAAACTGAAGCTTCAGCTCTCCTTCCCGGTTCAGGGGGGGATGAAAAACATCATAGGAGAGGTTTCTCATAAGCTCAGGCGTTCCTATCCTTGCCAGCACCTTTCCCGTATAGTAGGCATCGCTGAACGCCCTGTGGAAGGGAATGTCCTTGGGAATCTCCAGCGCGTCAATGACGTACTCCAGCGCCCTTCTCGTTTTACCCTCCTGATAAGCAATGCTGTACAGCTTTTGTACATCAAGAAACGGAATGGGTCCCTGGGCGAGGGGAGCCATCCCAAAATATTTCATATTTCGCTGCAACTCTGTGAGATCCATCATTCCCCAAGTACAGAAAAGTCTCTCTTCCTTCCCACACCATGTCAGGAACCGCTCCATCACTACCGTAAATCTGTCACCGGCCCTGAGATCCCTCATACGCATATGGATCAGCCGTCCGGTGATGCGGTGCAGATGATGATATACGCTCGGTCTGATCAGCTCATGGAATTCACCGATCTGCTCCATATGCTCATTGTATTTTACCGCGCCGATCTCAATGATTTCAAAGGGAAGACCTCTGACGGAATGCTCTTCGTCGTCGCTCTGATTCCACTCCAAATCGAAAATGATATAATTCATCTATCTTACTTTCCCAACAATTTCAAAATCGCCGCTTTGCTCTGCACTCCTACCGTAGTCTTTACTGTCTGGCCGTTTTCAAATACCACAAGAGTGGGAATGGACATCACCTTAAACTTTGCGGCAAGGTTGGGCTCGGCGTCCACGTCGACCTTACATACCTTCACATCGGTAAGCTCGTCCGCAAGCTGGTCAATGGTCGGCGCCAGCATCTTACAGGGGCCGCACCAGGATGCCCAGAAATCCACCAGCACCGTCTTATCGCAATGAAGCACCTCTTCCTCAAAATTATCGTTTGTTACATGTACTACTGCCATAATGATCTTCCTCCTTTTGTCTAAATCTCTTTTAGCTTGTTCAGCAGCTTCTCCACATCTACAGGCTTGGTTATAAAATCATCCATGCCGCTTTCAAATGCCTTATCCCTGTCTTCCTTATAAGAGTTAGCGGTACAGGCAAAAATCTTCACCCGTCTCGCGTCCGGTCTGTGGGACTCTCTGATCGCCCTGGTCGCCTCATATCCGTTCATAACCGGCATCAGAATATCCATGAGTATAATATCAATCCCACCGATCTCAGAGACCTCAAAAAGCTCCACCGCGCGGAAACCATTCTCGGCGACAGAAACAAGATATCCTTCCTCCATCAGAAGTTCACTCAATATCTGCGCATTCAGCTCGTTGTCTTCGGCAATCAGGATATGCTTCGGCCTCTGGGAACTCATCTCTTCCCCCTTTCCATACACGGGCGCCCCCGCTACGGGCTCTGCGATAACATTCGCCGGGAAAGAGAATACAAAGGTGCTGCCCGTACCCAGCGCGCTCTTCACAGTCAGGTCGCCGCCCATCAGCTTACTGAGCCGATAGCTGATGGACATCCCAAGCCCTGTTCCTTCTGTGCCCTTGGATACCGTACTGCGCTCCTGGGTAAAGGTATCAAAGATCTTCTTCTGAAAGCTCTCGCTCATACCGCGGCCTGTATCCGTGATCGTGACGCTGGTCAACACCTTCCCGTCTTCAGACTTATCCTGGGAAACCTTCATATCTACCCGGCCGCCCTTTGGAGTAAACTTATAAGCGTTATCGAGGATATTCAACAATATCTGCTCAATGCGGTCTTCATCCCCCACCAGACCCGGATAGGGAATCTCCGCATCCACCTGGAATACAATTCCCTTCTCCTCCATCCGGCTTCTGACAAGCGCATCCAGGGTAGAGACCAGGAACTGAAGGGAAAGCGGCTTACTTTCCAGTTCCATCCCGTTTTCATGCAGACTGGACATATCCAGAATATCATTCACCAGCGAAAGAAGATACTTTGCCGTGGAAGAAGACTGCTGAAGATACACCGCCATTTTTTCCTGGTGCTCCAGATTCTGCATCATCAGATAATTGAGTCCGATCAGTCCATTGAGCGGGGTACGGATTTCATGGCTCATGGTAGAAAGGAAATGCTCCCTTGCCTGTGTCTCCGCCCGCGTCTTTGTGGTCTTTAAATAGAAACGGATGCTTACGCAGATCACAGTGACCAGGATAACAAACACTATTGAAATAAACGCAATGGAATACCGATAACGATACAGGAAATCCGACAGCTGATATTGGTAACGATTCTCCATTGTCGCCATGATCATAATGTTGGCGACCTCTTCATCGGTCATCTGTCCGATCGCCTTATTGATGATCTCAATGACTATCTTGCTTTCAGCCCACTGCTCTTCATCCCCTTCGCCCAAGGGAGTGACCGCGGAAAAGCACAGCTCGTCATCAAACCCCTCCACCGGAATTACCTGCAGCTTTTCATAAATCGGCTTAGAAAGCAGATACTCCGCCACATACTGATTCTGGATCAGCAAATCTGCCTCCTGTTTTCTCACAGCTTCGAAGCAATCCTCTATTGTGTCATAATCTAAAATATCAAAGGAAGGATAGTGCTCCTTCAGCACCCCCTTCAGAGTCTGGGAGCCCGTCGCCACAGCTACCTTTAAATTATCGCTTCTGTTGAATCTGAGATCACTGCGTCCAACGATCACCTTTCTGCTGATCAGATAGGGCTGACTCATAAGGATGCCCGACGCGTGCAGGTTCGCTTCATTATATTCCACGCTTGTCACCAGATCATAGCCCTGATCCCAGAGATACTGATACGTCACAGAACCGTAAGGCAGCTCAACATATTCAAACTTCAAGCCGCTGATCTCTGCAATCCTGTCAAAAATCTTCCTGGAAACGCCGTCCAGCTCTCCTGTGTCCCCATTCCGGAAGGATATGGGTATTCTGCCCGGAACATATCCAACCTTTAAGGGATCCATCCCTGCGACATATTCCAGCTCCTCCTGGCTAAAAATATTCTCCTGCGCCTGTACCTTCTTCGCGAATGCCGTTCCGCCCAAAAGGGTCACAGCAAGTATTCCCCAAAAAGCAATTCTAAATGCGCCAGACAGCCTGCTTTTCTTTAATTTGTCTCTCATTGTTATCACCTCTCTATAACAATGTAAACCTGGTTCTCAGACTGTATCCATTATAAACCTTCTGACATAATCTGTCAAAGCTTTCCTTAGAAATGCTTGACAAGCTTCACTAAGCTCTCCTTAGAAATACATAACACTTCATTGCCGAGTTGCTGTCCAACCAGACAGGAAAAGCAGCCCTTCCGGCGATCCCATATAACGGCAGCTACGCGACAGTCTGCTTCCAGCGCCCGGTGCGGTATCTGATGAAGGAAATGATATAATTAGCGAACCAGCCCACCGGAACCGCGATCCACACTGCCTGGATTCCCATGATGGGTGCAAAGATGTGCGCAAAGGAGACCCTGATTCCCAGGTTTGTGAGGTTAGCAAGGGTGAATATTTTCATATCCCCCGCTCCCCTCAGTATACCGTCAGTACACATTTTTAAACCTAAAAGGATGAAGAAAAATCCCTGGAACTTCAGGTAACCTGTACCCGTCGCAAGCGCCTGGGCGGTGCCGTCCTCCCCCAGGAAGCTTCTGATGATGGGCGTGTGGAAAAACTCCAGGACGACCATAATGAGAAATGCAAAAGCAAAAATGAGTAAGTAACTGACACGATATCCTTTTTCCGCCCTGTCAACCTGTTTTGCACCCAGATTCTGGGCCGTAAAGGTGGAGACCGCGTTTCCCATGGCGGAAAGCGGGACCACACAGATGCTTTCTATGCGCATGGCGGCGGAGAACCCAGCCAGCATAGCCTCCCCAAAACCATTTACCACCGACTGCACCAGCATCATGCCAATGGATACAATGGACTGCTGCAGAATGGATGGAACGGCGATCCGAAGCATTTTCTGGAAATACCGGAGTTCAAAAAGGGGCGCCTTGACCTCTCCGCAATCCTTCCGAAGCAGGCGCATCAGCACAAAAAAGGACAAGATCGCCGAAATTCCCTGCGCAATTACCGTGGCTATCGCCACGCCGGCAACCGCAAGCTCCAGCACACGCACCATGAACAGATCCAGACCGACGTTTAAAAGGGAAGAAAAAATCAAGAAATACAGCGGGATCCGTGACCTTCCCAGCGCATTGAAGGTGGCGCTCAGGACATTATACATAAATAAAAAGGGCAGACCCAGGAAATAAATTCTGAGGTATTCCACCGCCTGCTCCTGTATCGCAGCCGGTGTATCCAGCGCCCTCAGGATAGCCGGGCTCAGAAAGAAGCCCCCGCTCCCCAGCAGGACGCTGAAAACCAAAAAGGATATCAGGGAGACATTGACAGAAAGCCGGAGATTCTGATAATCCCCGGCTCCCAGATAACGGCTTGTCAGCACGCTTGCGCCGATGCCGCCGCCTACAGCAACAGAAATAAACACGGTTGTCAGCGCATAGGACGCGCCTACGGCCGCCAATGCATTTTCTCCCACAAAACGCCCCACGATCACGGAATCCGCCATATTATAAAACTGCTGGAACAGATTTCCCGTTAAAATGGGCAGTGCGAATAAAAACAGGGTTCTCGCTATGGGGCCATGAAGCAAATCTTTATTTTGTTTCATCTACTACATCCTTTTAAAAATATGCTTTTACAGTTTTATCACTATTTACCGCTTACACCGATTCTTCTGTCCCTGCAGCTTTCCGCGCAGGCAGACCTTTCTGTCCAAACATGTGCTTGAGCCTGACAGCCTTTCCCACCTTTGCTTTTCCAGGCTGCTTCTGCTTTCCACGCAGGCTTTAATACGCCCTGCCCCAGTAAACCATTTTTTTCGCAGGTTTTCCGCAGCAGACGCAGGTGTCGCTGAGGTGCTCCTGGACAAAAGGCATACAGCGGCTGGTTACGCTCAGCTTTTCCTTGATCACATCCTCGCAGGCCTGGTCGCCGCACCACATCGCCTTCACGAAACCGGCCTTCTCATTGAAAATTTTCTCAAATTCTTCCATTGTGACCGCCGTATAGGTGTGGGCGTCGCGGTGGAGCCTTGCGCGCTCAAGCATCTCCTTCTGGATCGTCTCAAGGATTTCCTCCGTTTTACCCTCCAGTTCATCCAGGTCAACCTCGATCTTTTCCCTGGTATCCCTGCGGCAAATCACACATTTATTCGCTTCTATATCCTTAGGCCCGATCTCAATGCGGATCGGATAGCCCCTCATCTCTGCCTCTGAGAATTTCCAGCCCGGCGTCTTGTCGCTGTCATCCACCTTTACGCGGAAGCTGCCCTTGAGCCTGTCGCGCAGCTCATACGCTTTATCCAGCACGCCTTCCTTCTTTTGCTGAATCGGAATAATGCAGACCTGGATAGGCGCCACCCTGGGAGGAAGCACCAGCCCTTCGTTATCGCCATGCACCATAATGATCGCACCGATGATACGGGTCGACATGCCCCAGGATGTCTGGTGCACATATTTCAGGGTATTGTCCTTGTCGGCGAACTGGATTCCAAAGGCTTTGGCAAAACCATCCCCAAAATTGTGGCTGGTACCGGACTGCAGGGCCTTGCCGTCATGCATCAGCGCCTCGATGGTGTAGGTGGATACGGCTCCTGCAAATTTCTCTTTATCGGTCTTCTGACCCCTGATCACCGGGATCGCCAGGACTTCTTCACAAAAATCCGCATAAACATTCAGCATCTGGATCGTGCGCTCCTGCGCCTCCTCTGCGGTAGCATGGGCGGTATGCCCCTCCTGCCATAAGAACTCCCTGGAACGAAGGAACGGTCTGGTTTCCTTTTCCCAGCGGACGACAGAACACCACTGATTGTATACCTTGGGCAGATCCCTATAGGAATGAATATCATTTTTATAAAAATCACAGAACAGGGTCTCGGAGGTAGGTCTGACGCAAAGGCGCTCCTGCAAAGGATTCAGGCCGCCATAGGTCACCCATGCCACTTCCGGCGCAAAACCCTCCACATGATCCTTCTCCTTCTGGAGCAGGGACTCCGGGATGAACATGGGAAGGTAAACGTTTTCCACCCCAACCTCTTTGAACCGCGCATCCAGCTGCTTCTGGATCAGCTCCCAGATCGCATACCCTGCGGGCTTGATGACCATACATCCCTTGACGCTGGTATAGTCGATCAGCTCGGCTTTTTTCACCACATCCGTGTACCATTGCGCGAAATCCACCTCCATGGAGGTAATCGCTTCAACCATCTTCTTGTCTGCCATTGCTTCTCTCCTTTTCTTCATGAAATCAATATTTTTCTCTGCATAAATTTATGCATCATACACATTCTCTTCCTGATATTGCCTGAAAATATCACCTGGCGAACGGGATGGAACATCTTCCGCACCTTCCCTGTCTGCCGGCGGCGGGCTTTCCTTTTCCAATAAAAAAAGCCTCCATCCCTGTAAAAGGGACCGAAGGCTCGGCGCTGCCACCCTAATTAATGTGCATGAGCGCCTTCCGCAGATTGCAGAACGGGGCTGTCACATTCATCTCATCTTACCGTTAACGCCGGTGTTACGCCGCATTTCTGCCGATTCCGTTCTGCCGCGCCCTTATAAACAGGAATTCCGGCGAGGCAATAATAAACAATTATAATCGGGAAATCAAGCTTTTCATGCAGGACTCCGAGGCAGGTTCGGGATATAGGGCATAAGGACTCGCAGCCAGGACGGGCTCTCCGGACATTGCGGCCGCCCTTCGGCTGCCCTGTCCTTCCCATCCATTCCTCTCTCTGGAATGCTTTTTATCCGTACTGATCCTCTTCTTCGTCGTTTACTATAATCTGCGGCCTGTGATGAAACCCACATGTTCATCAGGACTCACAGAGGTTGTAGAATGATTCTAGTGCATAAGGAGATGATTTGTCAAGTAGTTTTTCGGAAATAATATCACGCCGCAAAAGCTTTCCGCTTTACCCTTCCGGATACACGCATTCCACATGGTTGCCTTCGAAAAAGGACAGCCATCTGTCATCCGGTCTGCGATCCGTTATAACAGTATCCATCGCGCCTGCATCACAGAGCTTTGCAAAAGCAATCCGGTCAAATTTGGAGCTGTCGACCGCCAGAATGGTCTCCCTGGCGGACTGCATCATCACCTGCTTCGCCTGGGAAAACATCTCATTTCCATCCGTAACACCCTTTACAAGATCGATTCCCTTACAGGAAAGAATCGCTTTATCCGCATTAAAGCTGCTAAAGCCTTCCACCGTCTTGGGCCCCACCAGCGCCAGGTAGCCTTCCCGCAGACTTCCACCGGAACAGATGATGTTCCAGTCGGATACATCAGACAGCTCTATGATGATCTCTATGGAATTGGTGATAACCGTCAGGTTCTCCTTGTCCTTAATGGCCTTTGCAATGAATACCGCGGTAGAACTGGCATCCAAAATAATGTGGTCTCCATCATGGACCCTGGCTGCTACAAGCTCTGCGATCTTCTGCTTGCCCGGAACATTGGCTTTCTTGCGTACATTAAAGGGCATGTCGATGCTGGTGCTCTCGTTTAAGACCGCCCCGCCATAGCTCTTCGTGGCAAGACCTTCCTTCTCCAGCTTCTCCAGATCTCTCCGTATGGTTTCCTCCGATACCCCGAACTGGGAACTCAGCTCGCTGACCACCACTTTTTTCTCATCCTGCAGCTTCTCCAGGATGAGGTTCCTTCTCTCCAGCGCTAACATGCCCTGACCTCTCTTTCCAGGCAACCCCTCGCCATATAACCACTACATTTTTGAATCTATTTTTATTTGCGAACATTTTTACAAATATTTTTGAGAATATTTTTTGTGAATATACCACTATTCATGATTTTTCATGCCCGATACCAGCTGAGTCTATCACAGGATCGACCTGCATATCTGCTCGTCCGGGTGCGCGATGACGGAAGAATCCAGGAACATCCCCTTAGGCGCAACCGCAGCCTTGGCGCGCTCAATGGCAGCCTCTACCGCAGCCACCTCCCCGGTAATATAAAAGTATGACTTACCGCACATACCCTTGGCAATCCGCATCTCGATCAGATCCACAATGGCGGTCTTCGCGGCGGCATCGGCCGCAACGATAATGGATGCCGCGTCAAAGGTTTCCAGGATTCCCAGGGCACTCACATTCTCCACGCGGGTGGTTCCGTAAATAGCCGGGAAAAGGCTCTCGTGAGGATTGCCCAGCACAAAGCTGTCTATAAACTGCTCCTCATAGATTGCCTCCGCTGCATCCACTGCACTTCTCACCGCGCTCAACTCCCCGGCGATCAGTGCGATATATTTGCCGGGGCATACCACCTGCGCCTCAAGCAACTCCACCGAAGCGGTTTTCACCATCCGGTCCGCTGCAGTCACGCCGGCGGAAACGGTCTTAAATTCTATCATTCCAATCGCTTTTCCCATATTTCCTCTCATTCTGCCGCCCGCAGCGGCGTCTTAATCATGGGTCATTGTGCAATCATGCTCATCCCGGATCAGCCGCAGCAGATCCCCTTCGGTTATCCTGAACATGCCCGGGCACTTTACGCCTCCGCAGTGATCTCCACATATTTGTCCGTCACCGCCGTCACCACTCCACAAATGGAGGCATGAACTGGAACGCTTAAGCCCTGGGCTGCTTCGGCGATCACCTGACCGCGGGTGACTCTATCGCCCTTTTTCACAGAGCAGACCGTCGGCGCGCCGATATGTTGGGAAAACAGCTCTTTTACTTTTTTCACCGGCCGGACTTCATTGTCAAGGGGAGCCTTTGTCTCATATTTTGTCAGGGCAAGTCTTGCTTCCAGCCGCTTTTCGGGCACCCGGCGGTATTCCCTGGATTCCTTCACGGGAGAAGGCACAACGCCCTTAGGCGCTTTGAGCCCCGCCCTGCGCAGACCGTCTTTGCAGTCGGCGATCAATGTCCTGGGTGAGAGACCCTGAGGACAGGAAAACAACTCACACAATCCGCAGCTGCTGCAGAAAAACAGATTCATAAAAGCATCCAGATCCCCATAATCATGATTGCTCATAGCCCGCATAAAACGATGGGGCTCTATGGGATGGCCCAGATTATGCCTGGGGCACAGATCCGTACAGGTCTCACACTGACAACAGGAGGAAGCCGCACGCTTCATCCCTATGGAAGCAGGCATGAGCTTGGACTGTATGATCGGATGCGTCCTGGGCAGCACCAGAACCGCATTGGTGGTCTTGGTCACCGGATCATAGGGGCTGCCGATATGCCCCATCATGGGGCCGCCTACCAGGTATACCAGACTCTGTTCGTCCGTTTCTGATTCCCCGCTCCGTTTCTCTCCGCCGGCCATCCCTACAACTTCCTTCAGGGAGGTACCGAGCGGGACCCTCACCGTAATAGGATTTTCCACCTCGCCTACAACGGATATTACTTTATCAACAACAGGCAAGGATTTATCCACCGCTCTATACACATTATACACTGTTTCCACGTTGAAAACCGCCACCCCTGCCTCAATTGGCAGACCTCCGGGGGAAATCACCCTGCCTGTGGCCTCGTAGATCAGCACTACCTCATCCCCCATGGGATATGCCCCCGGAAGGAGCTGTATCCTCACCTTCGGGTAATTCGGAACATAGTGCCCCAACGCTTCAATCGTGCTCTTATATCCTTCCTTAACACCAATAATGGCCTCCTCCGCCTCCAGCACATCCGCCATCATGGCAAAGGTACGGACGATCTCTTCCGCACAATCCCGCAAAAGCTGTCTATGCAGGCGGAGAAGCGGTTCACATTCCGCACAGTTCAGCAGAATGGTATTGGCACGCTTATCTATTTTACCATATGTAGGAAAACCGGCGCCTCCGGCGCCGACAATTCCATTCTCTCGAATGATCTGGCTTAATTCTTCTACTGTCATAGCTTACTCTCCGTCATATTCTGGAGCCTTAATCATCTTTTCCCACCGATATTTACCGATCCGGCATTTACCGACCGGTCCGGCATTGATCGGCTAATCCGGGATTTACCGGCCAATCGGGCATTTAATCTAACCCCGTGGGGTCGTCGATAATACCCACAATAGCGGCGTCAACAGGCGAATTCTCCACGCCGCAGCCAATCCTCGCCGCGCTGCCGCGCGCTACCAGCACATATTCGCCGATTCCCGCCCCAATATTATCAATGGCAACAAAAGAACCTCCTTCGCCCTTCATGCTGGGCACCGGTTCCACAATCATAAATTTATTGCCAACTAAATTCTCATTCTTGCGCGTGGACACGATACTGCCCACCACCTTGCCTACAACCATATCTGCACCACCCTTCCACGCTGTTCTGAAAGACCCTTCCCTGTGGATAGCTGTTTATGATTTTCCCGTTCCTACTATTTCCGGATGATCGTCACGGTATCGCCTGTCGCGATCTGGCTGGCATTGGCCTCGTCCGTGTCGATATGCATTTCCAGAGTAAAGGCCTCATCCACACGGATTTTTACCTGATTGAAAATGGTGCCCCTCTCGTTATCCGCTTTCACGGACACAATATCCCCATCATGTACGCCGGCCGCCAGGGCATCTGCAGGGGACATATGGATATGCCGCATCGCTACAATGCAGCCCTCCTTCAGATAAAGAGCCCCCTTGGGTCCAACAATGGCGATGGGCGCACTGCCGGCAATATTGCCGGATTCCCTGACAGGAACCTTAATCCCAAGCTTGATGGCATCTGTAGCGGAAATCTCCACCTGGGACGCCTTCCTCACCGGACCGAGCACCCTTACATTCTCTATTGCGCGGAGCTTTAAGCCCACCAGCGTCACCATTTCATTAGAAGCGAACTGGCCGCCCATAAGATCCTTTTTCTTCGTTAAATGATAACCCTCCCCGAAAAGCGCTTCCACATGCTCCTGTGTCAGATGCACATGCCTCGCGGACACCCCTACGGGCACCACATAGCCTTTTTCATTAGAGTTCTGTTTTTCCAGCGCGGCGATCACCGCTTTTGTGATAAATTCGATCTCTCTCGTTTCCAATTTGTCACCTGCTTCCGGATGCTGCCATCCTGTTTCTCTTCGAAATGCCGGAGCAAATGCTCCTCGCCCCACAAGCTTCTAACATTTTGCGCCTTAACGCCGCAAGTAAAAAAAGTGCGGAAGCCTCCGGGATGCTTCCGGAACGCCTTACCGCATCCGGAACCATCCCGCTATTTTCCAACGCTGCTTACCGGCGCTGCCGTTTTCACGGCAGGCTCCTTTCCCTCTTAACGTTTAAACGATTACTGAATATGGGGCAGAATCATCTCAACGTCATTGTGAGGTCTAGGAATTACATGGGTAGCGATCAGTTCGCCCAGCTTGCTTGCTGCGGCCCTGCCGCTCTCAACAGAAGACTTCACAGCGCCTACGTCTCCGCGTACCATAACGGTAACAAGACCGGAACCGATCTTCTCTGTGCCGATCAGGGTAACGTTAGCGGATTTGCACATTGCATCCGCTGCCTCGATCGCTGCAACGAGTCCTCTTGTTTCCACCATTCCTAATGCTTCCTGTGCCATTCTTTTTTCCTCCTTCTTTGTCGCAGGCGTCTCCGCTGTCTGCAGCTGTATGCCTGCCATATGCTCATTTTGTTCAGTTGCTTTATTTACGGCTGTTCCGTCTGCTTTTGCTGTTTTCTTTGCAGTTACGGACGCCGACTTCGCTGCGCGGACACGGTTCGCTGCAGTTACTGCCTTTTTAGGGGTTCCTTTACTCTCCGCCATCTGATTCCCTCATTTCCGGGCTAACGCCCTTACTCCGGCTCTTCCACTTTTCGGGTCATAAATCCTGTTCCAGCTCTTCCACATTCCTGAACCGGCTGGCGCTCAGATGCACCAGACGCACGATCTCAGGATGAGGGTTGGCGATCACACCATAGGATACCGGTTTCTTGATAGCCTTTGTACAGGCCGCTT
>CANPYG010000067.1 GCA_947588205.1 uncultured Acetatifactor sp. | reverse complement strand
CGCGAGGTAGGCATCCCTGAGCCCGAGAGGCGCTTCAAGCAGTATCCCTTCGAGTTTTCAGGCGGAATGAGGCAGCGTATCGTAATCGCCATCGCCCTGACGGCTTCTCCGGAGATCCTGATCTGCGACGAGCCTACGACGGCGTTAGACGTGACCATTCAGGCCCAGATATTGGAGCTGATCAACAGGATTAAGGCGGAGAGGGATCTTTCCTGTATTTTCATCACACACGACCTCGGCGTGGTGGCCAATATGGCGGACAGGGTGGCTGTCATGTACGCCGGCAAGATCGTAGAGTACGGCACTGCCGAGGAGATCTTCTACGATCCCAAACATCCTTATACCTGGGCACTTCTTTCCAGCATCCCGGACGTGGACAGCAAGGAAAAGCTGGAAGCGATTCCCGGTACGCCTCCGAATATGATTTATCCGCCGAAAGGGGATGCGTTTGCCGCCCGAAGCAGATATGCCATGAATATCGATTACAGGGAAGAGCCTCCGATGTTCAAGATCAGCGATACGCACTATGCTGCCACCTGGCTTTTGGATCCTCATGCGCCTAAAGTGGAAATGCCGAAGATCGTAAGCGAACGAATCCGGATTTCCCTGGAAGAGGATGCATAAAGGAAGCCAGTGCAGCACATGGAAGCTCTAGTTCCCTGGACAGAAGATATGGGGGAAAAGTGTGCGAAGCCAGCGCAGGCGCAAGGAAAATGGAGGAAAAGATGAGCGAGACGAATAACCAGTACGCGGGAAATCCTGTGGATGAGGAATTTAATAAAAAGTATAATATCAACCCGAAGGTAAAGCAGAAGCCTAAACTTCGGGAAGAGGGCGTCATTCTTTCCGTCAGGCATCTGAAGCAGTTCTTCTTTTTCGGAAAGGGAATCAACCGTCAGAAGCTGAAAGCGGTGTCCGACGTTTCCTTTGACATCAAGGAAGGAGAATGCCTCGGCATCGTGGGCGAGAGCGGCTGCGGCAAGACGACGACCGGACGGAGTATCATCCGTCTTTATGACATTACCTCAGGCGCGGTCTATTATAAGGGCGTGCGGATCAGCGCGGGCAACAGGTGGAACAAAAAGGAGATCAAGTGGTCGAGGATCCGCGGCAATCAGGAGATCAAGGAGATTAAAGAAAAGCTGGAGCAGGATATCGCCGCCCTGGATAAGGGCAGTGCGGATTACCAGACTAAGGCTTCCAAGCTTAAGGAGGAAGCGGATCAGGCTGTGGCCGCCATCAGCGCCAGGCTGGACGCCATTAAAAAGGAACAGACCGAGAAGATCAAGCAGATCAAATATGACAATGAACATACCAGCAGAAAGCTTTTGAACGAGATCCAGATGATCTTCCAGGATCCGGTGGATTCCTTGGATCCCCGTATGACGGTGGAGGATATCATTCAGGAGGGACTGCGGATCCAGGGCTTCCGCAATAAGGAGGAAAACCATCAAAAGGTAGTGGAGATGTTAAACCGGGTAGGGCTTGTGGAGGAGCATGCCTCCCGTTATCCCCATGAGTTTTCCGGCGGCCAGAGGCAGAGAATCGGCATTGCCAGGGCACTGATCATGAATCCCAGGCTTTTGATCTGCGACGAGCCTATTTCCGCCCTGGATGTGTCCATCCGCGCCCAGGTGATCAACCTTCTGAACGAACTGCAGGAGGAGTTGAACCTGTCCATTATTTTCATTGCCCATGACCTTTCTGTGGTAAGGTATTTCTGCGATACCATCGTGGTTATGTACTTTGGCAAGGTGGTGGAGAAGGCTTCCAGCGCGGAGCTGTTTGCCCATCCCACCCATCCCTATACGAAAGCGCTGCTTTCCGCCATCCCTAAGCCGAATCCCAGGTCGGAAAGGAAAAGACAGCGTATTCTGTATGAGCCTGAAAAGGTTCATGATTATGGGCATGGCGACGAGCCGAGCTTAAGGGAGCTTAAGAAGGATCACTTCGTGTACTGCAACAATGCTGAGTACGAGAAGTACCTGAAGGAATGGGATGCATAACGATGGGATTCTGGAAAAGATATGCGGCCGCCCTTCTTGTGAATGTGGGTCTGACGATTCTTGTGTTGTTGCTCAAGGGCTTTGACTTGAAAATCTACTATGTGGATGCGTTCAGCGTGGCGGGCGGCGTCTCCATCCTGTTGGGGATGTTTTCCTGTGTCATAAGGGCCGGAGCCTTTGATACGATAGGCTATGGCTTCTCTACGCTGCGCTCCGACAGGAGAGACAAGGATCTGTATGAATATACCAACCGTAAAAGGGAGCAGCGCAGCAGACAGGGGAGAGGTTATTTGGCCTTCTTTGTGACAGGGCTTGTGTTTCTGGGGATCTCCTTTTTGATCGCGGCGGTGTGAACCTGGCGGTGTGAATTTGTGGTGTGAACTTTGAACTTAGTGGTGTAAACTTGTATTTAATGATTAAGGCATAGCGGTGTGCTATGCCTTTTTTAATGGTATGATTTCCTGTTCAAATGACTTCCTTTTAAGGGAGAAGTGGTAGATTTGTTAACAATTCTGGTTTATTATTGACAACAAATGTTGAATATGTTATTTTGAGGTCATGGTAAGTCTGGCAGTAACAAAACGCAACAAAATAAATCAGACAGGGAGGAAAACAAAATGGAACTGAAAGTAAAGGCTGTCCTTGATCCGCAGTTTGCCCCGATGGCATTGAAGGTACGGGAAATGAGGGAAGCGACGAAGGAAAATGGACAGGATGTCGTAATCGGTGTACAGCGCAACAAGGGCGCTGTTACAACCTACCGTACCAGGATATTCCCGGAAGGAACGGGACACGACGAGGAGAATTACCGCTTTGTGGAGAGAATCGCCAAGACCATGCTCTGGGTGGCTGGCGGCTATAAGATCATCATCGCCGGGGCAGACCAGGTGGCAAAGCGGATCAAGGAAGCCTATACGGATGGAGGTTACCGTGATTTTGACCTTCATTTTATGGAAAATGTATATGAGGAAACCTTTGAGGTGGTTTCGGTTCCCCTGGAGGAGGCGCCTGTGGATATCAGCACCGCAGCCCCTGTGGGCAGGCATCTGGACGGTTGCCGGATCGGCTTTGACGCGGGCGGGTCGGATAGAAAGGTTTCCGCTGTAGTGGACGGGGAATCCGTGTATTCGGAAGAGGTGGTATGGCTGCCTAAGGTCAATCCGGATCCCCAATATCATTTTGACGGGATCTATGCCGCGATGAAGACCGCCGCGGAGCATATGCCCCGGGTAGACGCCATCGGCGTATCTTCTGCCGGCGTGTATATTGACAACAAGATCATGGTAGCTTCCCTTTTCTTAAAGGTATCCCCGGAGGATTTTGAAAAGCATGTGAAGACCATGTACATGGATGTGGCGAAGAAGCTGAGCGAAGAGCTTGGGCATGAGATTCCTATTGAGGTTGCCAACGACGGGGATGTAACCGCCCTTGCAGGCGCGATGGATCTGAATGATAACTGTGTATTCGGCGTCGCCATGGGCACCTCCGAGGCGGCCGGCTATGTGGATGCGGACGGCAACATCACGGGGTGGCTCAGCGAGCTGGCTTTTGCGCCGGTGGACTTCTGTGAAAACGCCATGGTGGATGAGTGGTCCGGGGATTATGGCTGCGGCGTGAAATATTTCTCCCAGGATGCCGTCATCAAGCTTGCCCCTGCTGCAGGGATTGAACTGGACGAATCCCTGACTCCGGCGGAGAAGCTTAAGGTGGTGCAGAAGCTGATGGAGCAGGGCGATGAAAGGGCGGCGAAGATTTACGATACCATCGGCTGCTACTTCGGTTATGCCCTGGGTTATTATGCGGAATTTTATCAGATGAAGCACGTCCTGATCATGGGACGTGTCACCTCCGGGAAGGGCGGAGAGATCCTGTTAGGGCGCGCGAGGGAAGTGCTGGAGGCTGAATTCCCGGAGCTTGCAGAGAGCTGTAAGCTTCATATTCCCGATGAGTCCAGCCGCCGTGTCGGGCAGTCTGTTGCGGCCGCGTCTTTGCCGAAGCTTGGATAAGTGATCAGCAGAATGCGGAGGATCATATATAACGCCATGCGGATGGGTCTGACAGGCTTATGTATCCTGTTTGTTTTGACATCCTGCGGCAATATGCAGTACCGGGAGCCCGCAAGGGAGACCTTTCTTGCGATGGATACCTTTATGACCTTTACGGTCTATGGGGAAAACGCAGAAGAAGCCCTTGCGGAAGCGAAGGAGCAGGTCCTTGGGCTGGAAAAGCTGTGGTCCGTGACGGACACGGAAAGCGAGATCTATGCGGTCAACCACAGTGAAGGCAGGCCGGTAGAGATCAGTCGGGCGACGGAGGAACTGGTCGCATTTGCCCTGAAAATGGCGGCGGAGACGGACGGAGCCCTAGAGCCCACGATTTATCCGGTGCTCACCGCATGGGGATTTACCACAGGGGAATACCGCATCCCGTCTGAGGAAGCGCTTGCCGCTCTTTTGGGGCGGACAGGATATGAAAAGGCAGTGCTGACCGAGGGAGGGATATGCCTTCCGGAAGGGATGATGCTCGACCTCGGAGCCGTAGGTAAGGGATATGCGGGAGATCTGCTGGCGGAGCTTTTAGCGGAGGAAGGCGTTACCTCTGCCTTGCTGGATATCGGAGGGAATATTCAGGCAATAGGCAGAAAGCCCGATGGCACCGAATGGAAGGTGGGCCTTCGGGCGCCTTATTCAGATGCTGTTTTCGGAAGCCTCATGGTATCGGACGCTGCCGTTGTCACGTCGGGCGCATATGAGAGGTATTTTACCGGCGAGGACGGAAAGCAGTACGGGCATATTATTGACCCGGACACAGGTTATCCGGTGGAAAACGGTTTGCTGTCGGTGACGGTGGCCGCAAGGGAAGGAAAGCTCTGCGATGCCCTTTCCACTGCGCTGTATGTGATGGGCGCTGAGAAAGCGGTCAATTTTTGGCGGGAGCGTCAGGATTTCGATATGATCCTGGTCACGGAGGATGAAAGGGTGCTTTTGACGGAAGGGATAGAGGAACGTTTTTCCCTGGATAAGGCATATCAGGACTGGACAAAGGAAGTGATCAAAGTCGGACAGAGGGAATGATCAGACCGGGCAGAGGAAGGGATCAGAGCCGGACGCGAGAAGTGATCAGGGCTGGATTTGGGGATTGATTCCTGTCCATAAGTCTGCTATACTTTATCATATACGAAACGAGGCTTCCCCGTGAAGGGAAGGAACAGGAGGAACATATGGCGAAAGCAAATGGATTTATCGGAGAATTTAAGAAATTTATTTTACGCGGCAACGTGATGGATATGGCTGTCGGCGTAATCGTGGGCGGCGCGTTTACCTCTATCGTCACCAGCTTGAATCAGGATATCCTGACCCCCATTCTGGGAATCTTCGGAGGAACTGATTTTTCCAATCTGGTCATAAAGCTTGGAAGCGGCGAGGAAGCGCCGGTTCTGGCATACGGCAACTTCATTACCGCAGTACTCCATTTCCTGATCACTGCCCTGGTGATCTTCTGCATTGTGAAGGGATTGAACACACTCAATGATAAATTTAAGAAAAAAGAGGAAGAGCCTGCGCCCGCAGCTCCCACGACAAAGATTTGTCCTTTCTGTAAGAGCGAGATCGCAATTGATGCGGTAAGATGCCCTCATTGCACCTCTCAGCTGGATAAATAAGGAATTTAGAGCTTTTATTATTAGGTTAAAGATACCGGAGGCGTCCGCTTCCGGTATCTTTTTGATGTTCGGATTTGACGCTTTTCCGGCGGAACATATCGGTTATGCAGCTCTTCCAGAAGAATCTTTCAGTTATAGCTTGAACCTATAACCAACATGTGATATCATGTATTAGACAAATACAAAGCGCTATGGTAAGATGCCTGTATGCTTAAAATGCAGCGAAGGGAAAAAGCGGTATTTGGATAGAATCCAAGCTTTCCCTTTTCAATCAAAAAAGAGCAGGCAGACCCTGCGGAAAGAGGTTGATTATGAGCAAGAAACCATATGCGGAAAGAAATTTAAAATTTGAAACCCTTCAGCTCCATGTGGGGCAGGAGCAACCAGATCCTGTGACCGATGCAAGGGCGGTTCCCATTTATCAGACGTCCTCCTATGTTTTTCGCAACAGCGAGCATGCAGCAGCCAGGTTCAACCTGAGCGATGCGGGCAATATCTACGGAAGGCTGACCAATCCTACAGAGGATGTCTTTGAAAAAAGGATCGCTGCCTTAGAGGGCGGCGTGGCCGCTTTGGCAGTGGCGTCGGGAGCTGCTGCGATTACATATACCTTTGAGAATCTCGCCCAGGCGGGCGACCATATTGTGGCCGCCAAGAATATCTATGGCGGAACCTACAATCTGCTGGCGCATACCCTGCCGGGGTACGGAATTTCCACCACCTTTGTAGATCCCTTTCACTATGAGGAGGTAGAAGCGGCGATTCAGGAGAATACCAAGGTGCTTTTTATTGAGACCCTGGGCAACCCGAATTCCGACGTGGTGGATATTGAGCGTCTGGCAAAGATCGCCCATGCGCATAAGATTCCCCTGGCAGTTGACAATACCTTTGCAACCCCGTATCTGGTGCGTCCCATCGAATACGGCGCGGATATTGTGGTACACTCTGCGACGAAGTTCATCGGCGGACACGGCACGACCATCGGCGGCGTAATCGTGGACGGCGGCAAATTCGACTGGGAGGGCAGCGGAAAGTTCGCTTCCCTGGTGGATCCGAATCCCAGCTATCATGGCGTCAGCTTTACCAAAGCGGTGGGTCCTGCGGCTTTTGTGACCAAGATCCGGGCAATCCTTTTACGGGATACGGGCGCGACGATTTCTCCGTTCCATGCATTTTTCTTCCTGCAGGGGCTTGAAACCTTATCCCTGCGTGTGGAGAGGCATGTGGAGAATGCCCTGAAGGTCGTGGAATATCTGAAGAACCATCCCCAGGTGGAGAGAGTGCATCATCCCTCTGTCAGCGACGATCCCGAACAGCAGGCTCTTTATAAAAAGTATTTCCCCAACGGAGGCGGTTCCATCTTCACCTTTGAGATTAAGGGCGACGCACAGAAGGCGAAGGATTTCATCGATAATCTGGAGCTGTTCTCCCTGTTGGCCAATGTGGCGGATGTGAAGTCCCTGGTGATCCATCCGGCTTCCACCACCCATTCCCAGCTGAATGAGGAAGAGCTGCTGGATCAGGGAATTAAGCCTAATACCATCCGTCTTTCCATCGGAACGGAAAATATTGACGATATCATTGAAGACCTGGACGAGGCCTTCTGCGCCGTGAGGTAAACCTGCAGCTATTGACGACGGTGAAAGGCAACATAGACAAAAACGGGCTCCAATGCGGTGGCAAGTCGCCCTTATTTTGTCTATGTTGTCTTCCACCTATTCTCAAGATAGCTGCTTCGCGGTTACCTGAAGTTTTCTGGAATCTGAAAGGGGCATGAAATGACTCTCACCCAGTTAAATTACGCCATAACCGTTGCCAATGCAAAGTCCATGAATGAAGCATCCCATCTTCTTTATATCTCCCAGCCCAGCCTGTCGGCGTCCATAAAGGAGCTGGAAGAGGAGATCGGGATTCAGCTGTTTCGGCGCACCAACAGGGGAATTCTGCTGACCCCGGAGGGTGAGGAATTTATCGGCTATGCCAGGCAGGTTGTGGAGCAGTATTCCCTGATGGAGGCACGCTTCCTGGAAAAGGGAAGGGCCAGGAAAAAGTTCAGCGTTTCCATGCAGCATTATACCTTTGCGGTCAACGCGTTTATCGAAACGGTGAAGCAGTTCGGAATGGATGAGTATGAATTTGCGGTGCGGGAGACCAAAACCTATGATGTGATCCAGGACGTGAAGAATTTTAAAAGTGAGATGGGCATCCTGTATCTGAACGACTTTAACAGGAAGGTGTTGACCAAGCTTTTCCATGAGTATGATTTGGAATTCCACGAGATATTAAGATGCGGCATCTATGTTTACCTCTGGAAGGGGCATCCCCTGGCGGAGCGGGAAGAAATTGCCTTAGGGGAGCTTTCAGAGTATCCTTGCCTGTCCTTTGAACAGGGCAATTATAATTCCTTTTACTTTGCGGAGGAGGTCTTGAGCACCTATGAATATAAGCGCCTGATCAAGGCCAATGACCGCGCCACCATGCTGAATCTGATGGTGGGGCTGAACGGGTATACCCTGTGCTCCGGGATCATCTGTGAGGAGCTGAACGGGTCTGAGTACCGCGCCGTCAGACTGAAATCTGAGGAAACCATGTCCATCGGATACCTGATCCGGAAAGGAACCGCCTTAAGCCCCCTGGGCAGGAAATACCTGGAGGAGCTGGGGAAGTGGGAGGACAGAGGAGAGATAGAGGACAGAAAGATAGAAGAAAAATAGATAGATGGAAAGATAGATAGGAAAGATAGATGGAAAGATAGATAGGAAAGATAGATAGGAAAGATAGATAGAGGATCAGATGGAGGGTCTTGGGATGAGAATGTATGATCTTATCATGAAAAAGAGAAACGGAGGCTCCTTAAACAGAGAGGAAATTGATTATTTTATAAGGGGCTATGTTTCTGGGGAAATCCCTGATTATCAGGTATCCGCCCTGATGATGGCGATTTATTTTCAGGGAATGACGAAGGAGGAGACCCTGCAGCTGACCCTCGCCATGGCTCATAGCGGGGATATGCTGGATCTGTCCGGGATCCGGGGAATCAAGGTGGATAAGCACAGCACGGGCGGCGTGGGGGATAAGACTTCCCTGGCGCTGACTCCCATGGTGGCGGCCTGCGGGATTCCGGTTGCCAAAATGAGCGGGCGCGGGCTGGGGCATACCGGCGGCACCATCGATAAGCTGGAGAGCTTCCCGGGCTTTACCACGGGGCTTAGCGAGGAGCGCTTTATCCGAAATGTAAACGAGATCGGTATCGCCATCATGGGGCAGACCGCCGACCTGGCGCCTGCGGATAAGAAGCTTTACGCCCTGCGGGATGTGACGGCCACGGTGGACAATATGTCCTTAATCGCGAGCTCCATCATGAGCAAGAAGCTGGCGGCGGGAGCGGACGCCATTGTCCTGGATGTGAAGACGGGCAGCGGCGCTTTCATGAAGGAGGAAAAGGACGCCGTCGCCCTGGCGGAGGAAATGGTGGAGATCGGCAGGCAGGCTGGCCGCAACACCATCGCGGTGGTATCCGATATGGATCAGCCGCTGGGATATGCCGTGGGCAACGCCCTTGAGGTGAAGGAAGCCATTGACACGCTGTGCGGGAGAGGACCGGAGGATTTCCTGGAGCTGTGCCTGACCCTGGGAAGCTGTATGCTGATCGCCGGTGGGAAGGCGGAGGATCCGAAACAGGCCAGGAAGCTGCTGCAGGGCGTCATTGAGGACGGAAGCGCCCTTCGTAAATTCGCGCAGTTTGTGGAGGCGCAGGGAGGGGATGCCGCGGCGGTCTATCATCCGGGGCTTCTTCCGAAGGCTTCGATCGTGCGTCCTGTCCTGTCGCCCCGCGACGGCTATATCGCCCATATCGCCTGTGATGAGGTGGGAACGGCGTCCTTACTTTTGGGGGGAGGCAGACAGACCAAGGAATCTGAGATCGACCTGTCCGTAGGTCTTGTGCTGCAGGCTAAGGTCGGAGATTATGTCCATGCCGGAGAGCCCCTGGCGATTCTCCATGCAAACGACGAGAGTAAGGAGAGGGAAGCGAGGAAGCGTTTCCTGGACGCTTACCATTTCAGCAGGGGGCCGGTGGATAAGCCGAAGCTGATTAAGGGGATTATGATGTAGCCAGTAGACAGGATGATAACGGGATTCATAAGGACTGCCTTCCCGGAATATACTGAACTATGAAAAAATCATCCAGACTGGCAAGACAAAAAGAAAATATCGTGGAAACCCTGCAGCTTCCCAAGGATGTATGTATGGGGGCGCTGCGTGTAACGCTGACAGGCAATTCTGAAGCATGGATCGAAAATTACCGGGGGATTCTGGAATATACCGGACAAACCATTCTGCTTCAGGGTAAGACCTGTCAGGTTTGTTTTGAGGGAAGCAGATTGTCCATTGATTACTATACTAATGAGGATATGAAGATCAGCGGCTGCATTGCGGCGGTGCGCTTCCTGTAGGGAGCGGCGTATCTGTGCTTTTGTGATTTTGGTAGATGAATGACAGGGAGTGGCTTCCATGATTGCATTGATACAATTTCTGAAGGGATATTTACGGATCAGGGTGTGGGGGTTCTCCCCGGAACGGTTCATGAATCTGTGCAGTATGCGCAATATCCTTCTTTGGGATATCGCCAAGGAAGGGGACGTGTATTATATGAACATCAGCTTAAAGGGCTTTCGCAGTCTCCGTCCGATCGCGCGCAAAACGGGGACCAGGGTAGTCATTCTGCAAAGACATGGACTACCTTTTTTTGTGCCCGTTTTATGGAAACGCAAAATCTTTATCCTTGGTCTGTTGCTTTGTATTTCCTTCTGGATCTTTTCCTCCTTTTTTATCTGGGATATTGAACTGTCGGGCAATTATCAGATCACAGAGGATATTTTTATGTCCTATCTGAAATCGAACCATGTAACCGTGGGAATGCGCAAGAGGGATCTGGATATCGAGGCGCTGGAAAAAGGAATCAGGAGGCAGTTCCAGATCGTCACATGGACTTCTGCGCGGCTGGACGGCACAAAGCTTATCATCCAGATCAAGGAAAATGACACGCCCCCCATCCTGTCCGAGGAAGAGGAGGAGGGGGGAAAAGACCTGATTGCGCCTTTTGACGGAAAAATCATTTCCATGATCGTAAGAAACGGTGTGCCCAAGGTTTCCATCGGGGATGAGGTGACGGAGGGGATGGTCCTGGTGGAGGGGAAGATTCCGGTGCTCAACGAAGACTCCACTGTGCGGGAATATCAGTATGTGGCATCGGATGGGGATATTATCATAGAGCATACCATCACCTGCGAGGAGACGCTTCCCTTTGACCATATTGAAAAGGAATATACCGGGCGCACCAAGGTGAAATATTTTCTGCGGATAGGGAATATAGAAGTGAAGCTGGATGAGGAACAGCCTTTTCTGGTTTATGACAGTGTGATACGGGAAAAGGTTCCTGTATTATTCCAGAAGCTTTCCATTCCGGTCATGGCGGGCAGCATCACCCACAGGGAATATTCAAATGTGGAGTATACATACTCGGAGGAGGAGGCAAAGAAGATCCTTTCCGAAAAAATAAATGAATTTTTTTCAAGTTTAGAGGAAAAAGGGGTACAAATTATTGAAAAAGATGTTACAATAATAAGGGGCAGCAGCGCTTGGATGCTGAACGGAAGCCTTCTGGTGCGGGAAAGGGCGTTCATGCAGGCGGACACTGTTGTAGGGCCGGTTCCAGGGGAGGATACCGCCGCCCGTTAGAAAAACGGTTTGAGGGAAAAAATCTGGGATAGGAGAAGCATGAGCGAAGTTACAGAGAAAATGGAAATGCCCAGCGAGCACATGCAGAAGATTTTTGGAATGCAGGATGCATACCTGAAGAAGCTGGAAAGGGATTTTCAGGTGCGTGTGGTGGACCGCAACGGCAGCGTCTCGATCAATGGGGAAGAAGAAAATGTGCGCAGAGTGAGGAATATTCTGGCGCAGCTTACGGAGATATCAAGAAGGGGAAATGAGATAGAGGAGCAGAATGTGGATTATGCGATCACCATGGGGAAAGAGGAAAAGGAAGGAGTACTGACGCAGATCGACACGGATGTGATCTGCCACACGGTAGGCGGTAAGCCCATTAAACCCAAGACCCTGGGACAGAAGCAGTATGTGGACGCCATCCGCAGGAATATGATTGTGTTCGGCTTAGGACCCGCGGGTACGGGGAAAACATACTTGGCGATGGCGATGGCGATCACGGCGTTTAAAAATGATGAGGTGGGCAGGATCATCCTGACAAGGCCGGCCATAGAAGCCGGGGAGAAGCTGGGCTTCCTTCCGGGCGACCTGCAGAGCAAGGTGGATCCGTATCTGCGGCCCCTTTACGATGCCCTGTACCAGATTATGGGCGCGGAAAGCTTTCTGAAAAATATGGAAAAGGGTCTGATCGAGGTCGCGCCCTTGGCGTATATGCGCGGCCGGACCCTGGACAACGCTTATATTATCCTGGATGAGGCGCAGAATACGACGCCGGCCCAGATGAAGATGTTTCTGACCAGAATCGGCTTCGGCTCCAAGGTCATTATCACAGGGGATACCTCCCAGAAGGATCTTCCTGCGGATGCGAAGTCCGGGCTGGATGTGGCAAGCCGGGTGCTGGCGAAGATTGAGGATATCGCATTCTGTAATCTGACAAGCAAGGATGTGGTGCGTCACCCCCTGGTACAGAAGATTGTGAAGGCCTACGAGGATTATGAGTCGAAGGAGAAGAGCCGCAGCGCCCGCGGGGGAAGGCAGGACAAGCAGGAAGGGGATTACAGAAGAAGGGGCAGGGGCGGCAGGTCATAGTGACCAAAGCGGCAGGTGACGCCCCGGATTCAGGACAGGGAAAATGGTTAAGAAGAGGTGCCTGGGATGACTTTTTATGTGGAGAATGAAACGGATACGGAATTTCCCTTTGATGTGGAGAAGCTTGTGGAGCAGGTCGCCCTGCAGATATTGGAGGATGAGGCCTGTCCCTATGAAGCACAGGTCAATGTGCTGTTGACGGACAATGAGGGAATCCGCGGCTACAACAGGGAGTACCGTAAGATCGACCGGGAAACGGATGTACTGTCCTTTCCCAATCGGGAATTTGAAAAGCCCGGCGATTTTGAAATTGATGAGAATGAAGAGGCGGATTATTTTGACCCCGATACGGGAGAACTGATCCTGGGGGATATTATCATTTCCGTGGACAAGGTGAAGGAGCAGGCGCATAGCTACGGGCACAGCGCCCGGAGGGAGCTTGCCTTTCTGACAGCCCACAGTATGCTTCATCTGTGCGGCTATGATCATGAACTGCCGGATGAGGCGGCCGTCATGGAGGAAAAACAGGAAAAGGCGCTTGCAGAGCTGGGAATTACAAGAGAGGATTGAACCTATGGGCCAAGTGGAAGTAAGAAGCAGACAGCTTATGCTATTCGCAAGGATGCTTGGAGTCGTCATGCTGATATTGATGGGTAAACTGATCGGAAATAATGGAACCGCTTATCTGGCAGCGGCGGTGGAGACGTTTACGGTTTTAGCGCTGGCGCTTGTGCAATGCGTGCCGGATGTTCTTGGTAAGCTGCTGCGCAGCAGAAGAACCAAGGAACAGTATCAAAATGCGGATAGGATGCGTCTGAGCGTGATGCTGCTGCAGCTGATCCTTGGAATACTCGGGGCAGCGCTTCTGCTGATCTTTGCAGACGGTCTGGCGTCTTCTTTGTTCCAGATTCCATACAGCGCGTTTGTGATCAGGCTGCTTGCGCCGGTCCTGCTTCTTCGGGTGGCAGGAAGCCTTTTAGAAGGGGATTTTCAGGGAAACGGTTCCCGGATGCCACAGGTGACCGCAGCTTTCCTCAGGCAGATTCTGATCATCGCTTTCGGATATATCTTTGTGCCAATGTTTAAGGGATACGGGGAAAAGGTGGAGAATCTTCTCCTGAATGAGAATATGCCCTCCATGTATGGGGCGGCGGGGCTCGCAACCGCGATGATAATCGCCGAGGTCCTGGTCTTTGTGTTTTTACTGGTATTGTACCTCGGAAACGGACGCAGCAAAAAAAGCCGGGATGGATTGAAGCGCACGGAGGGGTTTGTAGATTCTGTACGGCTGTTCTATGTCAGTATGTGCTTTCCTGTGCTGATCCATGTCCTCGCAAGGATTGCGGTTCCGCTTGGCATGATCTTTTATCAGAGAAAGGCGCAGGACGCGGCAGCGGCCGTATGGGATTACGGGACCTATTACGGAGGTTATCTGACACTGTGTGCTTTCCCGATCCTGCTGTGCGGCATCGTCCTGCTCCCGGTAGCAGCCAGGGCTGCCAGCGGCATCCGCAGGTCGGAACCCCGTTTCGCCAGGGATATGGGTGCGATCGGGATTCATATCGGTCTGATGTACACTTTATTCCCGGCAGCATATATTACAGTGATGGCTGAACCGCTGGGGAAGGTTTTCGGGGCAGATCAGGCGGAAACGCTGACCCGCCTCCTGCGGACGGGGGCATTTCTGATAGTGGAAGTGGGTCTGGCGGCGTTTTTCATCAGAGTATTGATGAATATGGGAAAGACGCTCTGGGCGCTTGGCGCGCTGGGTATCTTTGTTGCGGTGTTTGTCATGGGCGTTATGGTGCTGGTAAACGGGATGGCTCTTGGCGTGCCGGGACTTTGCTTCGCAGGTCTTCTGGCAGGGGGTGTGCTTTGTGTCCTGACGGGCGCTTTCCTGGCAGGACAGCTTCGCATGAGGGTGGATCTGCTAGGCGGCATTGCCGTGCCCCTGGCGTCTGCGCTGTTTTCCGGTCTGATCTGTTTTTTGCTCGCGGAACCTCTTAGGGAATCTCTGGGCGATGCGGCGGCGTTGCTGATCTGTCTTGTCCTGGGAATCCTGTTTTATCTTGCCCCGCAGCTGCTTCTCAGGAGCTTCAGTGAGCCGGAGCTCAGGCTTCTGCCTGGGGGAGCGCTTCTTAGAAAGCTGTCAGAGCTGTCTCCCTTGATCAAAAAATAACATATTTTTGAATAATTCTGGAAAAAAGAGCTGATACTTATGGAAAAAAGCAGTGATCCCCATTGGGAGGAAACTGCGGATAGAGGTATTCTATGAAATTTTGGAAGGGTTTCAGCTTTTTTTTCATTTATCCTTTTACGATGATGGTGGTAGGGTTTCTGGGCGGAGTGGTCTTTATGGATTTCTTTTATCCGAAGGAGACCTATCAGTACGATGTATCGGACGGAAGAGTATATGAGAAAGGACAAGGGATATCTATGGATTCGGGAGATGTCTCCGGAATTTATGAGGACTATGATGGATCCGGGGAGGGAAACGGTTTAACCGGTATGGAAAGCGATGAAAACGCGTTTTCCCATAATGCGGCCGTTCATTCAGGAGGACAGGATTCAGAAGGCGGAAGCCCCCAGAATGACGGATATCCCGGATCCGGTCAGACCGGCTCCGGGCAGGGGGAGCCGAATCAGGAGGACGGAACCGGTCAGGATGGAATCGAACTGGAAGGCGCGGCAGGACAGGAGGACGAAGACGCGGAGGCTTTTTGGGAGGTGCTTTCTATGGGAGAAAGGCTGGACGCTGATACCGCCTATGTGCTGGAGGAGACGGACCTGCGCAATCAGTCTGTTGTGGAAACCACATGGAGGCTTCCGGAGAAGTATATCGGGATGAACAGGGAAGAATTTCTGACCGCCATGGATACCTATGAACTTGCGCCGCCGCTCAGCGAACTGGAACGGGGCTTCGTGAGCCTTGAGGTGCTGTCTTTTTCCAGGGAGAAAGTAGTCGTGCAGATGAATTATGATTATGTTCAGCCGGGCAGCGACTTTTTCCTGGCAGTGGAGGATAATTATGTGGTGGTCTATCTGGAGGATAAGACGACCGTTTATATGAATACGGATATCCTGCTAACTGAATTGCCCGATGAGGTGCAGCAGGATGTGATCAACTGGATGTATATTCCAGACGAAAAGAGCCTGTATAATTTCCTGGAGAGCTATTCCAGTTAGGAGCCGTTCAGGAGGACATGGCTGGAGGAAATGCGGTATGGAGAAAAAAATTGCGGTGATCGGCGGGGGCGCCTGCGGAATGATGGCTGCGGTCACGGCGGCGCGGATGGGCGTCCGGGTCACTGTCTATGAAGGCAATGACAGGGTAGGAAAGAAAATTCTTGTCACAGGCAACGGAAAATGTAACCTGGGCAATGAGGCATTGTCCGCGGAGGAGTACCATGGAGGCGATAAGGCTTTGATCGCCTCCTGTCTCTCGCGGTTTGGAACAGAGGAAACGAAACGCTTCTTTGAATCTTTGGGGCTTTTGATCAAAGAAAAAAACGGCTGCCTGTACCCGACATGCGAGCAGGCTGCCGTTGTGCTGGATGTGCTTCGGTATGCGTTGGAGGACAGCGGCGCGAACATAATCTGCCAGACGAAGATCACGGACGTGAAGCCCCTGCGCGGTGGGAAAACGGGGGCAGCTCGGGGGAGTACCGGGAAAAGCAAAAAAGAAAAGCATGA